>NZ_JBQZFV010000003.1:0-376240 GCF_052691735.1 Serratia sp. NA_13
GGGGCCATAATCGGCCCCTGAATTTCAACTAGTCGGCGCGACTCATATAGCGGCGTTCGGCAATATGAATGCGGATTTTGTCACCGGCGCTGAGATATTCCGGTACCTGAATGGTCAGGCCGGTCGCCATGGTGGCCGGTTTGTTGCGGGCACTGGCGGAGGCACCTTTGATGCCCGGTGCGGTATCGACAATTTCCATATCCACGGTCTGCGGCAGTTCCAGCGCCAATACCTGGCCTTCCAGCGTCAGCACCTGCATACCCGGCAGGCCGGCTTCAGGAATGAACAGCAGTTCGTCTTCGATCTGGTCTTTCTTGAAGATGTAAGGGGTGTAATCCTCGTCATCCATAAACACGTATTCTTCGCCGTCGATGTAAGAGAAGTTCACTTTACGGCGGGACAGGCTAATGGTGTCCAGAATATCGTCACCCTTGAAACGCTCTTCTACCTTCAGCCCGGTACGGACGTCCGAGAAACGCATTTTGTATAAGGTACTGGCACCGCGTGCGCTTGGGCTCTGTACATCAATGTCTCTCACCAGCAGCAGTTTGCCGTTGTAGCTGATCGCCATGCCACGCTTAATTTCGTTAGCCTTTGCCATATAAAATAACCTGCAATAAAGAGTTTTTGGTAAGTTGCGACAAGTTACTCGCGCCGATGATTTCAGGCAAGCAGATCAAACAAAAACAGTGGTGGAAAAAGGGATGGCGAACGCCATCCCCTGCGGTATTACTTGAAGACCGGCAACAGACCCAGTAAGGCCAGCACGTGTGCAACGGCGTTGATCACCCCGAACAAAATGATAAACAGGATCATTCCCCGTCCGCCGGGAGCGCGATATTGTGCCTGGGCAAAGCGACGACGACTTGCGCGCGCCATCATGGCCGGTATGATCACCGCCCAAATGGTGGCTGCCAGCCCGGCGAAGCCGATGGCGTACAGGAAGCCGTTCGGGAACAGCAGGGCGGCGATGGTCGGCGGTGCAAAGGTCACCAACGCGGTTTTACTGCGTCCGGCAGTGTCATCACTGAATTTGAAGAAGTCCGCCAGATAATCGAACAGGCCAAGCGAGACCCCAAGGAATGAACTGGCCAGTGCCATATAAGAGAAGGCATTAAGCAGTTGACCCACGGTCTGGCTGCTGGAGACGTTGCCCATCTGTTTCAGTAGGCTGCCGATATTGCCGCCTTCGGCAATCACCTGTCGGAAGGCGTCGCGGGCGATGTTGCCCTGGATCACATATTGCCACAGGATATAGATCGCCAGCGCCAGCAGCGTGCCATACACCAGGCTACGCACCACGGCACCGCTATCCTTGTGATAATACTTCACTAGTCCGGGCACATTGCCGTGATAGCCGAACGAGGTCAGCAGATAAGGCAGCGCCGCAAGGGCGTAAGGCAGGTAGCTGGCCTGGCTGTCGCCGCGGTTAAACAGCACTGCCGGTTGCACATGAGTGAACATATCGACCACCGACATCACAAAGGTGATCACCATACCGCCGATCAGGATGGTGCTCAGGCGATCGACCGCGCGGGTGGACAACCAGACGATAAACGCCACCACAATGGCAAACACCAGCCCGGCGGTGGTCTGCCCGACGCCGACAATGCCTTCCAGCGTGTGGGCGATAATTGAGCCACCGGCGGAAATATAGGCATAAGTCAGGATGTACAACACAAAGGCGATGGAAATGCCGTTAATGGCGTTCCAGCTTTTGCCCAGCAGATCCTTGACGATGGTATTGAAGCTGGCACCGCTCGGGTAGTGCAACGCAGCCTCGAGGATCATCAGGCCAGAGATCAGCATGCAGGCCCAAGTATAAATCAGCAGCGCGACCGAGCCGCTGAACCACACGCCAGAAGTCACAATAGGAATGGAGAACATGCCAGCGCCGACGGCGGTGCCTGCAATGATCATCGCGCCGCCAAGGACCGAAGGGCGGGAAAGCTTCTGGATGGTGTCCGCGGACATTTTTGCTCCTGAGTGGTCTTATTGACCGTAAGTTCTTTTGTACTAGCTCAATGGTACATGTGCGGTCGGCGCATGTAAAGCCGTCAATATGCTTGTTTCATGCATTAATCTAGGTGATCGGTGTGATTTGAAGCGTGTTTTAGCCCGGTATGAGTGGAACCCATCAATGGTCAAAAAAGGGCGATGTAAAGATTGTGCGGCTAACCCGGATTCTGCTGGCGGCGGATGAGCGCTACTGATATTGTCGCGCTTCAATTCTGCCAGCCCACCGAGAGACTCGCTGATGGACTGCCGTGCCGACTGTGGCGCCTGTTGTATAGCGCCTTCAATATCCAGCCCGATCCCCGGCATGCCCAACGGCAAGCCCGCCAATACCCGCTGCATACATCTGAGCGAGCAACTGCGCTGTGGCCTGTTTCACTCGCCGCTGCGGCCCAAAGTTTGTGGCAGCCTGCAGGCCAGCCGCGAAATGTGTCACGACCACCGTGACCAGGCGCTAATCTATTTGGCCAAGCTGGAAGTGGATACGGCCCCCTAAGCCTGCTTTACGCGTCTTTCAGCTTCCACAAGCACAGCACTAGGCCGACCACCATCGCCAGCGCGGAATAAAACACCGCGTGATAATTCCAGACTTCCGCCACCATGCCAGCAATGGAACTGGTTAAAATCCAACCCACGCGAGTGGTATTGGTAAACAGGGGGGCGGCAACTGCAGCTCATGCACCATATACAGCGGCATATTGATCAGGTACATGCTGTTGGCGGTCCACATAAAGGTGCAGGCCATAAACAGCAGCAGCGTATCGCGACGGTATTGTCGTGGGGCCTCCAGCGTAGTGCTGGTGGCTACCGGCGTTTTGCGCTTCGAGGGCCGCATTTTCCACACCAGCACGCCATACAGGATGAACGCTGCTGCGGCGGCCAGATACATCACTTTAAAACTGAAACCCAGGGCCAGTGCAAAGGCGATCGGTAGCCCGATTACCTAGGCGAGGGAAAGCTGCGCCCGCAGGATCGAACTGAACATCACGGCTTCGCGCCCGGTGCGTTCGGCGTGTTCGCGCGCCAGGGCAGAACATCTGCGGGTTAGCGCTGGAGCCGAAACTGGTCAACTTAATAGTAAAAGTTTTTTCCGGTATAAGGGCATAAAAAAGGGCGATGTCACCATCGCCCTGGTAATACTCGATTAAACTTTACGCGCCAGCCGGCACGTCGTGCGCGGTGTTTTTCAGCACCTCACCCTGATACTTCTCGATCTGCAACTGGGCCATCTGCCCACAGTTCCCCTGTGCCAGGCTGGAAGAGCCGACGTCGAAGGTCAGGCAGTTCACGTTACCGTTCTTGCACAGCGAGCCTGGTTGTGAAGGATCGGCTGGATCGAACCAGGCCCCTTCGCTGATGCGAACCACGCCAGGGCGCACGTCTTCACTGACTACCGCTCCCACCAGGATCTGGCCGCGATCGTTAAAAGCACGTACCAGATCACCGCTGGCGATGCCGCGTGACTTGGCGTCCTGCGGATGGATCACAATCGCTTCCCGGTCCGCTACCGCGTACTTTTTACGTAGAGGCGTATTGTCGAGCTGCGAGTGCAGACGGTTGAGCGGGTGCGCGGTGTTCAGCGACAGCGGATACTTCACCGCTTCCGGCCCACGATACCATTCATGCGGCGGCATCCAGGTCGGGATGCCCGGGCAATCCTGATACTCCATTTTGGCAATGGCGTCGGAGTAGATCTCGATTTTACCGGATGGCGTCCCCAACGGATTGAGCAGCGGGTTTTCGCGATAGTCGGCGAAACGTACCCATTGGGTATTGGCTTTGGGCACCGGGAAGCGCACATAGTTATTGGATGCCCAGAACATGTCGAACGGCGGCAGGGCCACCCGGGCGGCGCGTGCCTGGGTTTTCATGTCGTCGTACATGCCTTTGAGCCACTGAGTCTCATCTTTGCCTTCGGTAAAGGCATCCTGTACACCCAGCTTGGCCGCCATGGCCGCGAAGATATCGAAATCGCTGCGCGACTCATGCTGCGGCTCCACGCACTGATGCATCGGGAACACATACAGCTGCGAGTAGTCGCCGCCCATTTCCAGATCGTTACGTTCATAACTGGTGGTGGCCGGCAGCACGATATCGGCGTGTTTGGCGGTGGCGGTCCAGTATGGTTCATTCACCACGATGGTGTCTGGCCGTTGCCAGGCCTTGACCAGATTGTTGGTGTCCTGGTGCTGGTGGAAGGTGTTGCCACCGGCCACATACACCATTTTCACCTCGGGGTAGGTGACCTGAGTGCCGTTGAAATTAATGGTCTTGCCCGGATTGCTCAGGCATTCGGCGATGCGTGCCACCGGGATCGGTGCCGGTGAATTCTTCGGCGCGTTACCGGCTGAAATACCGGAAATGATGCCGCCTTTTGCCGTCGGGCTGCCGCCGGAAGAGTAGTGATAGCTGAAGCCGAAGCCCCCGCCCGGCAGACCGATTTGGCCGAGCATCGCCGCCACGGTGACCAACAGCCAGTGCTGCTGTTCGCCATGATGCTGACGTTGAATGCCCCAACCGCCCATGATCATGGTGCGGTTTTTCGCCATGTCGCGTGCCAGTTGGCGCAATACGTTGGCATCGACACCGCAAACATCGGCGGCCCATTCGGCCGTTTTCGGCGTGCCATCGGTTTCGCCCAGCAGATAAGCCTGGAACTTGTCGAAGCCGGCGGTGTAGGTTTTCAGGAAGTCCGGGTTATGCAACTTCTCGGTCAACAGCGTGTGGGCGATACCGATCAACATGGCGCCATCGGTATAAGGGCGCGGGGCAATCCACTGCGCATCGATAAATTTGGCGCTGTCGTTATGCACCGGGTCGATGCTGATCACGCGGGTGCCTTTCTTCTTCAGCGCCTCAAAGCCAGTCTGGCCGTAATGGTCCGGCACGTTCCAACTGTTTTTCAGTGTGATCATCGGGTTACAGCCCCACAACACCACCAGTTGGCTGTTTTCAATCACGTTCGGCCAGGCAGTTTGCTGTTCGTAAACCTCCATGGAGCCGACCACGTGTGACATGATCACCTGTGCGGCACCGGTGGAATAGTCACCGGCATAACCGAGGAAGCCACCGGTCAGGTTCATCAGGCGTTGCAACAGCGTGCGGCTGTTGTGCAGCATGCCGACGCTCTTCCAGCCATAGGAACCGGCATAGATTGACTGCGGGCCACGATCTTTTTGCAAACGGGTGATCTCGCCACAAACCAGTTCAATCGCCTGGTCCCAGCTGACGCGCACCCATTCGTCGCGGCCGCGCAGTTCGGTATGGCTGCCGGGGCCACCTTCCAGCCAGCTTTTACGCACCATTGGATATTTGATGCGGTTTTCAGCATGCACCTGATAGGGCGCCATGGTGATCAGTTCGTTCGGGTAAGGATCGTCCTTGACCGGCTGCACGCCGACCATTTTTCCGTCCTGTACTATGGCTTCAAAAGCGCCCCAGTGAGCGCCGGTCAGAATGCCTTTTTGCGCCTGACGCAGCACCACAAATTGCGGCAGTGCCTGGCTGATGGCCTGTGCCAACGCCGACTTGGGCCACAGGCCCGCCAGCAACGGGGCGGCGGCCAACGCGGTAGCGCCGGTCAGGAAGCGGCGGCGGCTCATTTTTAACGCTTGTTGTTGATATTTGCTCATTTCGCTTCTCCCTTAAAGCTGGCAGGTTTGGCAGGCGTCATGTCACTGGCGTGCTTCTGCACGTATTGTGTCAGAACGCGCAGTTGTTCCTGCGTCAGCGAGGTGCGTGGAGCCATGCCTTTAATAACGCCGATCCACTGGTTGGCGTTGAAGCGATCGAGGGCGGTCAGGCCGTGACAGCCGGTGCAGTTGGCCGACATCATATCCGCGGTGTAGCGCCAGATTTTTTGCTGATCGTCGATCAGTTGTTTACGCGGCAGCCAGACCTGCAGAGAAACCTGGTGCCACACCAGGCTGGTTTCAGCATCGGTCATGGTGGTGCCGGTTTTCAGCCGTTTGCGAGCGTCTTCACCCAGCAGAACGCTGAGGATACGCTTGCCCTGTGCGGCGTAGAACACTTCACTTACGCCGTCCTGTTGCCAGCCGGAGACGTTGGCCAGCACCTTGTCGCCTTCCTGTTTCACCACCTGAACTTCGGTGGATGGCATCAGGTTGCCAGCGTTGTGGCTGTCGTCCGGTTTCAGGAAGAAAGGCTCGGTGGCAATGGTGTACAGCGTGGTGGCAGTTGGCGAGGTTTCAGCTGCGGCCTTCGCCAGTTCGGCTGCACCTGCCTGGGCGGCACCGCTCATGTCCGGCAGAATGTGCGCTACACCTTTATGGCAATCGATACAGGTTTCACCCTGCTTGATAGCCACCGGATGCTGAATACGCGCTTCAGGCCGTTGCGCTGTGATGTCCATGGCGTCAAAGCTGTGGCATGAACGGCAAGTGGCGGAGTCGTTTTCTTTCAACATCTTCCATACCGACTGGGCCATGGCCAGCTTATGCGCCTCATATTTTTCTGGCGTATCGATAGTGCCCACCATCTCGTCATAAATATCTGTTACCGCGCGGATCTTGGTCCACAGGTAATCAAGCGGTTCGTGTGGGACGTGGCAGTCGGCGCATTCAGCGCGAATCCCCTTGGGATTCTGGAAATGGACGCTGCCCTGATATTCGGCCAGCGGCTGTTGCATGGTATGACAGGACACGCAGAAAGCGGTGTCGCTGGTTTTGTGGAATATGGTGGCGGTACCCGCTAATAATGCTGCCCCGAGGATAATCCCCAGCAGCAAAAGCCAAAGCCATCCCCAGCGGTGCTTTTTTATCAAGCTAGTGAATTTATTAGTCATATTGAACCCGTTTATAATTATGAAATACCAAGGAAAATCGTGCCAAAAAAGTGCTGGCCGAGCGCCGACATACCTGAGGAATTATAGGTAACATTAGCAATGTCACCTAATACTATAGGGTTATTTTTTAGCAGAAAAATGGTCATTTGAGGGATTTTACAACGTTATATTTTTGGTTATATAACGAATTTTTGATGTGTCTCTATCAGCCCATGATCGAGATCATGGACAGGGCAGAAAAATACTGAAAGAAAAGGCTATTTCGTCGGCTGGTAGGCTTGGCCTGTTTGCCAAAGAAGAATGGCGTTACGGCTGGCTTCGAAGTGGGGTTCCGGTAACTGGTTCGGAGAGCACCAACGCCATTCGGCACATTTTTCCGGTTCTTTGAGTGCTGGGATGCCACCGGGATGCTGCGTCAGCAAACAGACGGATATTGTATGTTTCCCTTCGGCGCGCCAGGTTTGCAGATTATTGCTGACACCGATAAAACTGGGCGGGGTGATCATCAGCCCGGTTTCTTCGGCAATCTCACGCTGAGCGCACTGTTCAAAGGTTTCACCGGCATCCAGATGCCCGCCGGGAATCGACCAGAAAGGAGCGTGCTGACCGCAGCGTTTCCCCAGCAATATTTCCCCTTGTTCATTTACGATGATTACCCCTACGCCCGCTACTACGGTCATGCTGTTCTCCGTCAGCCAAGTTTCAGCACAGTATGTCATTTTAGTGCCGCAACGGATAACCCTTCTGGAGAAGTGTGCGTAAGGTCAAAAATCTATCACATCAATTTTGAGAAAACTTGCTTTCGGCCGGTACAGCTCACACACTCCTTGAAACGTTTCAGCGTTATGGGCGCGATGATTCCGTACCGATAACGCTCCTTTTTCCCAATGAAGCTGAAACGATTCAATTCAGCAGGAGAGGAGAATCATGTTCCAGTTGTCACCGCAAGATATTCACCTGGGCGCGGCTGCCGGCAGCAAGCAGGAAGCCATCCAACAGGTTGCCGCCGCACTGACCGAAGCTGGCTGCGTCAGCGCCGCCTATGTGGACGGCATGTTGCAGCGCGAGCTGCAAACTTCCACTTACCTGGGTAACGGCATTGCCATTCCGCATGGCACCACCGACACCCGCGATCTGGTGCTGAACACCGGTGTGCAGGTATTTCAGTTCCCGCAGGGCATTGAGTGGGGCGAAGGCCAAACTGCCTTTGTGGTTATCGGTATCGCCGCCCGTTCCGACGAACACCTGGCGCTGTTGCGCCAGCTGACCCACGTGCTGAGCGATGACAGCGTAGCCGAACAGTTGGTGAAAACCACCTCGGCAGAAGAGCTGCGCAGCCTGCTGATGGGCGAAAAGCTGACGGCAGAGTTCAAATTTGACGCTTCGCTGATTGCGCTCGATGTGGCCGCCGACAGCCTGATGACGCTGCAGGCGCTGAATGCCGGTCGTTTGCAGAAAATCGGCGCGGTCAACGCCCAGTTTGTCAGCGATGTCATTACCCGCAAGCCACTGAATCTGGGGCAGGGCATTTGGCTGAGCGACAGCACCGAAGGCAATCTGACCAGCGCGGCTACCCTGAGCCGCCCTGTCCAGGCGTTTGACGAAGACGGCGAAAAAGTCGCGCTGCTGCTGACGTTGTCGGTAGCTGACCAGCAACCGCTGGCGGTGCTGAACTACCTGAGTGACCTGCTGCTGGCAAATAAAGCTGAACGCTTGCTGAACGCCGATGCTGTTACCGTGCTGGCCTTGTTGACCAGCGAAGTCGAAGAAGAAAACACCACCCTGAGTGCTGAGTACGTCATTCGCAACGAACACGGCCTGCATGCCCGCCCGGGTACGGCTCTGGTCAACGTAATCAAGAAGTTCGAGAGCGAAATTACCGTCACCAACCTGGATGGCAGTGGCAAACCGGCCAACGGACGCAGCCTGATGAAGGTCGTGGCGTTGGGCGTGAAGAAAGGACATCACCTGCGCTTTACCGCCAAGGGTGAAGATGCTGAATCGGCGCTGAAGGCGATCGGTGAGGCCATTAACGAAGGACTGGGCGAGGGCGCAGCATGAGCAGAAGAGTAGCAACAATTACCCTGAATCCGGCTTACGATCTGGTGGGCTTCTGCCCGGAGATCGAGCGCGGTGAAGTTAATCTGGTCAAAACCGCCGGTCTGCACGCTGCTGGAAAAGGCATTAACGTCGCCAAGGTGCTGAAAGATTTGGGCATTGATGTGACGGTAGGCGGTTTCCTGGGCAAAGATAACCAGGATGGCTTCCAGCTGCTGTTCAGCGATCTGGGCATTGCCAACCGTTTCCAGGTGGTACCGGGCCGCACCCGCATTAACGTCAAGCTGACGGAAAAAGACGGTGAAGTGACAGATTTCAACTTCTCCGGCTTTGAGGTGAGCGGTCAGGATTGGGAACGTTTCGTGACCGACTCCCTGAGCTGGCTCGGTCAGTTCGATATGGTGGCCGTGAGCGGCAGTCTTCCGGCCGGGGTTGATCCCGATGCCTTTACAGACTGGATGGTCCGCCTGCGCGCTCAGTGCCCGTGTATCATTTTCGACAGCAGCCGTGAAGCCTTGGTTGCCGGCTTGAAAGCCGCGCCATGGTTGGTGAAACCCAACCGTCGCGAGCTGGAAATCTGGGCCGGTCGTCCATTGCCACAACTGGCTGACGTGGTTGAGGCCGCACATGCGCTGCGCGATCAGGGCATTGCTCACGTGGTGATTTCTCTCGGTGCTGAAGGGGCGCTGTGGGTCAATGCTTCCGGCGCCTGGATCGCCAAGCCACCGGCCTGCGAAGTGGTCAGTACCGTCGGTGCCGGCGACTCGATGGTCGGCGGCCTGATTTATGGCCTGCTGATGCGCGAATCCAGTGAACATACTTTGCGTTTGGCTACCGCCGTAGCTGCGCTGGCCGTCAGCCAGAGCAACGTTGGCGTGACCGACCGTCCACAGTTGGCCGCGATGATGGCGCGTGTCGACCTGAAACCTTTTAATCAATAGCGGGAGGCAGAATGAAAACACTGCTGATGATAGACAGTTCGCTGGGGCAGGCGCGTGGTCACCTGGCGAAACGCATGCTCGGCGCTGCTGCGGCGAAAGCCGGCCTGACGCTGGTAGAGTCCCCGGATGAGGCTGAGCTGGTGGTAGTGGCGGGGCAATCTGCGCCTGCTGACGCCAAGCTGAATGGCAAGCGGGTTTATGTGGGCGATGTGGAGCACGCGGTGCGTGAACCTGAAGCCTTCCTGACGCAGGCTATCGCTGAGGCAAAAAACTGGCAGGCACCGGCGGCGGCAACTGTCGCGACGGTCAAGCCAGCCGGTCAAAAACGCATTGTGGCGATCACCGCTTGTCCAACGGGTGTGGCGCATACCTTTATGGCGGCAGAGGCGATTGAGAGCGAAGCCAAAAAACGCGGCTGGTGGGTAAAGGTTGAAACCCGCGGTTCTGTCGGTGCTGGCAATGCCATTACGCCTGAAGAAGTAGCGGCGGCGGATCTGGTGATCGTAGCGGCCGATATTGAAGTGGAGCTGGAGAAATTTGCCGGCAAGCCGATGTATCGCACCTCTACCGGGCTGGCGCTCAAGAAAACCGCGCAGGAACTGGACAAGGCGCAGGCCGAAGCCGAGATTTTCCAGCCGCAAAAAAGCGGTGCTCCGGCCGCAGACGGCAAGAAGAAAGAGAGTGCCGGGCCTTATCGTCACCTGTTGACCGGTGTGTCTTATATGCTGCCGATGGTAGTGGCGGGCGGTCTGTGTATTGCACTGTCATTCGTATTCGGTATCAAGGCGTTCGAAGTCAAAGGCACGCTGGCGGCTGCATTGATGCAGATCGGTGGGGGGTCGGCCTTTGCACTGATGGTGCCGGTGCTGGCTGGTTTTATCGCGTTCTCTATTGCTGACCGTCCGGGTCTGACGCCAGGGTTGATTGGCGGCATGCTGGCCGTGAGCACCGGAGCCGGTTTCCTCGGCGGTATCATTGCCGGTTTCCTGGCGGGGTATGTCGCCAAATTTATCAGCACCAAACTGCGTTTGCCGCAGAGTATGGAAGCGCTGAAACCGATCCTGATTATTCCGCTGGTTGCCAGCCTGATCGTTGGCCTGATCATGATCTTCATCGTCGGTACGCCGGTGGCGAAAATCATGGAAGGTCTGACCCACTGGCTGCAGTCGCTGGGTACCGCGAATGCGGTGCTGCTGGGCGCGATACTTGGTGCCATGATGTGTACCGATATGGGGGGGCCAGTCAACAAGGCGGCCTATGCCTTTGGCGTGGCATTGTTGAGTTCTTCGGTGTATGCACCGATGGCGGCGATTATGGCTGCCGGTATGGTGCCACCACTGGCGATGGGGTTGGCAACGCTGCTGGCGCGTCGCAAGTTCGACAAGTCACAACAGGAAGGCGGGAAAGCGGCGCTGGTGTTGGGCCTGTGCTTTATCTCCGAAGGGGCGATCCCGTTTGCCGCCCGTGACCCGATGCGCGTGCTGCCATGCTGCATCGCTGGTGGCGCGCTGACCGGTGCGCTGTCCATGGCGTTTGGTGCCAAACTGATGGCGCCGCACGGCGGGTTGTTCGTGCTGCTGATCCCTGGCGCTATCACTCCGGTACTGCTGTATCTGGTGGCGATTATTGCCGGTACGCTCTTGGCGGGTGTGTCTTACGCGCTGCTGAAACGTGCTGACGTCCCGGCGGTTAGCGTGGCTTAAGATTAGCGTTGGTAATAAAAAACCGGAGTCCAGGCTCCGGTTTTAGGTTGCTGACAAAGCAGGAAAAAGCGTGGTTTTTCCTGCTTTGTGGTGAGCAGCCGAAAATCAATAAATTGATTTTCCTGATTTTTATTTATCGGCCTCTACTTCGCTCTGGGCAGGAATGAGGTTTGTCATCAGTCTGAAACCGGAGTCTAGGCTCCGGTTTTTTATTGCATCAATTACTGTTGGGCTTTCAGCCAGGCGATCTCTTCCGCCCAGATATCCGGGTTCACCGTTTCCAGGATCAGCGGGATATTGTCGAAGCGCGAGTCGCGCATGATGTAGCTGAACACCGTTTTACCGATGTTGCCCTCACCCAGGCTGTGGTGGCGGTCGACGCGGCTGCCGAACTCGCTCTTGGCGTCGTTCAGGTGCATACCTCGCAAATAGTTGAAGCCCACCACCTCACCGAGTTCCTTAAAAGTCTTTTCGCAGGTTTCCTCGGTACGCAAATCGTAACCGGCGGCAAAGGCGTGACAGGTGTCGATGCAGACGCCGACGCGGCTTTTGTCTTCCACGCCGTCGATGATCGCCGCCAAATGTTCGAACTTAAAGCCCAGGTTACTGCCCTGACCGGCGGTATTTTCGATCACTGCCGTCACACCGCTGGTTTTATCCAGCACCAGGTTGATGGATTCAGCGATGCGTGCCAGGCATTTGTCTTCCTCAATTTGCATCAGATGGCTGCCAGGGTGGAAGTTCAGCAGCGTCAGCCCCAGTTGTTCGCAGCGTTGCATTTCATCAAGGAAGGCTTCGCGGGATTTTTCCAGCGCCTCGGTCACCGGGTGGCCGAGATTAATCAGGTAGCTGTCGTGCGGCAGGATCTGACCTGGGCCGTAACCGTATTGCGCGCAGGCGCTCTTGAATTTATCAATCACATCGGCAGGCAGCGGAGCGGCCTTCCATTGACGCTGATTTTTAGTGAACAGGGCGAATGCGGTCGCCTCTAATTCGTGCGCGCGGATAACCGCTTGATCCACGCCGCCTGACGCGCTGACATGTGCACCGACAAACTTCATTTTCATTCTCCTGTGTAATCGGCGTCATTATGGCATTGATAGCGGAAGGATTGAATGGCTGAAAAAGTTCAGGCCCGCGATGGCGGGCCTGAGGTCGTGGGAGCACTACGGGGGAATCAGAGGAAATGTTGCACCAGCAGATTAATCGCACTGCCGCCGACAATCAGCCAGATGAACAGCAGGGTGGCCAGCAGAATCGGTTTTACCCCCGCCTGGCGCACGGCGCTGATGTGGGTGGTCAATCCCAGAGCTGCCATGGCCATCGCCAGCATCCAGGTATCCGCAGTAATCAAGTGTTTTACCAGCGTAGCCGGGATCAGGTTGAAAGAGTTCAGCCCGGCGACGGCGATAAACAACACGGCAAACCAGGGAATGGTGATGGCAGATTTTTCTGCTTTCTCACCGCCGTTGTCAGTGCTACGACTGCGGCTGATAAACCCTGAGAGCACTACCAGGAAGGGGGCCAGCATCATCACACGGATCATTTTGGAGATCACCGCAGCGTTTTCAGCATCCGGGCCGATGGCATGCCCGGCGGCGACGACCTGCGCCACTTCGTGGATAGTCGAACCGGTGAAGATGCCGAAACTTTCCTGATTAAACGGCAGCCACTGAAATTGTTCGTTCAGATGGTACAGCCACGGATAGGCAAAGATAGCCAGCGTGCCGAATACCACCACGGTGCTCACGGCGACAGCCACCTTATTGGCATCGGCTTTCAGTACCGGTTCGGTAGCCATTACCGCAGCCGCGCCGCAGATACTGCTGCCGGCACCGATCAGCATGGTGGTATGAGTGTCGAGGCCAAACACTTTTTTGCCCAACCAGCAGGCGAGCAGGAAAGTGGTGGTGAGCGTTAACGCATCTATGATGATACCGGTAGTACCTACGTCGGCAATCTGCTGAAACGTCAGACGAAAGCCGTAAAGGATGATACCCAACCGCAGCAGGCGCTGTTTGGCGAACTGAACGCCGCTGTGAGAGCTCGGTTGTAACCAGGGATACAGCGTATTGCCCACCACAATGCCGAGTAGAATCGCCAGCGTCAGCGCTCCCAGCCCCAGTCCGGCCACCCATGGAATATCACCGATCCAGACGGCTAACGCGGTGATAGCCGCAGTCAACAGCAGTCCTGGTATCAGGTGAGGTAAACCGAACAGGGCAAATTGCCGAGTGGGGAAATTATCTGTGGTATTGGTCGCCATAAGTCAGCCCTTTTATTCAAATTCTTGAGCACAGACTACGTTCTGACCGTATAAAAGAGAAATTGATTATATGGTTATAACCTATCTGTATAAGTGGTATTGGGACTACTTGGGACGCGGACGGCTGAAGGTTGAAGGAAAGGCTGATCGCGATGGTCTATGGGTTAGATTGTCAATTATCGTCAGGCATTAACTGCAATGTGTGACCTCCTTCTAAGTGAGGGTGAAATCGTCGTCAAACTTACCTGCTTTTCGCTCAACTGACCTCGTGGCCAGGATGAATTGGATACCTTCAAATAGCGACGTTGGTCGTCCAAGTCCGAATATGAACGCATCGTTATATGTTCGCCCGAGCCAGTAGCCGCCGCCGTCCTCTTTGAGGCGCTGGAAGAACGCCCAGCCACCATCTACGAAGTATTCAAGGCCCTGCCACAATCAACGAGATGCTTCCGCATTCCGAAAATGGGTTGATTGTCGAAGCTGTAGTTGATGCTGGAAATGAATCATCCATTAGTCTAGCCAGACAACTTATCGGGGGGGGGGGGGAAATCTTAACCAAGCCTGATTCAGGAATGAACGTTCATAGTTTATTGAAAATTTATTCGCCGAATGACTAGCCCGGCGCCCTCGAAATGATGTCTTTTTAATCGATAAATGGCATTTAACGGACAGCGCTGTTTACTAAACGTTTTTTCAAACAACCACCTCACTCTTAGCGTACGTTTTCGTACGGTTGGCCCTCAAACCCCCATCGCCAATTTAGAAAGCATAGCAATGGGGGTAAGGAAGTTATTTTTATTTCGGACATTTAAATAGCTTAAGGCTTATAATTGAAAATTATTTCACGTATGTTTCATGCAAATTCTAGCCTGTAATAGGCCTCACCGGTCTCTCCATCAGAGATAGTCTGGACAATCTTTCTCCCTATGGATATTTTAAAGTCTGCCTCTTCTTCCTTTAAATATACAATTTTATTTACATCATCGAATTCAATAAGTGGATATATCGAGTAGGTTGGTAGTGTGTATTTATCACTGCGGTACTCAAGGAAAAGATTAGCTGTTGATAATCCATTTTTTTTACGTCTAATTAAATCAAAGATATCATATGTGTTATTGAAACTTAAGTATTCTTTATCTACCGCACTTTCCCCATCCCAATAGTTTACAGCAACCTTCTTAAGGCGCTCTAAATAACAAATTTTTATAGGTCTTTTTATTTTTGCTGTTCCCGTGATTTGTGATTCTTCATAAACGAATGAGACCTTCAAAATTTTACCAGCTTTAACCCTCTGTACTCCACCACCATATTCAATCGTTTTTTCCTCAGTCTTTACCACAGAGCGAGAGCTACTAAACTTCTGTCCTGCAACGAGCTTGGCTGTCGTTTTTACCTCTCCTTTGGTAACCAAGGGAAGCCCCACTTTACCTGATGCTTCAATAGATATTTCTTGACCAAAAGAGAACTCTGTTCCTGAGCTAACAGTAATGGAGCTAGATATTTTATGCGTATGCTTGGAAACCGTCATGTCTCTATCTACACTACTTTTATCACTGTTATCTAAAATATCTGAATCCATTTCGACACGGTTGGTGCCAACGTCTCTGATATTGATAAATTCAGTACAAACGCTGTCAGTTACTTCTAATTCGGAATTCAGAAACTCGGATATGCTATTACTATTAATGCTCATGTTAACCTCTAATTTTTAATTTGTACGAATACGTACGATTTCAATCTAGCCGACACACAAAAAAAATCAAGTAGGTACCTTAATAAGCGGCGCGGCCAACTGATTTTCACGCAAGATGTATTTTCATAACAGAAGAGGAAATGGTGGAAATGTGAAATAAATCAAAACGTAAAAAACAATGTGCGTATAGATATTCGTCAAGTTAAAAATAATCATTGGAAAACGAATGATTACCTTGAAAATAAATTAACAACACAATTAAATATGGTAAACGAGGCCTGTTTACTGCTTCTCATCTTCTGCCTACGTCTATAGTGAACTGCCGTACGCTCGGTCATTTCCCATCGGGTAATGTGCCTGACTTGCGAGGGCGGTTTGTTCGCGGCTGGGCTCATGGGAGTGGCGAAGATCCTGAACCAGGACGAGGGATACTTAGCGTTCAGCTTCCAGTAGACATGAACCACTATCATTTGATAGGGCATGCAAATGCAGATAGCGGGGAACGCGGAGACGATTTTACGATGCCAGTTCGCGGCTAAAATTGGCACGGGCAATCTTATGGTGCTAGAGAGTTTTGATGTCCAGAACAGTTTCCGCATTTCAGCCAGATCCCAAACGGTCAGGCAGGCCAATCATTGGGAAGTGGTAACCCCGTAAAATATGACGATTCAACAGATATGAATGCGCCACATCCCGTTAACGTAGCGTTAATGTATATCGTTAAAACGGCTCGGGCAGACAATATAAAACCGGACCCTACGCCGACGAAAATTATCGTTACGCCATCATCACTGAGTATTGGGGCTGGGAAGACACAACAATTTGCCGCTCAGGTCTTACCCGCTGATTTGGCTCCCAACTTCCCGGTAACGTGGATAAGCACGAATACGGCCGTGGGTACCATTGATGGCAACGGGCTGTTTCATGGGACTGGGCCAGGCACTACGGACATCATCGCCAGCGTCAGTTCCGGCTTAAGCGTTCGCGTGACGGTTAGAGTGGATATTCTGCTCACGTCAATTGCGCTGGCGGCTATTCCCGATCAGGTTGCAGGTGACACCTACGAGCTGGTTGTGACGAAGACGCCAGCGAATGCTACGGAAACGCTAAGCTATGCTTCGACAGACAGTGTTGTCGCGAGTCTGACGACAGATGGTTGACTCATGGACGCGGGTGAGGGGACGGCCACGATCAGCGTTACGGGGAGTGTGTCGGGGGTAAGTGCCAATCGGGTCGTGAAAGTTACGGCTGCCCCGGTGGTGTCGGATTATCTGGCAATCAAAAACAACCACTCAGAAATCGCTGACGCAGGAAAAATGCACAGGAAGCATCGCAGAAAAACCTAGGGTTGGGGAAATTGGCGACCAAGGATGCGATCACTGCGAAGGATACCGGTGCGGTTCCTGTGTCCGATAAAACTCTGCCAGCAGGCACCGATTTAAATGCGATAACCGAACCTGGCGAATATCAGCGTGGGCGGCTTTCATGCTGATTTCTGCAAACGTGGTACCATTAATATTATTCACCCTGTGCGTTGTTGCCGGTCAGCAGCGCAGATTTTGCATTAATTTCAGTGACTTTTTTCGATGTCACCTTTGATTAAAACCGAGACGCTATGCATATCACCTTACGTCAATTGGAAGTGTTTGCCGAAGTACTTAAGAGCGGTTCGACCACCCAGGCTTCGGTAGTTCTGGCGTTATCACAGTCGGCGGTCAGCGCAGCGCTGGCCGATCTGGAAGGGCAATTGGGCGTGCAGTTGTTCGATCGCGTGGGCAAGCGTCTGGTCATTAATGAACATGGCAGGTTGCTGTACCCGAAGGCGCTGGCGCTGCTGGAGCAGGCGGGGGAGATTGAACAACTGTTCCGCCATGACGGCGGTGCGTTGCGCATCAGTGCCAGCAGTACCATCGGTAACTATATGCTGCCGGAGATGATCGCCCATTATCGGCATGATTTCCCTGCTTCGCCGTTGGAACTGAACGTCGGCAACAGCCAGGAGGTGATCGGCGCGGTGGCGGATTTCCGCGTCGATCTTGGGCTGATTGAAGGCCCTTGCCATATGCCGGAACTGATCACTCTACCGTGGCTGGAAGATGAGTTGGTGGTATTTGCCGCGCCGGACAACCCGTTGGCCGGGCAACCGCTGACCCTGGAAATGCTGGCTACGGCCCCCTGGATCCTGCGTGAAGGCGGGTCGGGTACGCGCGAGGTGCTACATCATCTGCTGCTGGCGCACTTGCCGCACTTCCAACTGGTGATGGAGCTGGGCAATTCGGAAGCGATCAAACATGCGGTTCGCCACGGTATGGGGATCAGCTGTCTGTCGCGGCGGGTGATTGGCGAACAGTTGGCCAGCGGCGTGCTGGTGGAGCTGAATATCCCGTTGCCGCCGTTGATACGCACCCTTTATCTGATCCATCACCGGCAAAAGCATATCTCCAACGCGCTGCAGCGTTTTCTCGGTTACTGCGGGTTTCAGCCTCAATAACGTCTCCGAAACAAGAAACAAAGCATAAAAAGCTGCGCCTTGTCACATTAATGACAGTAAGTAAGGTATTCTGGCCTGTCGCTAATAATTAGCCCTGAATTATGAAGCTATCTTATATCAGTGCAATGTTACTAGTTCGCCGGCGGGTATTTGTTACAATCCGCCCTCATTTTTTTTGACCAGCAGATAGGGTAAGAATGGCTCAGCAGGATATAAAAACAACATCGGGGCAAGCAGCACCCGGATTGCGCCGCGAGCTGAAAGCTCGGCACTTAACCATGATTGCTATTGGTGGCTCTATCGGCACCGGTCTGTTTGTGGCCTCTGGCGCTACGGTTTCTCAGGCAGGTCCAGGTGGGGCACTGCTGTCTTACGCGCTGATCGGACTGATGGTGTACTTCCTGATGACCAGCCTGGGCGAGTTGGCAGCCTTTATGCCGGTGTCCGGCTCTTTCTCCACCTACGGTGCCAAATACGTAGAAGAAGGCTTCGGCTTCGCGCTGGGCTGGAACTACTGGTACAACTGGGCGGTGACCATCGCCGTTGACCTGGTGGCTTCGCAACTGGTGATGACCTATTGGTTCCCGGATACGCCCGGCTGGATCTGGAGCGCACTGTTCCTCTGCCTGATGTTCCTGTTGAACTACATTTCGGTCAAAGGCTTCGGTGAAGCGGAATACTGGTTCTCGCTGATCAAAGTGACCACCGTGATTATCTTTATCGGTATCGGCGTGCTGATGATCTTCGGCATCCTCAATGGGGGCGAGCACGCGGGCTGGCAGAACTGGACTATTGGCGATGCGCCGTTTGCCGGAGGGTTCTCGGCGATGATCGGCGTGGCGATGATAGTCGGCTTCTCGTTCCAGGGTACCGAGCTTATCGGCATCGCGGCCGGTGAGTCGGAAAATCCGGGCAAAAACATCCCGCGCGCGGTACGTCAGGTCTTCTGGCGTATCCTGCTGTTCTATATCTTTGCCATTCTGATTATCAGCCTGATCATTCCGTATACCGATCCGAGCTTGCTGCGTAACGATGTGAAAGACATCAGCGTCAGCCCGTTCACGCTGGTATTCCAGCATGCTGGTTTGCTGTCGGCGGCGGCGGTGATGAATGCGGTGATCCTGACGGCGGTGTTGTCTGCCGGTAACTCCGGGATGTACGCCTCTACCCGTATGCTGTTTACTCTGGCATCGGAAGGCAAAGCGCCGCGTATCTTCGCCAAATTGTCGAAAGGTGGAGTGCCACGCAACGCGCTGTACGCCACTACCGTGGTGGCGGGTCTGTGCTTCCTGAGCTCGATGTTCGGCAACCAGTCGGTTTATCTATGGCTGTTGAACACCTCGGGGATGACCGGCTTTATCGCTTGGTTGGGGATTGCCATCAGTCATTACCGTTTCCGTCGCGGCTATATGATTCAGGGACGTGAGCTGAACGATTTGCCCTACCGTTCCGGTTTCTTCCCGCTGGGCCCGATCTTTGCTTTTGTCCTTTGTCTGATTATTACGCTGGGGCAGAACTATCAGGCGTTCCTGCAAGACCGCATCGACTGGTACGGCGTGACCGCAACTTATATCGGTCTTCCGCTGTTCCTGATTATCTGGTTCGGCTACAAGCTGACGCGCGGCACCCGTGTCGTGAAGTACAGCGAAATGGAATTCCCGAAAATGGACGTGAAGTAATCCCTGTCTATAGCCGTTAAATTTCAAGCTGCAGCTGACCCTTTGGCTGCAGCTTGAAACAACGGATTTATTCCTTTCCTTTTATCCCCAGCGCTTGCTGCGCCGCCGTCATCAGGCTTTCAACCGTTTTATAATCCTGGGTTAACGCCAGTACTCCGCTATTGAGCCGCAATGTCACCTCACCGAAAGCGCCAAAGTCGTAAGGCACCTCCAACGGTGGAATGATACGCGCCAAAAATTCGCCTTCGGAACCGTAAGGCAGGCCGTGCACCAGGATCAGAAATTGGCCACCGCTATAGCGGCAGACAAAATCGCTCGGGCGCACCAGCATTTTCAGGCGTTCGCCGATGGTACGTAACACGTCATCGCCGATCAGTACCCCGTGGCTCTGGTAGAGCGCCGCCAGTGGCGTAAATTCAATAATAAACAGGTGTGACAGGGGATGCTGCGTTGGGGAAGGGCGGCAAATATCCTGCATTACCGCTTCCCCGCCCGCGCGGTTAAGAAAACCGGTTAAATGGTCTTGATGGGCCGCTTGTTGCTTTTCTGTGGTTAAAGTGACCTGTTGCGCCACCTGACGATGGTAAAACGCGATCAGTCCATAAGCCAGCAGCAGCCACAGCGGGATGATGTCTGCCAGTAAAAACAGATTTTGCACGCGGGATAACGGTGCGGCCAACAGGTAGGGCAGCGTCAGCAGCATTACTTCCAGCAGGGCAAAGCGCGGGGCGGCGGCATGACGTTGCATCAGCCAGAAGGCCAGCGCGGTAATCAATAAGCCGGTGGACAGGATCAGTAGCATACGGCCTGAAAGCATCGCCAGCAGTGCAGTTGCGCCCACCAGTGAACACCACAGCAGCACCGTCACCAGCATGGCTGTTGGCCTGAGAGGAGGAGTGGCGCGCACCAGCCCCCAGCGCCCGGCGCTCAGCAGTATCAGCAACGTCAGCAGAGCAGCTGCGATCGCCAGGTTGCTCAGCCAGCCATACGCCAGCAGCAGCAGCGCCACCCCGGCGGCATTCAGCCAGGGAGTGGCGGGGGACGGCACCAGAGTATGCCGCATTTGGCGCTGAAATTGGGCGTTATCAGCCTGATGTGGACTTTGTACCAGCCAATGTAGTAGCGCGGGTTTTTTAGGCGTTAACATTGGGGAGCGACTTCGCATTGCGACCTCTTTAGCAAAGGCCCGCTAACGGGCCCTAAATATCTGGCATGGGGGGTTGGCACGCCCTTTGCCGGTCTGGCTTTGGATTCTATGTGGTTTCGTTGCAATTTGTCATAGTCGGGCGCGGGGCGGCCAAACTTTCGGAATTATTAACCCTGTGCGGCATTGGAAATTTGTCAGGCCTATGTGGTTAATCGCTTTATAAAATAAAGCGTTACATATTAACATGGCAGGTAATAGCTATTGGTATGATTGATAAGTATTATCGTTTGCTTTATTGTTATCGGCTGCTTATCCGCTTCAAGGCGGCCGTCTGGCACCCTGCCGGGGCCATCGTCGTAACAGGTATCCGAAATAATGAGCGTATCCACCGATCCTCTGTCTGACGCCCAGGGGCAACCCGACGTCAACGTTATGGGGCGTTATCACCATATTCTCCGCCACCGTTTATTGATGATGGGGGTGTTGGCATTGGCGATTTTGGGTTCGCTGCTGCTGGATTTTACCCTGGGGCCATCCGGGCTTTCGCTGTCCACCCTGTGGCAAACCTTGATTGACCCTGCGGTGGCAGATGCCGGTACGCGGGTGATTGTCTGGGATATCCGTCTGCCCTATGCCTTGATGGCCGTGGTGGTGGGTTTTGCGCTTGGCCTGGCCGGGGCAGAAATGCAGACCATCCTGAATAATCCGCTTGCCAGCCCCTTTACCCTCGGGGTTTCTTCTGCTGCCGCTTTCGGCGCGGCACTGGCCATTGTGCTGGGGATTGGCGTACCGGGCATTCCTGACCAGTGGTTTATTTCCGCTAATGCGTTTATTTTCGCCTTGTTTGCTGCACTGATGCTGGACGGTATTACACGCTGGACGCGAGTTGCTACCTCTGGGGTGGTGCTGTTTGGGATTGCGCTGGTGTTTACCTTTAACGCGCTGGTCTCCATGATGCAGTTTATTGCCAGCGAAGACACGTTGCAGGGGCTGGTGTTCTGGACCATGGGTAGCCTGGCGCGTGCCTCCTGGGACAAACTGGGCATCCTGCTTGGGGTATTTGTCGTACTGCTGCCGTTGTCGATGATGAGTTCGTGGAAGTTGACCGCGCTGCGTCTGGGTGAAGATCGAGCGGTGAGCTTCGGCATCGACGTGCGCCGCCTGCGCCTGACCACCTTGCTGCGTATCAGTATTCTCTCCGCATTGGCAGTGGCATTTGTTGGCCCTATTGGTTTTATCGGCCTGGTAGCACCACATATCGCCCGCATGATTTTCGGTGAAGATCATCGTTTCTATCTGCCGGCCAGTGCGTTGATTGGCGCACTGGTGCTGTCGATGGCCTCAGTGGCCTCGAAAAACCTGATCCCGGGGATCATCATTCCGGTCGGCATCGTCACCTCGCTGGTGGGGGTGCCGTTCTTCCTGAGTATTATTCTGCGTCATCGGGGGAATGTATGAGTCAGGGATTGCGTATCGAGCATTTTTCCGCCGGTTATCCGAAGCGTCAGGTGATAAGCGATCTGGCGGTGCCAATGTTGCCACGTGGCCAAATCACCGTTCTGCTGGGGCCGAACGGCAGCGGCAAGTCGACGCTGCTGCGCGCGCTGGCCGGGCTGAACCCGGCGCAGGGGAAACTGTGGCTCGATGACATCGATCTGATGCAGATGCCTTTTGCCCGCCGGGCCGAGAAAGTGGTGTATTTGCCGCAATCGTTGCCCGCCGGGGTGCATTTGCATGTGCTGGAGTCAATCATCGTGGCGCAACGCGCCTCGGGCGGGCGCAGCAACGCCAGTAGCGAGTCGGAAGTTATGGCGTTGCTGGAGCAGCTTGGTATCGCACATTTGGCGCTGAGCTACCTCGACCAGCTTTCCGGCGGCCAGAAACAGCTGGTTGGCCTGGCGCAATCGCTGATCCGTCAGCCTTCGCTGCTGTTGCTGGATGAACCGCTGAGCGCGCTCGATCTCAACTACCAGTTCCACGTGATGGATTTGGTGCGCAAAGAGACGCGTAAACGCAATATCATCACTGTGGTGGTGGTGCATGACATTAATATAGCCCTGCGCCATGGCGATCATGTGTTGATGCTGCAGGACGGTGAGTTGATTGCCGACGGGGCGCCGGAACAGGTGATCACGCCGCAGAGTTTGGCGAGGGTTTATGGCGTTCGCGGGCGTATTGAGCGCTGTTCGCAAGGTTCTCCGCAGGTATTGATCGACGGGTTGGTGAACCAGCCGGTAGTTTGAATTGTTTTTAGAAATGGTGAGGCCCCGAATTCGGGGCCTTTTTATCGAATCAGAAGTTGTAGGTCATGCCGACGGTGTAACGGCGGCCATCGAGCGTGGTGTTGTAGTTGTCGTAATCCACGGTTTTGTCGAGGATGTTGTAAACCCCGCCGGTGACCTGCAGGTTCTTGTTGGCCTTATAGCTCAGACCGGCGTCGACAAAGGTGTAAGACGGGGTGCTCTTGGCCATTGAAGTGCGGCTGAGGTACTCCGATGTTTTGCTGCGGAAGTTAACGCGTGACCACAGGCTGACGTCGTGAGTTGCTTGCCAATCCAGCACGCTGTTAATCATATGTTTTGGCATCTGGTTCAGCGCCTGGCCCTGGAATTCCCCACTTTTCTGTTCGGATGAGGTATAGGTGTAGTTGGTATTCCACTTCCAGTCCTTGTTGATCTGCCAGCCAAAGGTGGTTTCTACGCCGCGCATATTGGCTTTATCCACGTTGGTGCGATCGCTGATAAAGTCATAGGGTTCACCGCCAATGGTACAGTCCGGGGTATCTTCACAGCGTCTGACTTCGGTGATCTTGTCTTTGAAATCGGTGTTGAACACCGTCACGCCGGCGTTCAGGCCTTGCTGGTTATCCCACATAACGGCGATTTCTTCGCTCAGGCTTTTCTCTGGCTGCAGGTCCGGGTTGCCGACGATAATCCCTTTACGTACGCCACCGCCGGTAGTCTGGCCCCAACTGGCAGAGGATTGGCGTAGATCCGGCGAACGGTAGCCGGCGGAAACGCCGCCTTTCAGGGTAAATTGTTCGGTCAGGTGCCAGACGCCGTACATGCGCGGTGTCCAGTGGTTGCCGTAGTTCTGGTCCTGATCCATACGGATACCGCTGGTCAGGCTGAAGTCATTGGTCATCGCCCATTCGTCTTCGGCAAACAGCGCCCAACTCCAGCGAGTTAGCTGGTTCAAGCCTTGAGCCGCCTTAAGCTTGTTGCCGCTGTCGCCCAGCTTTTCGTAACGATACTGGCCGCCCAGGTTCAGCATATGGGCGCCCAGTTCAAACTGGTTCTGGGTGTTGAAGATGGTGTTATACATCTTCATGTTACGGCCCGGGTTATTGGTTTCTTCACGCTGGATGTAGCTGGTGGTATTACCGAAGTCGTAATAACCGTTATGCGTCAGGGCATAGTTGGTGCGGGTATACTTGCTTTCGCTGACTTTGCTCGGGGTACATTTTCCTTTGCTGCAACGCTCAGTAACCACCGACATCCCCGGCGTGCTGTTACGGTCCTGCAGCGAGCGGCCAACTTCAAAGTCGAATTCGTTTTTATCATCCGGTGTCAGGGTAAACACCGCGGTGCCGCTGCGCATGCGCTGTTCATTGAAGCCGTTGACGATTTTATCCTCGGCACGGCGCGACAGCAGGCCGTTGACCCGCAGGCCCAGCAGGCCGTCAATTAGCGGGCCGGAGGCGTAGGCGTTGGTCTGGAAAATATCGCCGGAGTCGCTGCGTTCCTGGAAGGTGGCGTCACCGTGCAGTGAGCCTTTCCATTCCGTTCTGGAAGTCTTGCGGGTGATCACGTTGATCACGCCGCCCATGGCGTCAGAACCATACAGAGAAGACATAGGCCCACGCACCACTTCAATGCGCTCAATGGCTTCCAGCGGCGGCAGCCAGCCCTGTTCGATGCCTGAGTTATCGCTGTTCGGGCGGGTGCCACGGGTGTCTACGCGTTTGCCGTCGACCAGAATCAGGGTGTATTTGGAGGACATGCCGCGGATGCTGATATCGCTGCTGCTGGCCCCGCCGGTGACTACCACGCCCGGCACGTCTTTCAATGCATCGGTGATATCGCGGTAGGCTTTGTCTTCAATCTGCTGCCGTGGGATTACCGAGATAGAAGCGGCGGAGTCCTGGATTTTTTGCTGGAAACCCGAGGCAGTAACCACCATGGTGTCCTGTGCGTCATTCTGTGGTGCGGCGAACGCACTGGCGCTGCCGAGTGCTGCAATAATCAGTGCGGTGAGCTGGTTATAACGTGGCTTTTCCATGAGGCAAACCTTTCCTGGTCTGATGTAAATCGACAAAATGTCGGTTTAACGTTTTGAATAATAGGTGGAAACGGAGCCTCGTCATTGCGAGGTTCATCGTTTCGGCAATATTTCGTCAGGCCATTGTAAGGATTTTAAACAAAATGTAAACACAAATGATAATTCGTATCATTCGTATGATTAAAAAAGAGAATGGGAGGATAACCGCATGAATTAAATGGAAAACCGGCGCGGCAGGGCGCGCGCCGGGGGAGTCAGCGTTTCTGGATGTAGGTGATCGCTAGCGCCAGAGCCAACACCAGGCCTTTGATAATGTCCATGGCGTAGTAAGGGACGGAGAGCATCACCAGGCCGTTTTGCAGCACACCGAGGATCACCGCACCGACCAGCGTGCCGAGCGCATTGGGCTTGCCTGAGCCAGCCAGTGAAAAACCAATGTAGGCGGCGGCGACCGCATCCATCAGATAACTGCCACCGGCGTTGACCTGCGAGGAACCAATACGTGACGCCAGTAGTATGCCGCCAAGCGAGGCCAGCAGGGCAGAAATGACATAAGCCGCAACCCTGTAACGTACGGTGCGAATCCCCGACAGGCGTGCTGCTTCCGGATTACCGCCGATGGCGTACATGCGGCGGCCATGCTTGGTCAATGACAGGAACAACTGCACGACAATGGTGACCGCCAGCATAATCAGCACGATCACCGGTACCTGGCCCAGAGATGAGAAGATATCAGGGATCAGGCCTTCCGCCATGTCGCCGTTCGGCAGCAGCATATTTTGGGTGATGGAGCCGCCGTAGCTGTAGGTCATCGCCACGCCCTGGATCACAAACAGGCTGGCCAGGGTCGCCAGCATATCGGGAATTTTCAGCACCACGATCAGGAAAGCGTTGAACAGACCGACCAGCGTGCAAATCAGCAACGTCAGCACAATCGCGCCGGTAGTTCCAAAGCCATACCAGACGAACAGCGAAACCACCAGGGCGTTAGCCAGTGACGCGGTAGAACCGACGGAAAGGTCAAAGCCGCCGACCGAAAGTGAGATGGAGACCCCGATGGCTATTACCGTGACGATGGCGATCGAGCGTAAGATATTGATGATGTTGTTGGGATCGAGAAAGTTGTCCGATGCCAGTCCGAACAGGGCGATCAGCGCGACAACCGTGAGTAACATCCCCCATTTATAGAGAAACTCAAACAGCTGATGGCGCCAGGGTTGCGCATTCTGCAGGGATAATTCTTTACTCACGCAGGGGTTCCTCCGGTGGAATACAGTAATAGGGTTTCTTCATCAATATCGGCGGCATTAAGTTCCGCCACTACCCGGCCATCCCACAGTACGCAGATGCGATCGCACAAACCGACCAGCTCCGAAAACTCGCCGGAAGCATAGATAATGCCTTTGCCGTCGCGCGCCAGGCCGTCGATCAGGGTGAACAGTTCCTGTTTGGCCTTGATATCCACCCCCTTTGTCGGCTCATCGAAAATCAGGATCCTGGCGTCACCGCGCAGCCATTTGCCAATGGCCACTTTTTGCTGGTTGCCGCCAGAAAGCCGGGCCAGCCGCTGCTGTGGACCGGAGGCGCGAATATTCAGGCGCTGCATAATGTCCCGCGCCCAGCGCAGTTCCTGACGACGACTAAACAGGCCCCAGCGTGAAAAACTGTCGTCGGCGCTGACGCTCAGGTTCATCGGGATGGTTTCATCAATAAAAATGCCTTCTTTACGACGCTCTTCCGGCACCAGTGCCAGCCCTTGTTCAACGCTGAGGTGTGGTGCTCGCGGGGCCCAGGTTTTACCCAGCAGTTCGCCTTGTGCAACCCGTGCCGGCGTGGCGCCGAACAGCGCTTTGCACAGTTCGGTTTTGCCCGCCCCGGCCAGCCCGGCAATGCCGAGGATTTCCCCCTGATACAGCCGCAGACTGACGTCGCGCAGTTTGTGACGATCGCTCAGGCCCTCCACTTGTAGCAGCGGGCGGGAACCGTGCGGCGGGCGTGGCGGCGGAAAGATATCATTCAACTGATGGCCGAGCATTTTCTCGACGATTTGCTCACCGCTCAGCCCCTGCATGGCGTCTTCGCTGACGTGGCGACCATCGCGCAGCACCGTCAGCCGGTCGCAAATTTCGCTCAGTTCATGAATACGGTGTGAAATAAACACCACGCCGATGCCTTCGGACTTAAGGCGGCGCACCACGCGGAACAGACGTTCGCTTTCGGCGCGATCGAGCGGGGCGGTAGGTTCATCGAGCACCAGGAAACGGCAGCGGTGGGATAACGCACGTGCCAACAGCACTTGCTGTTTTTCTGCCAGCGAGCACTCGGCCAAACGTTGGCTCAGGTTAATGGTTAGATCCAACTGGGCCAGTAGCTGCGCCGCCTGGCGGTACAATTGCGCCCAGTTCAGCAAATGCCCCGGCTCGTTCAGCCAGTCGAGCATGATATTTTCCGCCACCGACAGCGTGGGGATCAACGCCACATCGACTTCCTGCTGCACCACATGGATCCCGTGCTGACGAGCCTGCAGCGGCGAATGAATATCCACTTGTTGCCCATCGATAAAGATCTCGCCACGGTAATGATGGTGCGCGCCGGAGAGGATCGCCATCAGCGTGGATTTGCCTGCGCCGTTAGCGCCGACCAGTGCATGGGTAGAGCCGCCCTGCAGGGTGAAGTCGACGTTTTGCAGTGCGTTGAAGCCGGCAAAAGCGATCGAGATATTGCGCATCTCTAAGCGTGAGGGCGTAGTGGTTGGCATAGTGTGATTAAAAGACGTTTAGGTGTTTAGATGGCTAAATTAAGTCTTTTGTAACACAGATTATGTTTTTCTCAACAAACTAAATGGCATAATCAGGATGAAAATAATCTTTTGCTGATGAGGGGCCCGTTCAGAGGAGAGGGCAAAACTGAACGGGATACCGCGAAAAGGGAATAGCTGCCAGCGCCATCCCCTTGTCCGGTTTGTCAGAAGGTCGTCGGGGTGTGAGCGCTGACGATGCGGCAGACGCGCGCCGAGGTATTGCTGAAACTGTGGGGAATGCCAGTGTTGATGGCATAACTCTGGCCGGCGCTCAGGCAGTGAGTCTGACCGTTGATGGTCAGTATAATCTCGCCTTCCAGCAGGGTACCGATCTCCTCGCCCTGGTGCTTGATTTTTTCGCCGGTGGTGGTGCCGGGCTGGTAGGTTTCCAGCATCATTGCCAGATTGCGGGTTGGGTTACCGTTGTGCACCAGTTTCATCGAGACACCCTGACTGCCGATTTCGATCAGATCTTCGGCTTCGATCACCACTTTGGGTTCATTGGCGGCTTCTGGTTCGGCAAAGAATGCAGACAGAGACAGCCCATAGACCTTCAGCAACTTTTGCAGCGTACTGATAGCCGGGCTGACCTTGTCCTGCTCGATGGTGCTGATTGCGCTGTGGGTTAACCCGGACAGTTCGGCGACCCGGCGCTGCGACAAACCCAATTGCAGACGGATCTGTGACAGGCGCTTACCTGGCGCCAAGCTGACTTCGCTCATAGCGGTACTTCCTTCTGGTAGGGACAACAGGCAGAAATGAATAACAATGTCAGGTGCCTGTCTGAGTGAGTTCGACACGGCATGATATCGGTAATTGCGACCAATTTGGAAAATATATTGCCCATGATCCCCCCGTTCTGGTGGACGAAATTCTATACATAAAAAGGCAGTTAACACCTTTTCGGTCAATATTTTATCAATTTAGCAGTCGGTGGCGAATAATCAAACAGGATTGTAACATTTGCAAACCATTTGTGTTAAGGCTATGTTTCATATTATGGATGTTATTTTGAGCGCCAGTTCTGGCGCAGTCTACAGAGAAATCAGACCATGTGTTGAACCTATCGGCAGGTGAACGCGAACGCGTTCTCAGAGCATAATGGCGGGTGATGTATGCAAACCAATATCGCAGCAGTTGAAAATTTTGCACAGCATAATGAAGAGAGGCGAAGTAGCGCGTTCCAACGTGAGGTTGCTCATTATTTGGAACGCCACCCCTCAACGCAGTATATCGATATCCTTCTCACTGACCTGAATGGTTCCTTCCGCGGTAAACGCATCCCTGTCTCCGGACTGAAAAAATTGGAAAAAGGCTGTTACTTCCCCGCCTCGGTATTCGCTATGGATATTTTGGGCAATGTGGTGGAAGAGGCGGGCCTGGGCCAGGAACTGGGGGAACCGGACCGTGTTTGCATGCCGGTGCCCGGTTCACTGACTCCCTCAGCGGCGGACCCGGATAATATTGGCCAGGTATTACTGACCATGCTGGATGAAGATGGCACTCCCTTTGACGTTGAACCCCGTAATGTCCTGAATCGAGTGTGGCAGGCGTTGCGCCAGCGCGGCATGTTCCCGGTGGTAGCGGTAGAGTTGGAGTTCTATCTCATTGACAGGCAGCGAGACTCCGAGGGGTATTTACAGCCTCCCTGCGCGCCCGGTACCCAGGAGCGCAACATGCAGAGCCAGGTTTACTCGCTGGATAACCTGAATCATTTTGCTGAGGTGCTCAACGACATCGACACGCTGGCGCAGATGCAAGGCTTGCCGGCGGACGGTGCGGTGGCGGAGGCGTCCCCAGGCCAGTTCGAGGTGAATCTGCAGCATACCGATAACGTCTTGCTGGCCTGTGACCATGCTCTGGGGTTAAAGCGCCTGGTACGCATGGTGGCGGAAAATCATCATTTGCACGCCACCTTTATGGCCAAACCCTATGAAGAATACGCCGGTAGCGGCATGCACGTGCATATCAGCATGCTGGACGGCAACGGCAACAACCTGTTCGCGCAAGCGGACGGCGAAGATTCCCCCTTGCTGCATCGCGCGCTGGCCGGGATGATCACCTTAATGCCGGCCTCGATGGCGCTGCTGGCACCCAATGTGAATGCTTTCCGCCGTTTCCAGCCAGGCATGTATGTACCGACTCAGGCTTCCTGGGGACACAACAACCGCACCGTTGCACTGCGCATTCCTTGCGGCGAACCGGAAAATCATCGGGTGGAATACCGCGTTGCGGGTGCCGATGCCAACCCTTATCTGGTGGTGGCGGCGATACTGTCAGGCATTCTTTACGGTCTGGATAACGAACTGCCGTTGCCTGAGCCGGTGACCGGCAACGGGCTGGAGCAGGAAGGGTTGCCGTTCCCGATCCGTCAAAGCGATGCCCTGTACGAGTTTGAGCACCAGCATGAACTAACGCAGTATCTGGGTGAACGTTTTGCCCACGTTTACCACGCCTGCAAGCTGGACGAACTGATGCAGTTTGAGCGCTTGGTGACGGAAACCGAGATCGACTGGATGTTGAAAAATGCCTGAAGCGGCGTAAAATGTGCGTCATTAACTTGATAGGTGATAAAACGATAGCGGATTAATTCACCTGTAAGGGTGGTTTTCCGAACGATCGCAAAAAGAATTTGTGTAACAGACCTTCCTGATCTTGTCATCAGGAGGGGTTCTGGTGCAAAATATCCCAAATGCAGATAGCCGACGTTTTAACGCGTCGGTTATTTTTTTTGCATTTGTGTTTTACAAACTGTGCGTTTCATACACCAAGCGAGGCCGGACACCGATCCGGATAGATAAATAGTTTCGTGCGCGATCAAATAAAACTTTATGGTCGTGACTCATGAGGATAAGAAAGATGGGGCAATTTTTCACTTTAGCACCGGTGCCCGCCGGTTTCCGCTGCGGTCGCAGCGATTATGGAGCAGCCAAGGCCGCCTTGACTCGTTATCCAGCTTCCAATCCCCTTCTTTTTGAATTCAGTCGCAAGTTGCGAAGTTTCCCCGCAACCTTAAGTCTTGGCGTGTCTACGCTCCGCAAGACCGAAGGTAAGGGGGGGCTGCGTCATGTCCGATAACATCATCAATGCCGCTCCGGCTGAACGCGCACAGCTGCGTAAAACCCTGACTTTAGTTCCGGTAGTGATGATGGGGCTGGCTTACCTGCAGCCAATGACCATCTTCGATACCTTTGGCATCGTATCCGGCCTGACCGATGGTCACGTCGCCACTGCGTACGCCTTTGCTCTGCTGGCGGTGCTGTTTACCGCGCTGAGCTACGGCAAACTGGTACGGAAATTCCCGTCCGCCGGTTCTGCCTATACTTATGCCCAGAAAGCCATCAACCCGCACGTCGGCTTTATGGTGGGCTGGTCATCACTGCTGGACTACCTGTTCATGCCGATGATCAATATCCTGTTGGCCAAAATTTACCTGGAAGCCATTTTCCCGGGCGTGCCTTCGTGGATTTTCGTGGCGGCACTGGTTGCGCTGATGACGCTGTTCAACCTGCGCGGCATCAAGCTGGTGGCGAACCTGAACTCCATTATCGTGGTGGTGCAGGTGGCGATCATGATCGTGTTCCTGTTCCTGGTCGTGAACGGTATTTCACATGGTGAAGGTGCCGGTACACTGATCAGCAGCCGTCCGTTCTGGTCTGAGGGGGCGCACGTGGTGCCGATGATTACCGGTGCGACCATTCTGTGCTTCTCGTTCCTCGGTTTTGACGGTATCAGTTCGCTGTCGGAAGAAACCAAAGACGCGGAGAACGTGATCCCGAAAGCCATTTTCCTGACGGCGTTGATCGGCGGTATCATCTTTATCGTGGTGTCCTACTTTGTGCAGCTGTACTTCCCGGACATTTCACGCTTTAAAGATCCCGATGCGTCCCAGCCGGAAATCATGCTGTACGTGGCCGGCAAGTTCTTCCAGTCGGTGATCCTGGTGTTCTCCTGCGTGACCGTGCTGGCTTCAGGCATGGCATCGCACGCCGGTGTTTCGCGTCTGATGTATGTAATGGGTCGTGATGGCGTCTTCCCGGAGCGTTTCTTCGGTTATGTACACCCGAAATGGCGTACCCCGGCACTGAACGTGCTGCTGGTCGGCGTGATTGCGTTGTCTGCGGTTTCGTTTGATCTGGTTACCGCAACGGCGCTGATTAACTTCGGTGCGCTGGTGGCGTTCACCTTTGTGAACCTGTCGGTGATCTCGCAGTTCTATATCCGCGACAAGCTGAACCGTACCGTTAAAGACACCTTTAACTACCTGATCCTGCCAATTATGGGTGCGCTGACCGTAGGTGCACTGTGGCTGAATCTGGAGACCAGCTCAATGACGCTGGGCCTGGTGTGGGCGGCAATTGGTCTGATTTACCTGGCCTTTGTCACGCGCAGCTTCCGCCTGCCGGTACCACAGGCTAGCGAAGACGTAGCCTAAGCTTTCACCGCTTTGTGCATTAAAAAGGGCGCCTCGGCGCCCTTGATTGATGACAAACCCCCGAAAAACGTGGTTTTCGGGGGTTTGGGGTAAATCGTAAGACAGAATTCTTTGTTTTTATTAGTAATAAACCTATTACTTTAGTCACCAGGAACTTTGTCAGCAGTTTTAGGGCGCTTCGGCGCCCTTTGTTGTTTTTGTCAGCCGACCAGCTCTTTGCCGTAGTCAAACAGCGCTTTCAACAGCGCTGTCTTCTCTTGATCGCCTTCATGCAGGTTATACAGCGACTCCAGTTGCAGTACGTAGCTCTGTACTCGTTCGGCGCTCAACATCTCCTGACGATGCTGCAACCAGCGGCGTTGCTCGGCATCATCGAGCGTATTGGGGTAGTTGCGGGCGCGGAAGCGGAACAGCAGCTCTTTCAGACGGCTATCACTGAAGGTCAAATCCAGCGCCGGCAGGTTCTGCGGCTTGGTTTGCTGGATAATTTTCATCGTTGCCTTGTCGGCATCGCTGAAGAAACCGTCGTACAGCCGTGCATCGACATCATCAGAACCCTTGAAAGGCTCGGCATCGGCGAACAGTGCCACCACTTTTTCGCGCACTTGCGGATGCTGGCGTAACAGTTGCAGGTTTTGCAGGCAGGCCTGACGATCGATACCCAGCCGCTCGGCGTTTTCCGGCAACAGGGTTTTCGCCGGTGCCAGCACCGGACATTTGTTGATATGGACCAGTTTGATCGGCACCGGCGCTTGACCAGGGGCCAGATCCTCACGGCGGGTATACAGCCGTTCACGCAGCTCGTCGGCGTTCAGCGTCAGCAATGGCGTCATATCACCGGCCAAATCGCACATGATCACCGCGTTCTTGTTGTCGGGGTGCCAGGCCAGTGGCGATACCCAACTGGTGTTGCCACGTGCTGCACCGAACATGCCGGAAACGTGGACCAACGGTGTCATTTCTGCGATATCGATCAGCGCGTTCAGCTTATGTTTGTTGCGGTGCTGCAACAGGAAATCAAACAGCCGAGGCTGCGCCTGCTTGACCAGTTTGGCCATGGCGATGGTGGCGTAAACGTCCGACATGGCGTCGTGGGCATGTTCATGTTCAACGCCGTTGGCGCGGGTCAGGTGCTCCAGACGGAAGCTGGGGAAGCCATCTTCGTTCTCCGGCCAGACGATGCCGTCCGGGCGCAGTGCATAACAGGCACGCATAACGTCGAGCAGATCCCAGCGTGAGTTGCCATTCTGCCAACTGTAGGCATAGGGATCGTAGAAGTTGCGGTAGAAAATATTGCGACTGACTTCGTCATCAAAGCGGATATTGTTGTAACCCAAAATACAGGTGCCGGGCACGCTGAATGCCTGATGAATTTGCCGTGTGAACTCGGCTTCGTTAACGCCTTTGGCCAGTGCCAGTTGCGGAGTAATACCCGTGATCATCACCGCTTCGGGATCGGGCAGGTAGTCATCGGCCGGGGTGCAGTAGATGACCAGCGGCTCTTCGATGATATTGAAATCCATATCGGTACGCACACCGGCAAACTGCGCGGGGCGGTCCATCGATGGGCTTATACCGAAGGTCTCGTAGTCGTGAAAATAGAATGTGGCCGGTGCCTTGCTGCTCAAAATCGCATCTCTCGCGTGCGTAGGGAATATGCCCCTATTGTAACGGCGAGATGAACGATGCCAAGCGGTCGTTAGTGTTAATCACCGAAATGCGCTGTATTACGCACCGCGGTAGTAGTTCAGGCGTAAATGAAAGTAGGGGCGTAAATAGTCGGGCACCTGTTGTTCGGCGTTGCTGGCGTCATTGACGGTAATGCCATAGCGTTCGTTATAAATCACGCTGAGGGCCAGTAAATCGACTTCAATTTTTTCACGTTCTGCTTGCGGTAAGCTATCCAGCTTTCGACCCATATTATTCTCCCTGTGAATCAATGGGCATCATAGGATCCTTCGCCGCGCTTGTCCCTACCCCATTCAGGGGGGAACCTCAAGAGGTGTGCGACTGTGCCTGGAGGCTGTGGCCTGGGGTCGCTGCACCCTGAACATGTTGCGAGTATCTGACCGTAAAATCCTGCTGATTCTGAAGCTCTGCACGTTCATAGGCTTGATGGGCCAAGAAAATACCGCCGATCACCGCCAGCCAGAAAACGCCGCACAGGACCAGGATGCCCAACCAGACTTTTTGGTTATAGCTCATAAATACTCCTGAAGAGAAAAGGTAATAACATTCACCAGGAAATTAAATCAGAGTTAATATCAATACTATGTCAACGGAATCGTTTATCCTAAGATCTTTCCTATTAATGTTGTTACCAAACCCCTTCACGATGTTTCAAAATATTCCTTAAGATAATATTAAGAAAAGATAAATAAGTGCCACTGAGTTTTATTTAATATCTGTTTAATTGTCTCCCCCTACAATCAGCAGCATTCAATACCAATGTGGACACCTATTATGAAAACTCTGCTGTTAACCGGTGCTACCGGCTTTCTCGGTGGTGCAGTGCTTGAGAAATTACTGAAAGAAAATCAGTCGATTAACTATCTTCTGTTAGTGAGAGCTGAAAATGCACCGCAGGGGCTGGAACGTATTCGTCAGAATATGGAAAAATTTAATGTCGATGGAAGTTTATTCTCGAAAATCACGATAGAAAATATATTGTTGGGCGATTTAAGTGAGCCTGCTGACTTTTTGGCGGACTCACGAATTAACAATGTAACGCACGTTATTAATTGTGCCGCAGTAGCCTCTTTTGGCAACAACCCTCTTATTTGGAAGGTGAACGTCGAAGGGACACTGGCCTTTGCCGAGAGAATGGCGCAGGTGTCTGGATTAAAACGTTTCCTGCACGTAGGTACCGCCATGTCCTGTGCGCCGGAACCGGGTTCTCTGGTGGCAGAAAGCGGCGAATTTGAAGAAACCGCCGAGCATTTGGTGGAATACACTCGCTCCAAATCGACCATTGAACAGCTAATGCGTCAACGCTGCCCGCAGCTGCCGCTGGTGATTGCCCGCCCTTCGATCGTGGTGGGGCATACTCGCCTGGGTTGTCAGCCTTCCAGCAGTATTTTTTGGGTGTTCAGCATGGCGCTGATGCTGCGGAAGTTTATGTGTTCACTGCAGGACAACATCGACGTTATTCCGGTCGACTACTGTGCCGATGCGCTGGTGATGCTGATGAACAGCGAAACGTTGGATAATGATGTTTACCATATCTCGGCCGGTGAAGAGAGCAGCGTCAGCTTTGCGGATATCGATCGTGCCATTGCCGCCGCGCTGGAAAAGCCGCCGCTTGGCGATCATTATGCGCAGGTCAGTTACGAAGCGCTGCTGAAGATGCGTAAGCAACTGAAGGATATTTTCGGGCCTTGTAACGAACGACTGATGCTGAAGGCGATGCGCCTGTATGGATCCTTCGCCATGCTTAACGTGCGGTTCAGTAACGATAAAATTCTTAAGCTGGGCATGCCGAAACCACCGCGCTTTACCGACTACATCGACTGTTGCGTACAGTCGACTCGCGGATTATCGATCCAGCAGCAGATGGTGGTCGATTTTAAATAACAGCAAGGCGCCGACCTACGGTGCCCGGCTCATTACCAGGACGAAGACGACCAGAAAACGCGGCCTAGCACCACCAGTTGGTCTTTGCGCTGCGGGTAACTCAGGTGTTCGTCCTGGTATTCTTCCCGGTTCAGGGAGCGAATAGTGACGCCGCCGTCGGGTTGTTCGATCAACACTTTTACCCGCAGCAGATTACCGTGACGGATAGCGTAGGTCTTGCCTTCGCGAATACGTGTGTCATCGGTATTAATGCCTACCACATCACCGTCTTGCAAGCGCGGTTCCATACTGGAGCCGGAAATGCGGATGATGCGTGCGGCATTCACCGCCACCCCCATCTTGTGCAGATAGTAGCGACGGAAGATCAGCGAAAATTCTTCGCGATCGACGATTTCATAACAGCCGTCGCCAGCCGAGAAATTAATATCCAGCAGGGGAATTTCCACAAACTCTTCCTTGTCTTGTTCGGTATCTTCCCATACCACCGGCTTGAGGCGGGCGGGTTGAAAATCCGACTCTGCCGCTACGTTATCAAACGGCCGCACCAGCTGTTTTTCATGGAAAACGTCAAACCAGCCCTTGGGCAGGCTCAGTTTGGCCTCAATCCGTCTGGCGAGGTTATCACCCAGGTTGCGGGAAGACTTTTCACCGCTGATTTGGCTCAGCGTTGGTGAAGAAGACTCTACCAGCAGCGCAAATTCGCTCTGGTTGATACCTTGCCTTGCATAGCTGGCCATCAGCTCGCGCAAATTATTGCGTCTTATTTCTTTGGTTTCCATCGTTGGATGATCGCACTCTTTAGCAAAAAGGTAAATATTGCTTTCACTAAATTTCTCTTGCTTTAAGTTTAGCAATTAGCTAAACATTGGCGGGTGGACAAGTTTCACGAAGGCATTGTAGGGTCGCTGTATGTTGCGACCGCTTGAGCGGGACGGATCCTGCAATGACAATGGCACGCGAGTTTAATCAATAAGGAATCTATTATGTTCAGTATGGATTACAACAGTTACCGTTCGGTAGCCAGCTTTGGCCACCGGGTGCGTTTTCTGGTGCTGCATTACACGGCGCAAAACTTTGCCGATTCGGTGCAGTCACTGACCGGCAAGTCGGTCAGCGCCCATTATCTGGTGCCGGATCCGGAAGATCAAAGCTATCAGGCGGCCGGTTTCAGCGGCGTGCGCATTTTCAATCTGGTCGATGAAGTGGAACGTGCCTGGCATGCCGGTGCCAGTCAGTGGGGTAATCGCAATAATCTCAACGATACGTCCATTGGCATCGAGATCGTCAATCTGGCCCGCGGCGATGGCGAAGACATTAGCTTCCCGCCGTTTAACCCACAGCAGATTGCGGCGGTCAGTCAACTGGCGCAGAATATTCTGCAGCGCTATCCGGACATCACGCCGGTCAACGTGGTGGCGCATTCCGATATTGCTCCGGGCCGCAAAAGTGACCCTGGCCCACAGTTTCCATGGCACCAGCTGTATTTGGCTGGCGTAGGGGCCTGGTATGACGAAGCGGTGAAGCATCATCACCAAAATGAATATCAATGCCAGGGCCTGCCAGCGCAGCCTGATCTGCTGGCGCTGTTCGCCAAATACGGTTACGACACCTCGGCGGCGACCGATGCCAAAGGCTATCGTCAACTGGTACGGGCCTTCCAGCTGCATTTCCGTCAACGACAGTATGACGGAGTGATGGATGTGGAAACTGCTGCCATTTTGCGTGCGCTGGTGGATAAATATGCTGCTTAACGTCTGACTGCGGATAGGGGACGCCTTATCCGCCTTTTCTCTGCCTGCCTTCCTCCGCTATGCCCTATAGCTTTCATGATTGAACGGCCACGACGGGAGCCGCAGTTAAAAGACTTGCTGAATCAGGTGGTCAAATTACGCGGCCTGATTGTCCCCTGTTGCAAAGAAACCCATATTCCCAAAGCGGTATTCGAAGCGGTGCAGACGCTGAGCCGCAATCTGGTGTGCACCCTGGAGCTGTTGGCCGACGCCTACTGGGCCTCGCGCGAAACCCATTTTATTATGCTGAATGCCTAAACCCTGCGCAGCGCGCAACTGTTGACGCTACGCTCATTGGAAGCGCTGGCGGAGACCATGCGTAACGGCTACGTCTGGCTGAGCATGGAACTGACGCAGCAGTTGGAAGAACTGGGTGACTTGCTCAAAGTGTGTACCGCCGGTGAGTGTGAATAGGGGGCCAGATCATGAAGCAGGCGCTTCGGGTTTTTGTCGCGGCGCTAAAGTGAGTAAGATAGGGCGATGAGTGTTGTGTCTGAGCGCCACAAACCTGTATCTTGGTCTCATTGTGGCCGTAAGCCAATGAATCTGTGTATTACTAAAGCAAGGGTATGAAGATGGATAATGCAAATAAGCCGAGTTTCCAGGACGTTCTGGAGTTTGTGCGTATGTTCCGACGTAAAAATAAGCTGCAACGCGAAATTATCGACAACGAGAAGAAAGTCCGCGATAACCAAAAGCGCGTGCTGCTGCTCGATAACCTGAGTGAGTACATCAAGCCGGGCATGAGCATTGAAGATGTTCAGGGCATCATTGCCAACATGCGCAGCGACTATGAAGATCGCGTTGATGACTACATCATCAAAAATGCCGATCTGTCTAAAGAACGTCGCGAACTGTCCAAAAAGCTGAAGGCTATGGGCGAAGTGAAGTAACCGTTTTTATCGGGCCAGGCGTTCGCCAGGCCCTTTTAATCTGCCCTTCAGTTATTCCCCTTTACCGTACATATCAAAATCAAAGTATTTATCGTTCACCTTCTTATAGGTGCCGTTGGCGATAATGGCTTTCAGCGCCGCGTTGAAGGCATCAAGTAATGCGCGGTCCTCTTTACGCACGCCAATGCCATCGCCAATACCAAAATATTTGCTGTCGCTCAGTTCCACGCTGGTAAAGGCAAAATCTTTTGCTGGATTATGAAGCGGCGGTGATGGTGCGGCATGGCCATCCATTGGCCCAAAGCAGCTCAGTCCACCAGTTGCTGGAGCAGGACTGGGCGCTGAATTACACCCCAGAAAATTATGACGATCTAATCCAGCAGCTGTTCAGCCGACACTGCGCTCAACTCGATCCGAACCGCATTATTCATGCGCATTCCCTCGGCATGCTGCAGGCCATGGTGGAGTCGGCAGACATGTGTACCTGCTGCCCGTTACCGCTGATAGGTTTACCGCAGTTTGCCGGACGCCTGCAACCGCTGGCGTTACAGGAAGGCTGTGACCTGGCGCGGCTGAACATCGTCACCCGGCGCAACAGCATCCTCAGCACCGCCGCCCATGCGTTGATTGATAATCTGATCCGCACCCTGCGCCAGCATACCCGCTCCGCTCGGCTCGAGGACCGACTGATTTACGATCGGGTTCGGTTGTTGATTTAGGGGGGAGGGGACGGGGTTTCTGGGGGCTATTCTGGCATCCTGAGCGTCGGTTTTGTGCCAGAAGCGGAAGTTGCTTACATCGTGCTATGTTAGTTTACTGGGAGCAGGTCAGAGGTCGTCTGGTGTTACAGAATGGAAAACTAACAAGAGCGAGGGAAAGTCAGTCTATTTTTTAGACCCCGATGGCCACAGGCTTGAGATCCATGATGGAGACCTTGAGAGTCGCCTCCGTGCTTGCCGAACTCAGCCATACGAAGGAATGGAGTTTTTTTGAATGTTCAAACGAAGGAAGTAAGATGCTTTTGCCAGATGCAAGCTATACAAAAAACCTATATCAATCGTCATTTCAAGAATGAGTCGTCAGCTGTTTGTGTCTCTGGATGGGCCCAAAGGCGCCGGTAAAACCACACTGTTGGAGGCCATTACGAGAGTACTAAGGGCAGACAACAAGAAGGTGATCCGACTTTGCGAGAGAAAAAGCGATCCCTACAGAGGGGAAACAATGGCCCTCGTTAACCAGCTCGCCAGAAATCCCACCCTGGATTTGGAATTGGAGGTTTGTAGGCGCTTTGCTGATAGCCGTGCCTGGATTTCCCAGCATGTGCTGACTAAACAGCCACCGGACAGCATTATCCTGATGGATCGCTGGTACCCGTCGGATGCCGCGTTTCGCCGGATGGTTCCATTTGCAGAGATTTTACAGCTTAACATTGAACGAAAGGTGCGAACGCCAGATCTGCATGTCGGGGTTGTTACTGCGCCTGAGATTTCATGGGCGAGGGCCGCAGCCCGTCCACGTGGGCTAAGTAGCACGGTGATTTATAAGCTGGAAGAGCATGTCGCTTGCACCAAGGCGTTCGAGCGAGAAATTGCCAATCACGGCTGGGTTTTATGCCGTAATGAAGGAATGATTGAAGACGCAACGATGCAGGTGATTTCCGAGATCTACAGAGTGCTTGAATGATGCCCCACGTTCTTGCCACGGGCAGTTTTGTGCCAGAAGCGGACATTGATGATGTGAAGGTATACGGTGGGTAGACTGCCCATCGATAGTTGATATTACCCGCGATTGTCCCCGAACATTATGATTAACGGATTGCTGTTCAGTCGGGCCTCAGCAAAAGACTCATATCAAAACCAGTTATCCGAAAACCAAACTCTTTATATAATTTTAAAGCCCTTTGATTGTCCGGTGAAACTCTGAGCTCCACTTCATACGCACCCTGTTGAGTAAGTTCATTCAGGAACGCACGGATAAAATCCCTGCCCATCCCCTTACCCTGAAATTCTGGGAGAAGCATTATATCTGACAAAAAGGCTGAGTTATCTTCCAGGCTGAACCACAGATATCCCGCAGCCTGACTTTCATGTTCATAAGTTCTAAAATGGTTATTTTGAGTATTGATGCCCGCTGGCAAGGCTGTTTTAAATGATTTCGACGCCTCTATCTGGGCTTTTTTACGGCTGTACCGATGATTTGCCATCAGGTCTTCAATATAGTCATTTGAAGAGAGGTCCACCCAGAGGTCAAACTCGTCGCCATGCATGGGCCTATAAATTGATTTGGGGATTTTTGACTGTTTTTTTTTCAATTTACTGTCCCATTCTTAATAGCAACGTAACACATACTTAGTACTACTCTACCGAATTAGCCGTCGGTTCAGCATGATAAAATTGTATCATATAGCTTTGTCAACTTAACGTAATTTTGCTGACGCCGAAGTCTGCTCTCCGCTGACATCGTTTCACTGTGAGACCGGCACTATGCGAAACGGATATTAAACCTTCTTCTATAACACTTGACCATAGTACCAACGTTCTCCTGTAAACCATTCATCAGGATCGTCACCGCCATAGTATTCAAGCGAGATCCCCAGCTCCTGTATATTCTCTGGCAGAGTTAATCCCCAGTCTTCAGCAAGGCTACGCCCCTTAATGACTGATGAAGCTCCATTTTCAGAAGTGTTTTCGCATATGAACCCCTGATAATACTCTTCAGAATGGTAAAGACAGACTTCGCTGGTAAACATATCCGGGAGGCAGATAACAGAAGTAATTCGCGGGCTGTAACTCGAGTCGGCTGTTGCAAGTATTAAATTAGAACATGCGTCAATTAACGCTTGTGCGCAGGCTGCCTTGGTTTTCTGGACACTGTGTCTTCCTTCAACAAGATTGACATCTACAGGAATTTTGTAGTTCCAGTAGCGCTGGCCTTCTGGAAAAACTGCAAGGATTGGATCATGGAAGGTTTCCGCCCAACGGTTAAGCGCTTTTAAGCGGCGGGGGATGTTTCTTATTTTAGTACGGTAATCTCTGTTTAGACGTCTACTCATATAATTTAAGCTTCCCTATCTGTTCAAACAGTCCTGAATAAAATCATAATTTAGAAATGTGCTGTCCCTAATTGATAGTTTAAATATTACCAGTAATGCCATTGTTGTCATTTTGCAATCGGCACAGATTGGAACGCTGACATGTCCACCCAGGCTCCTAACCATCAAAATCCCAAAAGCAAAAAGCCCGCTCAGGTTTCCCTGAGCGGGCTTCTCTAATATGGCTCCTCTGACTGGACTCGAACCAGTGACATACGGATTAACAGTCCGCCGTTCTACCGACTGAACTACAGAGGAATCGTGTGAACGGGGCGAATAATAGCGGGGTGCTGCGGCTTTGTCAAAGCACTAAACTGCCAGAAAAGTGCGTTTGCTGATGGAATGAGCATGTTGCGTTGTTTTTCGGCACTCATCCTGTTTATCCACGCGGTTTATCACCACAAAATCGTTTTCGTCGACGTTGCACCGGCCATTGCACGTTTCTGGTGCGCAGGGGGACAGGCACCTGACGAGTAGCAGAAAAATTTTGCGGTGAGTTTGCCACCTGATCCCCCCACAGTGCCTCCTGACGGTAGTGAATCTCCGCGTTTTGCCTCTGATATGTAGGATGAATGAACAGAAAATATGTATTGGCCGTCACAATGGCTGGATTTTTGCTTAGCTAAATTCGGGTAATGCGACTGCGCTCTCGCGCAAATTATTTTCCCCGTCTACACATAAAGTGACTGGTCCACGCCCCTGGGCGTTTCGCTATACCCGTCATACTTGAAGCCGTATCGGTGTTGGCTGCGAACACCCACCCCAGTCACTGACATGAGTAAGCATCCTGGGGATGGATGTTCTTGCCGCCTTGATACAGCTCCAATTATTTGGGGTCTAAAAACAGTGCTGAGGAATACAACAATGTCATCGAAACTTATTAAAAGTCCGCTCGCTGCTCTGCTTATCGGTTGTTTAGGTTCTGCTTTTTATGCTCAGGCGGATATCGTTATTGGCGTCGCCGGGCCATTCTCCGGGCCGAATGCGACCTATGGCGATCAGTATTGGCGTGGTGCCTCACAGGCGGCAGCGGATATCAACGCCGCCGGTGGGATTAAAGGGGAAAAAATCAAACTGGTGCAGGGGGATGACGCCTGTGAACCCAAACAGGCGGTCGCGGTCGCCAACCGATTAGTGGATCAGGACAAGGTCGCGGCGGTAGTAGGGCACTTCTGCTCCTCTTCCACCATGCCGGCCTCCGAGGTGTATGACGAAGCCGGGATTATCGCCATCACCCCCGGATCCACCAACCCGCAAATTACCGAACGCAACATGACCAACATGTTCCGCATGTGCGGCCGCGATGATCAGCAAGGGGTGATTGCCACCAACTACATGCTCAATACCCTGAAAGCCAAACGCATCGCGGTGATCCACGACAAAGACACCTACGGGCAGGGGCTGGCAGATGCCGCCAGGGCTGAGATGAACAAGCGCGGCGTGAAGGAAGTGCTGTATGAAGGGCTGTCTCGCGGTGAAAAAGACTTCAACGCGCTGGTGACCAAGCTCGCCTCGGTCAAACCCGACGTGGTTTATTTCGGTGGCTGCCATCCAGAGGCCGGGCCATTGGTCCGCCAAATGCGTGAGCAGGGCGTGACCGCCAAGTTCTTCTCCGGTGACTGCATCGTGACCGAAGAACTGGTGACCGCTGCCGGTGGGCCACAGTACACCAACGGCGTGCTGATGACTTTCGGTAACGATCCGCGCCAAATTCCGGAGGGTAAAACGGTGATCGCCAAGTTCCGCGCCAGCGGTTTTGAGCCGGAAGGCTACACCCTCTACTCCTACGCTTCGATTCAGGCGATCGCCGCAGCCTTTAGCGCTACCGGCGGTAAAGACAGCGCCAAGGCCAGCGAATGGCTGAAATCGCATGATGTGGATACCGTGATGGGCAAAAAGGCCTGGGACAAGAAAGGCGACCTGAAGGTATCGGATTACGTGGTCTATCAGTGGGACGATAAAGGCAAATATCACCAACTCTAATCCATCCTCGGCGTCTTTCAAGCCACAGCGTTGTTGGCTGCATACGGTCACCCCAGTCACTTAGCGTATCTAAGTTCCTGGGGATTCGCGTACTTGCCGCCTGGCTGTAACTTGAAATCCATTGAGGATTAACCCATAAGCGGATCCGCGTGTTCGGCGGGTCCGCGCCGATACTTCCCTTGGGCCGCGTCTGCACTAGCTTGCGGTCCCACCAGGCGAGACTGCTCATTATGGATGTTTTCTTTCTGCAACAGTTGATCAACGGCCTGACGCTCGGCGCGGTTTACGGCCTGATCGCCATCGGCTACACCATGGTTTACGGCATTATCGGCATGATTAACTTCGCCCACGGCGAGGTATACATGATTTCCGCCTACCTGTGCGCCATTGGGTTGGCGTTACTGTCGTTCTTCGGCCTGCAATCCTTCCCGCTGCTGATCCTCGGCACGTTGGTGTTTACCATCGTCGTCACCGGGGTGTATGGCTGGGTGATCGAGCGCATCGCCTACAAACCCTTGCGCAATTCCACTCGTCTGGCACCGCTGATCTCCGCTATCGGCATGTCGCTCATTTTGCAAAACTACGCGCAAATCAGCCAAGGACCGCGCCAGCAAGGGATCCCAACGCTGCTGGACGGCGTGTTCCGCCTCAACTTTGACGGTGGGGTGATCCAAATCACCTACACCAAGGTGTTTATCCTGGTCGCCTCATTGCTGGGCATGGCCATCCTCACTTACATCATTCAGCACACCCGTCTGGGGCGTATCTGCCGCGCCACCCAGCAGGATCGCAAGATGGCGTCTATTCTGGGCATCAACACCGACCGGGTGATCTCCCTGGTGTTCGTGATTGGTGCCGCCATGGCCGGGCTGGCGGGGGTGTTGATCACCATGAACTATGGCACCTTTGATTTCTACGTCGGCTTTATTATCGGCATCAAGGCCTTTACCGCTGCGGTGCTGGGGGGCATTGGTTCGTTACCCGGCGCGATGCTTGGTGGCCTGCTGCTGGGCGTCGCGGAGGCGCAGTTTGCCGGCATGGTGAACTCCGATTACAAAGACGTGTTTTCCTTCGGTTTGCTGGTGGTGATCCTGATTTTCCGCCCTCAGGGCCTGCTCGGTCGGCCAATGGTCGCTAAGGTTTGAGGGGAAAACTATGTCGCAATCTAGGGTTCACCCAGGGCTGAACGTTAAACGCAGCTTGCTGGATGCGGTGCTGGCCGGGCTGATCGCTTTGATCGTCTTCGGGCCTATCGTCGGTATTGTTCTCAACGGATACAGTTTTAACTTTGAACCGCGCCGCCTGGCGTGGATTATCGCCGCGGTGATGGCCGGGCGGCTGTTGCTGAGCCTGTTTCTGCAAACCGCGCCGGGGCGCAAGCTGTTGACGCGTTTTGACGGCGGTAATGACGGGGTATATGTCCGGGCTATAGGGGCAAAAACCAGCCTGCGTTGGGGAGTTCCGTTAATGGCCGTGATCGCGCTGTTGTTCCCGTTTGTCGCCACCAAATATCTGCTGACGGTGGCGATCCTGGGGCTGATTTACGTGCTGCTCGGGCTGGGGTTGAACATCGTTGTCGGGCTGGCCGGGCTGCTTGATCTCGGTTACGTGGCGTTTTATGCCATTGGCGCTTATGGCCTGGCGCTGGGTTACCAGTATCTCGGGCTGGGGTTCTGGGCGATGCTGCCGCTGGGGGCGCTGATGGCGGCGCTGGCCGGTGCGCTGCTGGGGTTCCCGGTGCTGCGCATGCACGGCGACTATCTGGCGATCGTCACGCTGGGGTTCGGGGAAATTATTCGTCTGGTGCTCAATAACTGGATGTCGCTGACCGGTGGCCCCAACGGCGTCTCGGTGCCTGCGCCGACGATTTTTGGCCTGGAATTTGGCAGGCGGGCGAAGGACGGCGGCGTGCCGATCCACGAATTCCTTGGTATCGCCTATAACCCCAACCTGAAATTTATCTTTATCTATGCGGTGCTGTTCCTGGTGGTGCTGCTGGTGCTGTACATCAAGCACCGGCTGACGCGCATGCCGATTGGTCGGGCCTGGGAGGCACTGCGCGAGGATGAAATTGCCTGTCGCTCCCTCGGGCTGAACCACGTTCTGGTGAAGCTGTCGGCCTTTATGATGGGCGCCTCCACCGCCGGGCTGGCCGGGGTGTTTTTCGCCACCTATCAGGGCTTCGTCAACCCCACCTCATTCACCTTCTTTGAGTCGGCGTTGATCCTGGCGATCGTGGTACTGGGCGGTATGGGGTCGACCATCGGTGTGGTGCTGGCGGCGTTTGTACTCACGGTGGCACCTGAGCTGTTGCGCAGCTTCGCCGAGTACCGGGTGCTGCTGTTCGGCGTGTTGATGGTGGCGATGATGATTTGGCGGCCCCGTGGGCTGGTGCGCATCAGCCGTTCCAGCTTTGCTCCGCGCAAGGGGGTAGAGCCATGAGCGACGCTATCCTGAAGGTTGAGCATCTGATGATGCATTTTGGCGGCATCAAGGCGCTCAATGACGTCAATCTGGCGGTGGAGCGTGGCTCCATCACCGCGCTGATCGGCCCCAACGGTGCCGGGAAAACCACGGTATTCAACTGTCTGACCGGTTTTTACCGTGCCACCGGCGGAGCGATCCTGCTCAATACCTATAAGCGCCCGACCGACGTGATCCAGGTGCTGGGGCAGAAATTCCATGCCGGCGATTGGGTGAATCCAAAGCGGTTCGGCTCGCGCGTTTACTACAAAATGTTTGGCGGCACCCACCTGGTCAATCGCGCCGGGCTGGCGCGTACCTTCCAGAACATCCGTTTATTCCGTGAAATGTCGGTGGTGGAGAACCTGCTGGTGGCGCAGCACATGCTGAGCAACCGTAATCTGATCGCTGGCGTGCTCAATACGCCGGGTTATCGTCGGGCAGAAAGCCAGGCGCTGGATCGCGCCTTTTACTGGCTGGAAGTGGTGGAACTGGTGGATTGCGCCAACCGGCTGGCGGGGGAGATGTCCTACGGTCAGCAGCGGCGGCTGGAGATTGCCCGGGCAATGTGCACCACGCCGGAGATGATCTGTCTCGACGAACCCGCAGCCGGGCTAAACCCGGTGGAGACGGCGACGCTGAGCCGCATTATCCGTTTTCTGCGTCAGCACCACGGTATCACGGTGTTGTTGATTGAACACGATATGGGCATGGTGATGGAGATCTCCGATCGGGTGATTGTGCTCGATCACGGTGATGTGATAGCCGAAGGCACGCCGAAAGAAATTCAGCATAACGATAGGGTAATCGCCGCTTACCTTGGCGCGGACGAAGAGGAACTGGCGGGATGAGCAATGTGATGTTGGAGTTTCGCAACGTAGACGTGTTTTATGGCCCTATACAGGCGTTGCAGCAGGTCTCGCTACAGGTGAATGAAGGGGAGACGGTGGCGCTGATTGGCGCCAACGGCGCGGGTAAGTCGACGCTGCTGATGTCCATCTTCGGCCAGCCGCGCATCAGCGGCGGGCAGATCCTGTTTCGTGGCGAAGATATCAGCCACCGTTCCACCCATTATGTTGCCAGCAGCGGTATCGCTCAGGCTCCCGAGGGGCGGCGTATTTTCCCGGATATGAGCGTGGAGGAAAACTTGTTGATGGGTACCATTACCGTCGGCAACCGCTATGTAGCGGAGGATTTACTGCGCATGTTTGATTTGTTCCCACGCCTGAAGGAACGGCGTAACCAGCGGGCGATGACCATGTCCGGCGGTGAACAGCAGATGCTGGCGATCGCCCGGGCGCTGATGAGCAGGCCAAAACTGTTGTTACTGGACGAGCCGAGCCTCGGGTTGGCGCCGATCATCGTCAAACAGATCTTCAGTATTTTACGGGAGCTGACCCGTGGCGGTATGACGTTGTTTCTGGTGGAGCAGAATGCCAACCACGCGCTCAAACTGTCCGATCGCGGCTATGTGCTGGTCAACGGCCAGATTCGCCTGACCGGCAGCGGTGCGGAGCTGTTGAACGATCAGGAGGTAAGGAAAGCCTATCTGGGGGGGGCCTAGAACTGGCGCTGGATCCAGCGTACGTTCAACCGTACCAATGCAATAATGCCGTTGGACAACATCCGCAGCCCGGTGGGTAAATCGCGGCGGCGGATATCCAGCAGCAACACGGTGCGCACCTGATCGCTGTCGTTCCACACCTCGTGTTCGAAGGTATCGTCCCACAGCATAAATTCCCCATCATTGAGCCGGTATTCTTGCCCGTCGACTTTCAACACGGCGGCGGGCAGACCATCGGCACCCTTGGGCATTGCCAGCACCAGATAACCGCGCAGAATGCCACGGAACGGGCCACGGTGCGCCGGCACCTGTTTACCGGGGGCCAGGAAAGACAGCGAGGCGGAAAGCACATCGGGGGAGGAAGCGATCAGGCTGGCCAATAATGGGCAGCGGGCGAGATTGCGGGTTATCGGCTGGCCGTAGGCCTGCATGATAAACATGCGCCAGTCACGTGCGTCATTGGCAGAGATCGACGCCTGTTCGCTCATTATCTCGTGAAATCGCGGAATATTGTGCAGATCTTGCGCCAGAGTCAATGCCTCATCACGGATCTGCGGCCACTGGGCGGTAAAACGCTGGGCGTCGGGGAACAGTTGGGTACTGTCGAGCACCGGCGCACTGCTGATGCGGCGATCGTAAATGCGGCGGAATACCAACACTGACCAATCATAGATAGCTGACATATGACCTCAATTAACGTGACCAAAGCTCTCGCCGTCCGTTGATATTATTATTGTTTAATATGCGACTGCCGGGTGATTAATTCACCGTTATACAAACGTTGGCCGCCCGGCTCGAAAGCCTGCGTCAGGCAATGAATGCCATCGGCAATCAACGACTGCATCGGCTGGCGATAAGTGGTCAACTGGTAACTGGGGGAGGCGGCCAGTTCAATATCATCAAATCCCACCACGGCAATCGGTGCGCAGGCCGTGGATGGCAAAAGGCTGGCGAAAAAAGTACCTTAATAAAAGTGTGACGCATATCGCATTTATCCAGCCGATTGGTTAAAATATGGCTACTTCCCGCACCCGTCCGGATCCCGTTTAACATGGAACACACTCAGGTCTCTCGCTCAACTGCCTGGTTGCGCGTGGTCATACTTGCCGTCTCGGCCTTTATCTTCAATACCACCGAATTTATTCCGGTCGGGTTGCTGAGTGATATCGCCCAAAGCTTCTCGATGCAGACCGAGCAGGTGGGATTGATCATCACTATTTATGCCTGGATCGTCGCCGCCAGTTCGCTGGTGTGTATGCTGCTGACCAGCCGGATTGAGCGACGCAAACTGCTGATCGGGGTATTTATCCTGTTTATCGCCAGCCATGTGCTGACCGCCGTGGCATGGAACTTCACCACGCTGGTGATTTCCCGTGCCGGTGTGGCGCTGGCCCATGCGGTATTCTGGTCGATCACCGCCTCATTGGCGATCCGGGTCGCACCGGCGGGTAAAAAGGCACAGGCATTGGGCCTGCTGGCCGGGGGAACCGCGCTGGCGATGGTGCTCGGTTTGCCGCTGGGCCGTATCGTGGGTCAAATTCTCGGCTGGCGCATGACCTTTATTGGTATCGCCGTCTGCGCCACGCTGGCGCTGGTGCTGCTGTGGCGTTTGCTGCCGGTGCTGAAAAGCGAGCATTCCGGCTCCCTGGCCAGCGTGCCAATGTTGTTTAAGCGCCCGGCGTTGGTCAGCCTGTATATGCTGACCATCATTGTGGTGACGGCGAATTTTACCGCGTACAGCTATATCGAACCCTTTATTCAGACCGTAGCCGGGTTGTCGGAAAACTTCACTACCTTGATGCTGTTGCTGTTCGGTGCCGCCGGGATCGTCGGCAGTCTGTTGTTCAGCCGCTTCAGCGAACGCTTCCCGTCGGGCTTTTTCATCGGCGCCATCGGCTTATTGATGCTGAGCCTGCTGCTGCTGTTACCGGCCTCCGGCGATGAAAACCACCTGACGGTGTTGTTCGCGGTATGGGGCATGGCGATCATGGCAATTGGCCTGTCGATGCAGGCCAGGGTATTGAACCTTGCTCCGGACGCTACCGATGTGGCGATGTCAATCTATTCTGGGCTGTATAACTTCGGCATCGGTGCTGGCGCACTGCTGGGTAATCAGGTCAGCCAGTATCTGGGCATGGGCAACATCGGTTTTGTCGCGGCCCCGCTGGCGTTGATCGCCCTTGGCTGGTGTCTGCTGAACTTTTACCGTAGCGAACGCCTGCAACACCACCAGATCCGCTAACTTCCCGCGCTCTGATAGTGGGCCGCCGGCTCACTATCAGGCCTCTCCCCACGGCTTAAATTCTCTCTATCCTGACCTAGCCACCCGGCGTTGTGCATTGAGACAACGCCGGGATCTTCAGCAAAAAAACTCGCGATCATCCGAAAATAATTCCGTTATCACCGTTTCCTCTCCTGCCTTACTGTTAACCCGGAAGACCTACCCTTACCACCACCGGGAGATAACCTATGGGCATCCTGACCACCCAAGATGGCACGCGCATTTTCTATAAAGATTGGGGCCGCGGGCAACCCATCCTGTTTTCTCACGGTTGGCCACTATCCGCCGACGCCTGGGATAACCAAATGCTGTTCTTCGGCCAAAGCGGTTACCGCGTTATTGCGCACGATCGCCGCAGTCATGGCCGCTCCGACCAAACCTGGGACGGCAACAGCATGGACCGCTATGCGGACGACCTGGCGGAGTTGATCGAAGCGTTGGATCTGCGGGATCTGATCCTGGTGGGGCATTCAACCGGTGGTGGTGAAGTGGCGCGCTATATTGGCCGTCACGGCAGCACGCGGGTGGCGAAGGTGGTACTGGTGGGCGCGGTGCCGCCGCTGATGCTCCAGAACCCGACCAACCCAGAGGGCTTGCCGATGTCGGCTTTCGACGGCATTCGCAGCGGAACGGCAGAAAACCGCTCTCAGTTCTTCAAGGATCTGGCGGTGCCTTTTTACGGCTTCAACCGCAAGGGGGCCAAGGCTAATGCCGGGCTGATGGATAGCTTCTGGCTGATGGGCATGCAGGGCGGGGTGAAGGGGTTGTACGACTGCGTGCGTGAGTTTTCCGAAGTCGACTACACCGCCGACCTGCTGGCGATTGATAAACCGACGCTGCTGGTGCATGGCGATGACGACCAGATTGTGCCGATTGCTGCATCGGCTTTGAAAGCTGCTAAGCTTATCAGGCAGGCTGAATTGAAGGTCTATCCGGGGGCTTCGCATGGGCTGGCACAAACCGACCCCGACCGGTTCAATGCCGATTTACTGGCGTTTATCCAGTCTTGACCCCATCACCCGGATGGGGGTTTTGCCTGTGAACCGGAGCCGACTATGAGCACTGCCGCTTTTATTTCTCGAGTCAGACATGCTGTTGATACTCCTTTGCTTCGTTGGCTGATGTTGCTGGCGATTTGCGCCGCTTATATCCAGGGCGGTTTGGTCAAGGCACTGGATTTTAACGGTGCCATGGCAGAAATGACCCATTTTGGTCTACAGCCAGCGGCGTTGTTTGCCGGGCTGGTGGTGGTGCTGGAACTGGGGGCTTCGGCGTTGATCCTGACCGGTTTTTACCGCTGGCTCGGCGCATTGGCGCTGGCCGGATTCACTCTGGCTGCCACGCTAATGGCCAACCGTTTTTGGGACATGAGCCCGCCGGAGCGTTTTATTGGCATGAACGGATTTTTTGAACATATCGGACTGGCGGGGGCGTTGCTGCTGGTGGCGCTTTACGATCTCAAGGAGCATAAAGATGGCTGAATCAGCACAGGACAAAGCAGCACCCGGTGGTTTCGCGCCGCTGAAGATCCCGGTATTCGCGGTGTTGTGGGGAGCCACGGTGCTGGGCAACGTTGGCAGTTTTATGCGCGACGTCGCCAGTTCCTGGCTGGTTACGGATTTGTCCTCCAATCCGTCGGCGGTGGCGCTGATGCAGACCGCCGCCACGCTGCCGGTATTCCTGCTGGCGATCCCGGCGGGAGTGCTGTCCGATATTCTTGACCGTCGTCGCTTTCTTATTTTTGTCCAAATCTTACTGGCCTGCGTCAGCGGCACCTTGCTGCTGCTGTCGCAAAACGGCGCGTTGACCGTCGAGTATTTGTTGGCTCTGACCTTTATCGGCGGTATCGGCGGGGCACTGATGGGGCCGACCTGGCAATCTATCGTGCCCGAGCTGGTACCGCGAGCCGATCTCAGAAATGCGGTGGCGCTGAACTCGCTTGGGATAAACATCGCCCGTGCCATCGGCCCGGCGGCGGGAGGGCTGCTGTTGGCCAGCTTCGGTGCCGGTGCGGTCTACGGTGCCGACGTACTGAGTTATGTGTTCGTGGTTACCGCCCTGCTGTGGTGGCGCAGGCCGAAGGTGGAGGATAACGGGCTTTCCGAGCATTTCTTTGGCGCTTTCCGTGCCGGTATTCGCTATGCCCGCGCCAGCCGTGAGCTGCATGTGGTGCTGCTGCGGGCGGCGGTGTTCTTTGTGTTCTCCAGTTCGGTCTGGGCGCTATTGCCGCTCGTCGCGCGTCAGATGCTGGGCGGTACCGCCGGTTTCTATGGCATTCTGCTGGGCGCAGTGGGAGCGGGAGCGATCGGCGGTGCAGTGCTGTTGCCAAGATTACGTCAGCGGCTGAACGCCGATGGTCTGGTGTTATTGGCGGCAGTGATCACCGCCGTGGTGATGGCTTTGCTGTCGATTGCACCGCCGCAGTGGCTGGCGGTGTTACTGCTGCTGGCGCTGGGGTCCGGTTGGATTATCGCGCTGACCTCACTGAACGGTGCAGCACAAGGCGTTCTGCCAAACTGGGTGCGCGGACGCGGGCTGGCGATTTACCTGATGGTGTTTAATGGCGCGATGGCTGCCGGTAGTCTGCTGTGGGGGCTGATTGCTCAGGAGATCGGCGTGGCTGCCACGCTGTTGGCGGGCGGTATCGGCTTGCTGGTGATTTCGCTGCTGTTTCATCGCATTCGCCTGCCGGAAGGCGAGGCCGACCTGCAACCCTCCAATCACTGGCCGGAACCCTTGCTCAACACCCCGGTTGAGAACGATCGTGGACCGGTGATGATCCAGGTGGAATACCGTGTCCGGCTGGAAGATCGCCCGCAATTTCTGCGCACGCTGCAACGTCTGTCACGGGTGCGTCGTCGTGACGGTGCCTACGCCTGGGGGCTGACCGAACATACCGCCGATCCACAGTGTGTGATGGAGTGGTTTATGGTGGAGTCCTGGGCCGAGCATTTGCGCCAGCATCAGCGGGTTTCGCATGCCGATGCGGACTTACAGCAGGAGGCGCTGCAGTTCCATATCGGCCCGGAAAAACCATTGGTGCACCATTTCCTGTCACTTGAACTACGGCACCTGGAGCGGCAAACGACAGGAGAATAAACATAAAAAAACCCGCCCAGGTTTCCCTGGGCGGGCGGCTTTACTGCGGTTTGAACCTATGCCCGGTCAAAACGATCGAGGTTCATCACCTTATTCCAGGCGGCGACAAAGTCGTAGACAAAACTCGCCTGAGCGTCCGAACTGCCATAGACTTCCGCCAGCGCGCGCAGTTGAGAATGTGAACCGAAGATCAGATCGGCGCGGGTCGCCGTCCACTTAAGCGCATCGGTTTGGCTGTCGCGCCCTTCGAATACGCCGTCATCGCCAACCGCTTTCCAGGTGGTGCCCATATCAAGAAGATTGACGAAGAAGTCGTTGCTCAGCGCCTGTGGCCGTTGGGTCAGCACGCCATGCTGGCTCTGGCCGACGTTGGCGTTTAACACCCTCAGCCCACCCACCAGTACTGTCATTTCCGGAGCGGTCAGCGTCAGCAGCTGCGCTTTGTCGACCAGCAGGGTTTCGGCCGGAATGTTAAACTGGCGTTTCAGGTAGTTACGGAAACCATCGGCAACCGGTTCCATCGTTGCGAAGGAGTCGACGTCGGTCTGTTCCTGCGTGGCATCCATACGGCCCGGCGTAAAGGGCACGCTTACCGGATGACCGGCGTTGACTGCTGCCTGTTCGACAGCTGCGGCACCGGCCAGCACGATCAAATCCGCCAGCGAGACGCGCTTGTTGCCCGACTGGGCATTATTGAACGCCTGCTGGATTTCTTCCAGCTTGGCCAGTGTTTGCGCCAGTTGCACCGGTTGGTTGATTGCCCAGTCCTTCTGCGGCGCCAGACGAATGCGCGCACCGTTGGCTCCGCCACGCTTGTCGGAACCGCGGAAGGTGGAGGCGGAAGCCCAGGCGGTGGAGACCAGTACCGAGATCGGCAGGCCGGAAGCCAGGATGCTGGTTTTGAGATCGGCGATATCCTGATTGTTAATCAACTGATGATCGACAGCCGGGATCGGATCTTGCCAAATCAGCTCTTCGGCCGGCACTTCCGGGCCGAGATAGCGGGCGCGTGGCCCCATATCGCGGTGGGTCAGTTTATACCAGGCACGGGCAAAAGCATCGGCGAACTGGTCAGGATGCTCATAGAAGCGACGCGAAATCTGCTCGTATGCCGGATCGAAGCGCAGCGACAGGTCGGTGGTTAACATGGTTGGGCGCTGTTTCTTCGCCGGGTCGAACGCATCGGGAATGGTCTCGCCAACGTCTTTGGCCACCCACTGGTGTGCGCCGGCCGGGCTCTGCGTCAGTTCCCACTCGTATTCGAACAGGTGTTTGAAGAAGTCGTGGTTCCACTGGGTCGGCGTGGTGGTCCAGGTCACTTCCAGGCCGCTGGTGATGGCATCCTTACCTTTACCGGTGCCGAAGCTGCTCTGCCAGCCGAGGCCCTGCAGCTCAAGGCCTGCGCTTTCCGGATCGTCACCCACATGCGAGGCCGGGCCTGCGCCATGGGTCTTGCCGAAGGTATGGCCGCCGGCGATCAGCGCCACGGTTTCTTCATCATTCATCGCCATTCGTGCAAAGGTCTCGCGAATGTCACGGGCGGCAGCGACCGGATCCGGGTTACCGTCCGGGCCTTCAGGGTTAACGTAAATCAGGCCCATTTGCACCGCTGCCAGCGGATCTTCCAAATCACGATCGCCCGAATAGCGGCTGTTCTGACCGCCGCTCAGCTCCAACCAGATTTTTTCCGATCCCCAATAGACGTCATCCGGCTCCCAGGTATCGGCGCGACCGCCCGCATAGCCGAAGGTTTTAAAGCCCATGGATTCGAGCGCGACGTTACCGGTAAGGATAATCAGGTCAGCCCAGGAAATTTTGCGGCCGTATTTTTGTTTGATTGGCCACAACAGGCGACGGGCCTTATCGAGGCTGACGTTATCGGGCCAACTGTTGAGCGGTGCAAAACGTTGCTGGCCTTCTCCCGCGCCGCCACGGCCATCGCCGATGCGATAAGTGCCGGCGCTGTGCCAGGCCATACGGATGAACAGGCCGCCATAGTGGCCGAAGTCTGCCGGCCACCAGTCCTGCGAGTCGGTCATAAGGGCGTGCAGGTCTTGTTTAACGGCGGCCAGATCCAGACTGTTAAAGGCTTTGGCATAATCGAAGTCAGGGTCCATCGGGTCGGAAAGGGAGGAGTGCTGGTGCAGTGGCTTCAGGTTAAGTTGGTTGGGCCACCAGTCCTGATTCGAAGGGCCACGGCGTGGCGTGTTCGGTTTGCCGCCACCCGAAAATGGGCATTTGCTTTCAGTTGTCATGATGCGCTCTCTGCTTCTGTAGGTTCGCTCACCAGGCCTTGTCTGCCGGTAGCTGGGGAGCCGTTAACTTGACATCGCGGATAACTGCCCGCGTCGGTTGTTGCGCTAATGGTTCTTCTAATTAGCTGATTATTAAATAATAAGAAATGAGGCTTTGCCAACCGCTGATAGGGCTCGCATTGATACTCAGTTCTAAGCTTAGTCAGTGGATGAAGATAGATAAAATAGGAATGGTTGAATGTTTTAATAGCTTGTGACTATTGAATTTTTATTGATTGATAGAAATTTTCTGGTAGTAAGGCCGGTCGGGTTTATCGAATAGCGATGAATATAATGTAGCGTGGCGTTGTGTTCGTAATGGTCGATGCCATTTTTGACGATGGCATCTTGTGAGGTGAAGGAGGCAATATCTTCGTCGTCTGCAATCGGAAACTCAATCCTCATGCGCTTCCTGATTGAGAATTCGGGAGCGGCAAACGTCCAAAATCTCATCGGCCAGCGCGGAGTCATCAGGGCAGGCACGGGACAGCACCAGAGCACCAACAACATGTGCGATGGTATCGATCAGGTCGGCACGGGTTATGTCACCTTCGCCATTTTCATTGGCTAAAAGGGCCAACTGACGTTCAATGCCAGTTGCAAACGTCGCCTTAATCGATTCAGATTGGCGGGCCGTATCGGTGCCTAGTGCCGACATCACACAACCCTTGCCCATATCATCGCGATGCTGGCGGGAGAGATAGTTTTCAACAAATTCTTCCCGGCTCATATCCGCCGTACTTTCTGCGGATTGCATAAAACCACAGCACATCGCCTCCGACATTAAATCGGCCTTGGAACCGAAGTGCTTATAGAACCCGCCGTGGGTTAAACCTGCCGCTGACATCAGTTCTGCTACACCCACGCCGTCATAACCCCGCTCACGAAACAATTCTGAAGCTGTTTCAACAATACGTATTCGGTTTGCCCGCACCTGTTCTTTAGAAACTCTCATTGCTCTGCCTCATCTTCTGAAACGCATGCCGCAAGTATACATTGATGATGATCGTAATCAAAATGATTGACTTTTTAGATTACGATCATCATCATTAAATCTGTCCCGTTAGCCACCACTATCAGGGTTATACAGACATCGCAGTTTGCGAATTTTATTTATTCATTGATAAATAAGGGTTATTCATGACCAAATCAACAGTTCTGATTACCGGTGCTTCTACAGGTATTGGTGCCGTATACGCTGAACGGTTCGCACGCCGGGGCCATGACCTGGTTCTGGTGGCTCGCGACAAGACAAAACTTGATAGCCTTGCCGAGCGGTTGAGGCAAGAAAGCGGTATTGCCGTCGACGTTCTGCCTGCTGACCTCACGCAAGCTGATGATTTAGCGGCTGTTGAAGCTCGTTTACGTGATGACACGCGGATAGGCATTCTTATCAATAACGCGGGTATCGCGCAGTCGGGCAGCTTTACAGAGCAGACGTCTGATTCAATTGAGCAGCTTATCGCGCTTAATGTGACGGCTTTAACCCGACTGGCCAGTGCAGTGACGCAACGGTTTGTGCTGGCCGGCGAGGGCGCTATCGTCAACATCAGTTCCGTCGTCGGGCTCGCCCCTGAATTTGCAATGTCGGTTTATGGCGCAACCAAAGCCTTTGTTCTGTTCCTGTCTCAGGGCATGAATATTGAGCTGTCGCAGAAGGGGATTTATGTTCAGGCGGTGCTCCCTGCCGGGACTTACACGGATATTTGGCAACGTGCAGGTATCGACACCAACACTTTGCCCCAAATGATGGCAGTGGGCGAATTGGTTGATGCGGCCCTGGTTGGGTTTGATCGGCGTGAACTCGTTACCATCCCACCTTTGCAGAACGCCGCACGCTGGGACAACCTCGATGCTGTGCGTCAGACTCTGCTATCGGACATCAAACAAGATGAAGCCGCAGAGCGATATAAAACTCTTTAGACAAAAAAGGGGCTTGCCCAGAACAATCGTTCAGCTGCCTGCACGGCAGGGGAAAAACAAATGAATAATAAGACGATGAAAGTCTTCACGTTTAAGCGTTACGGTAAATCTCCTGAATTAGGGTTTGATGACGTAGATTATCCTTCGCTCAAGGCTAATGAAGTCTTGGTTAAAGTTTACGCTGCGGGTCTAAATCCAATCGACAATATGATCCCAACCGGAATATTTAAGCCGGTTCTGCATTTTAAGCTTCCTGCAACCTTGGGTAGCGATCTGTCTGGGGTTGTTATTGCCGTGGGAAGTCGCGTGACTCGTTTTTCCCCTGGTGATGAAATCTTCGCCAGCCTCTTCGATACGGGAACGGGGGCTCTTGCCGAATTTGCGGTGGTGCCTGAGAGCGCTGCAGCTATAAAACCGGCAAACCTGGATTTTGTGCAGGCGGCTTCGCTCCCTATGGTAAGCCTCACGTCCTGGCAAGCACTGACAGAGCGAGTCAGGCTGCGGCCTGGTCAGAAGGTTTTCATCCCGGCGGGTTCTGGGGGGATAGGCTCCTTTGCCATCCAACTGGCGAAGCAACTGGGCGCAACCGTGGGGACGACAACCAGTACGGGCAATATCGAATGGGTGAGGAGCCTGGGGGCTGACGAAATCGTTGACTATAAAAAAGAAGCGTTCGAAAAGGCATTGGTTGGCTATGATGTGGTTCTTGGTACCATCAGGGGAGATACGATTGAAAAATCCACCCAGATCCTAAAGCCTGGAGGCAAGATTGTTTCTCTCATCGGGCCGCTAGATGTCAGGTTTGCGCGGGCTAGAGGGTTAAATTTCTTTCTGACTTTTATCTTCAGGCTTATGAGCCGCAATATTATGCGTCTTTCAAAAAAACGGGGCTTAACCTATACCTTTCTATTCGTTCGGCCTGAAGGTGTTCAACTCAGCCAAATAGGAAAACTGGTCGAAACCGAACAAATCAAACCCGTGATCGACAAGGTATTCCCCTTTGCTCAAACAAAGGAGGCTCTTGGCTACCTTGCCCAGGGGCATGCGAAGGGAAAAGTGGTTATCAAGATGCAGGATTAATTCCTTATTCTATGCTGCCGTGTTGCCGTTGTCGGATAAGTGGCTATTATCTTTCCTTTAAACCCTTGCCGCTGCTGAAAGGATTGCCTGCCACTATGCCCGTGAATTTTGACCTCAACGATCTCTACGCCTTCCGCGCGTTGGTTGAATACGGTAATTTTCGGCTTGCCGCGGAGTCCATCTGCCTTTCGCAGTCAGCATTGAGCCGCAGGATAGAGAAGCTGGAATCCGCTCTGGGGATTAAGCTGTTCGACAGAACCACCAGGCGCGTCACGCTAACCCTGTATGGACAGACCTTTGCCGAGCGTTCAGATCAACTCTTGATGAACGTTGAGTTGGTATTAGCCGATATCGATAAGGTCAGTCAGGACAGAACGGGTCTGGTCACCGTCGCCACGGTGCCTTCAGCGGCTTATTACTTTATGCCCGACGTGATTCGCCGCTTCCAGGCTCGCTATCCACGCGTACGCGTTAAGCTTATCGATAGCAGTGCCGGCAATGTCATCGAAGTGGTGACCAGCGGCCAGGCCGACTTCGGCATCTGTTTTGCGAGAAACCTGCAACCCAATATCGAATTTCTGCCGTTGATTGGGGATGTTTACGTGGCTGCCTGCAGGCGCGATCACCCTCTGGCCGGTAAAAAAAGCCTGACCTGGCGCGAGTTTTATCAGCAGGATTATGTGGGGCTGGATAAGACCTCCGGCAACCGCAATTTGCTCGATCAGATGCTGGCACACATCATCCCTGAGCGTGCCAGCCTCTGCGAAACGCGCCATGTGACGACCATGCTGGGCATGGTTGAGGCGGGTATCGGCATTGCCGCCGTACCCGCTATGTCGATGCCGGGAGCAGATCATTCGGTGCTGACTCACCTGCCACTGACAGACCCGGTTGTAAAGCGCACCGTCGGCCTGATCAGGCGCAGCGGACGTATGCAATCCTACCTTGCCGCTGAGTTGGAAAAACTGATCACTGAACAGTATCACTCTGCCTAGCCGGTTGTTCAGCCTTCACGGCCCTCATCCCGGTGGCGTGAATGGTTTTTTGCGCCTGCGGGGAAGACAGGAAATCCAGTAGCGCTTTGCCTTCCTGAGGGTGTTCGGCTTTGGCGGTGACCGCACCGGCAAAACGGGTAATGTACTGGACATTGTCAGGCAGTTCGCCAATAAAGGTGACACCCGGGACAGGGAGCAGTTCACTGACCTGCTGGAAACCTACCGCATATTTTCCTTTCGCCACTTCCGATGCCACTGGAATGCGTTCAACCTTATGCGCTTTCTCCTTCAACTGGTCTTCAAGACCCAGTTTTTGGAAAAGCTGGCTGCTGACATATCTGCCGCTGGCACTGTCAGAATAGGCAATGGATTTAGCCTGCAGCAGGGTATTGCGCAGCTCTGCATCATTTTTGATATTGGGTTTAGGGTCACCTTGTTTGACCACCATGCCAATCGGCGAATCGGCCAGTTCAACGCGCGAACCCGGCTGTATCCAGTTATCCTTTTCCAGCTTTTTCAGTGCATCGCCCACCATAATCACCACGTCGGCATTTTCGCCGCGAGCCAGGCGTGCCGGTATCGCCTGGGGCGTATTCCCCATCGAGGGGCCGGAGACCAAAATGATTTTGTCGCCACTCGTTGCTTCGAACTGTGGGGCCAGTTTTTCCAGTGCGGCTTTAAAGCCCCCTGAAATCATGACGGTCACTTCTTTAGCTTGCACTCCTGTACTGGCAGAGAAAATCACCAAGGTGGCGAGGAGTGAACGGTAGATTTTTTGCATAGCGTAATCCCTGATTTAACCTGCTGTTTGTAAAGTTAATGTGCTGCGACGGTACAGATAGAAGGTCGCCAGCAATGCGCATAACGCAGCAAAACTCATCCAGTAGCCGGGGGATGCCTTGTCGCCGGTGTACTCAATCAGTGCGGTAGAAATGACCGGTGTAAATCCGCCAAACACAGCGGTCGCCAGGCTGTAGGCCAGTGAGAAACCGGCAACCCGCACCTCCGTCGGCATGATCTCGGTTAACGCCGGGATCATGGCACCGTTGTAGAGGCCATAGATAAAGGAGAGCCATAACAGCACCGTGAGCATCATGGAGAAGCTGGGGGCTTCGGCCAGCAGGCTAAGAGCCGGATACGCAGTGACCAGTGCCAGCAGGGCCATGGTGATCAGGACAGGTTTACGACCAAAATGGTCTGACAGAGCGCCCCCTACCGGTAGCCAAAGGAAGTTGGATATTGCTACCAGCAAGGTCACCAGCAGGCTGTCAGAGGCGCTCAGCATCAGGACTTTTTTACCGAACGTCGGTGCATAGACGGTGATCAAATAAAATGCGGTGGTGGTCATAGCGACCATCAGCATGCCGGCAATAACCACCTGCCAGTTCGCCAAGAGGGTTTTAAACACCTCGCGCATCGCCAGGTGGTTGCGACGGGCGTTAAACTCCTGGGTTTCTTCCAGTTTACGGCGCAGTAAAAAGATGAAAGGGACAATCAGGCAGCCGAACAGGAAAGGCAGACGCCAGCCCCATTCGCGAATGGCGCTTTCTTCCATAACGGCATTCAGGGCAAAACCCATCGCCGCGGCCACCATAATGGCCACTTGCTGGCTGCCAGACTGCCAACTGGTGTAAAAGCCTTTACGGCCTGGGGTGGCAATTTCGGCCAGGTAAACGGATACGCCACCCAGTTCAGCACCGGCTGAGAAACCTTGCAATAAACGGCCGCCAAGCACCAGCAACGGCGCCCAGATCCCGATCGTTTGATAAGACGGGATAAGCACAATCAGGAAGGTCCCGGCCGCCATGATCGACAGAGTCACAATCAGCCCTTTACGTCTGCCGACTTTATCAATGTACGCACCCAACACGATTGCACCGATAGGGCGCATCAAAAAGCCCGCGCCAAAGACCGCGAAGGTCATCATCAGTGAGGCAAATTCACTGCTGGCCGGAAAAAAGGTATGGGCAATGTAGGTGGCATAGAACCCGAACAGGAAAAAATCAAACTGCTCCAGAAAGTTGCCGGAGGTAACTCGCAGTATCGCGCTGATTCTGGCCCTGTGGGTCATGGGGGCGTTAGAGGAATGCATCTTAATCTCCAGTTTGTCATCGGCGCTTTTACTGCGCCTGTTGCTGCAGACTGGATCAGGTCAATAAAGTAAATAAGCGCAATAAACTCATCAACTGATGCGTTTGCCGCATGAATCAACGTTAACAATTTAATGCGATAAGCCGTAACGGGTCATTAACAATGATTCCCCTGTGCTGAGTTGTTCGCTGGACGCTAAAACTTCATGCGCATTTTGTGACAAGCCTCATACAGGGGAAAGGACAGAAAAATGCTTAAAGGGAGATACAGGAAGGAGTTCATGGGTTGGCAAACTCACTGCCGCGATCATTTTTGGTTCTCCTGATGACTATTTTCAGTCGTTCTCTGCGTCTGTTTCATGTAGTTAATAAATGCGCGTAATGGGCCGGACATATATTGGCGATTGGGATAATAAAGTTGCAGGGAGGGGCGTTCGGGGAGCCAGTCGTCAAGAACCTTGACGAGCTTGCCGCTTTGCAGATGTTCTTTCACCTGTTCGTAATAGAGATAGCCCAGCCCGGCTCGGCTCCGCACAGAACCGTCTCGATCGCTGAATCCATATCGTCGAGCATGATATTACCCACTGGAGCTACTTCAAGTTTCCCTGAAGGGTTTTCAAATTCCCAGAGGTAGGGGCGGCCGCTCTGGAAGCGAAAAACGACGCTTTGGTGATGAATCAGCTCGCACGGATGTTTCGGTGCAGGGTGATCTTTAAGGTATTCAGGCGGATCCCGGCATCGAATTCCTGTCGGACAATGTCCACCAGCTTGTCCTCGGTGGTGATCTCCACTTTGATGTCCGGATATTTGCGGCTAAACCCGGCTATTAGCGGCAGCAGAAAGAGACGTGAGGCCAGGCGTGAAGTATTGATTTTGAGGGTACCCATCGGGGCATCGCGGAAACAATTCATCTCGTCGAGTATGGTATTGATTTCATCAAATACCGGGCGCAGCCGTTCAAAAAGGGTTAACCCCGCTTCAGTCTGCGCCACGCTGCGAGTGGTGCGATTAAATAAACGGACCTTTAATCGCTGTTCCAACGGCTTGATAGAGTGACTCATGGCGGAGGGGGATAGCCCCAGTTCATCGCCCGCTTCGCGAAAACTTTTGTAGCGAGCGACGGCAATAAACGAAGCAAAGTCTGAAAAGTTCGGCCGTATTAGTGAATTTCTCTCAATAACACGATTGGCGTGGAGGAGGGGGTTACCGACGGCGAGGCCCACTACCAGAAATTGTTCGCCGAGGCGCGTGAGGTTGTCAGTTCTCTGAGAGAAACCAGCGGAGCCTGAGTACTAACGCCGGGTTAAAATGCAAAAAGCAGACTTCCGGGGAAGCCTGCTTTTCTAATTTGGCGAGGTTATTGAGTGGTGAGCTCTCTGCGGATGATCTCAGCGCCTGCGCTTAACGCATTGAGCTTGCCCGTGGCGACCCGACGAGACAACGGGGCCATACCGCAGTTGGTTGAAGGATAGAGTTTGTCGGCGTCCACAAACTGCAGTGCCTTGCGTAAAGTATTGGCGACTTCTTCGGGGGTTTCTATGGTGTTGGTGGCCACGTCAATGGCACCTACCATCACTTTTTTACCGCGAATCAGTTCAAGCAGGTCCATTGGAACATGCGAGTTATGACATTCTAGTGAGATTATATCGATATTGGATGTCTGCAGTTTGGGGAAAGCTTCTTCATATTGCCGCCATTCTGACCCCAACGTCTTTTTCCAATCGGTATTGGCTTTGATGCCATATCCATAGCAGATATGCACGGCCGTTTCACATTTAAGCCCTTCGATGGCTCTTTCTAAAGCGGCGATGCCCCAATCATTCACTTCATCAAAGAAAACATTAAATGCCGGCTCATCAAACTGGATAATATCGACCCCGGCCGCCTCTAACTCCCGGGCTTCCTGGTTGAGAATTTTTGCGAATTCCCAGGCCAGTTTTTCACGGCTTTTATAGTGGTTATCATAAAGCGTATCTATCATCGTCATCGGGCCTGGCAGGGCCCATTTAATCGGCTGCTTGGTCAGTTGACGTAAAAATCGGGCGTCTTCAACAAAAACCGGCTTTTGACGGGTGACTGCACCGACGACTGTCGGCACACTGGCATCATAGCGGTTACGAATTCTAACCGTCTGCCGTTTTTCAAAATCAACGCCGCTCAGGTGCTCAATAAAGGTCGTGACAAAGTGTTGGCGCGTTTGCTCGCCATCACTGACAATATCAATACCTGCGCGTTGTTGATCTTCCAGGGACAAGCGCAGAGCATCTTGTTTACCCTCAATCAGTTCCTCATCCTGCAATTTCCAGGGTGACCAAAGTGTCTCAGGTTGTGCAAGCCAGGACGGCTTGGGTAAGCTACCAGCAGTCGAAGTAGGTAATAATATTTTCATAATGGATGACCTTTTATTTTGGGTTAATCAAAGCGCGCAGTGAGCAGACCATTGCTCAAAAATAGTCTTATAGGGTTTGATAAAGTGTTCTTCAGTAAATTTCCCCTGCTCAATAGCCAACTGGCTACGCTCTTCACGGTCATAAACAATTTTTGTTAATGAATGATCCTGGTGATTCAGGGCCGGCTGATAGTATTGTCCGGCTGCAGAGTTTGCATTGTAAATCTCAGGGCGGTAAATCTTTTGGAACGTCTCCATCGTGCTGATGGTACTGATAAGTTCAAGCTCGGTGTAATCACCGAGTAAATCACCAGAAAAATAAAAGGCCAAAGGCGCAACGCTATTTTTTGGCATGAAATAGCGAACCTGCAAGCCCATTTTGCTGAAGTATTTTTCAGTCAAAGAAGAATCATTCTGCTGGTATTCAATGCCTAATACAGGGTGATCATTCCCTGTCCGATAATAGGTGTCTTTACTTGAAACGCTCAGGCAGATTACCGGCGACTTTGTAAAATTATCTTTGTACTCATCTGAGTTGACGAAATATTTAAATATATTCCCATGCAATTTACCAAAGTCATCTGGAATGCTAAAGCCGGATTGGTTATTGTTGTGTTCCAACAGTAATACGCTAAAGTCATAATCTCGCACGTAAGAAGAAAAGTTATTGCCTACAATACCCTCAGTGCGTTTATTGGTTTTTTTATCAAAAATGTTGGTTTTTAATATCTCAATGACGGGGAAGCTATTGTTATTGTCTTTAATATTCATCTCAACAGAAATGATTTCAAGTTCGACAGCATAACGATCGCCTTTGGGGTTATCCCAATGCGCCAGGCTATTGAAACGATTGTCAATCATCACCAGAGTGTTGCGCAGGTTTTCCTGACGGTTCTTGCCTCTGGCCAAATTGGCAAAGTTGGTAGTGATGCGCGTATTTTCGGAAGGGTTATAATTTTCATCGAAACTACTGCTCTTGATGGTAAATGTAAAATCTTTGTTCATCGTGATCTTGCACCCTGAGTTCTGGCATGAAACCTGAATCCAACTTTTTGATTTTCCAGAAACCACTGGCTTTCTCGTTCGTCAGTCTTCATGTTGTCAGTAAGTTAACATTGCATCTTTTATGCCAGAGCCACGGAATGAGTGAAAGCGACTTAATTTCATTACCACATGAGGCATATTCATGATCTGGGGAGCGGCGGGGGAGATGTCGTTAGTGGGGGCAGTGACGGGGCAAAAAGCTTGGAGAAACGCCCCCTACAAACGCCTTTGGTGTTTACCACCTCAACCCGGCCCCTCGCTTCCTGCCGCCAGTAAAGGAACCAGGATGTCGCTAATAGGGGTAGGAATACCTTGTGAATGGCCATAACGCTGCACGACGCCATTGCGTATTTCCCATTCCAGCGGGCGATTGGCCTGGCGATCGGCGAGAATGGAGGTACCCAAGTCCGCAGGCACACGATGAAAACCGTCAACGATCTCCTGGGGAACGTTATCGCTAAGTACCGCACCTTCGGCACGTGCGACAGCCAGACATTCATGCAGATAAGCCAGTGCCAGTTTCGTGATATCCCCGCGTGAGAACATTCCCGCACGGCGGTTTGCAAGAACCATCAGGCCCGCGACCGCATTCTGCAAGAGTTTGCGCCAGGCGATCGAGAGGAAATCGGATGACAGTTCGACGCTGCAGCGGGTACCGCTGAGCGCATCAACGACCCTTTTTACCTGTGGCACATCCGGGAGTGTCAAGCGCGGTTTAGCCCGCAGGCGGACAGACGAATCCGACTCGCGCTGCGCCGGGAACCATACGACCGAAGGCAGTACCGTTGCTCCGTTAACATAGGGTTCCAACAGGGTTTTCTGTTCGACGCCGTTTTGCAGTGCACACACGACCGTGTTTTCATCGCACAACGCGGCAAGCCAATTGACGCTCTCTGCCACCTGGGTCGTTTTCACCGCCACAAAGACCAGATCAAAGGGTTGGGTATCGGTCGGCGGCCTGCTCAATACCGGACCAGGAACCACCACTTCACCTTCATCGTGACGCAGCATTAATTGGGGGTGCGCGGTGCGCCCGCAAAGCAGTGGCGTGCGGCCAACTTCATGCAGTGCAGCAGCGATAGTGGAACCAATCGCGCCGGGACCAATCAGAGCAATAGTAGGGGGGTTAGGCATTTCAAGTCCTCCTGTTGTCATCAATCCATCAACAGCGTGCCGGTAGCACCCACCGTACGCGCCAGAATTTGCTCAACGTGTGTATTTCACCGGGAAACAGATAACCCAGGAATGTGGCAAACCGCAAGCTGATTTCGTGTCGCACCGAGACGGCACTGAACGCCTCTGGTAGTCCACAGGAGAGCCTCACAGAATCGTTGCTTTGGGATGTATTGAGAATAGGGGGGAAAAATCGCTTAGGGCCAGGAGATGAGCATGCTTTTGCCTGGCATGTGCGATATTCAGAAAAGCAAAAAGCCCGCTTAAGTTTCCTTAAGCGGGCTTCTCTAATATGGCTCCTCTGACTGGACTCGAACCAGTGACATACGGATTAACAGTCCGCCGTTCTACCGACTGAACTACAGAGGAATCGTTTGAACGGCCGGAATCATAACGGGGTGTTGGCAGCATGTCAAAGGCGGATTACGCATTCTGTGACTGTTTGCTTACAGAATGCGCAACCCGTTGAGCTTTTGGCAGATTTAGCTCTATTCTGCGCGTTTTAGACGCAGTTGATAATGGTAATGGCTGCGACTGAGCAGGTAGTCCTGATTAACGCTCGGGCTCCAGGAGTCGTCACCGCCCACCCCCATATGGAAGCCGTCCAGGCTGAGCCAGGTGCCGGCCTCCGGTTGCAGCAGGTGCTGGTGGCTGCATTCCATCAGCTGGCGCAGGCCGTAGCGGCTGAGCGAGAAGTGGAACCGTCCGTCAATGTGCCAGTCACCGTACTGCAGGCTGCGGGTCTCGCAGCGCAGGCCGTTCTCGCCGGGGAATATATACGGCGTGTGCAACTCTTCCAGCGGCAGTTGCCAGCGCCCGAATTGCGCGGCGAGGCGGCGGTCCGGGTAGTTCTCATGCGGGCCAAGCCCCAACCATTGCGCCTGTGGATGAATTTCTTTCAGTTGGCAGTTCAGGCCAATACGTGCCAGTGGCGGTAGACTGGCGGCGATATCGACGTCAACGCTGATGCTGGCTGCGCCCTGGCTGTCGAACAGCCACTGCTTGCGGCTGCGTAACAGCGTTTGCCCATCGGCTCCGAACAGGTGTTCACTCACCACCCGTACGCCATCACCAAGCAAGTCGGCCTGCAACAGCGTGCAGCGCTCTTCCAGCCGGTACATGCCTGCCAGCTTCCAGCGTTCTATCCAGGCGTTGGGATCGATGCGCTCGACTTCGCTGATGCCGATGTCGTTATCCAGCGGCGCACGGATAAAGTTATCGCGCAGTGATGTCAGCAGTTGAGGGCGCTCATGTTGCCACCATTGGCTCAGACAGCCGTCGTGGCGCGTAAACTGCCAGCGTTGATGGCCATGGGTGATGTCGATCGTTTGCTCATTTTGGCTCAGCTGTGGTGCTGAACCGGCCGCTGTCGCTGGTGCAAAATGCAGCGTGCGTGGCACCAACCATTGGTCCCATGCGCAGCGATGGTTGGCCTCGGACCAGTCGGTAGCCTGCGGTTGCACCATTTCGACATTCAGCCACAGTTCGCCGGGTTGATGGAGCATCGGCAAGCGTTCTAGCAGTGGGAAGCTGGCGCTGCCCTGCGGCGGCAGGTTGAGATCGAAGCTGCCGCTGGCGCGCTCTGTGCCATCGAGCTCCAGCCGCCAGTTCAGCCGCTCATTGTCGGTTTGGCGGAACAGATACTCGCTGTTGACGGTCAACGTCAGCGTCTCGGCGTCGAAGGCAAACTGGAAAAATTGTTGTGCGCGTTGTGCTTCAAACAGTGCAGGGTGGGGCGTGCGGTCGGGGAATACCAGACCGTTAAGGCAGAATTGCCGATCGTTCGGCGTGTCGCCAAAGTCGCCACCGTAAGCCCAGTATGGGTTGCCGTTTTCGTCACGGCGGGTCAGTGCCTGATCGACCCAGTCCCAGACGAAGCCACCCTGCAGACGCGGATACTGACGAAATGCCTGCCAGTAGCGGTCAAAACCCCCGAAGCTGTTACCCATAGCATGAGCGTATTCGCACAGGATCAGCGGGCGATGTTCATCCGGCAGGCCGATCCACTTTTTGATTGACCACTTGGGCACGGCGGGGAATGGCTGATCCTGATCCACCCGCGCATACATCGGGCAGATAATATCGGTGGCGGCGCTGTTGGCACCCCCGCCTTCGTACTGAACCGGGCGGGTAGGATCCTGACTTTTCACCCAGCGATACAACGCGTCGTGGTTGCAGCCGTGACCGGACTCGTTGCCCAGCGACCAGATAATAATGCAAGGGTGGTTGCGGTCACGCTGCACCATGCGTGTTACACGTTCGCTCATTGCCGGCAACCACAGCGGATCGTCAGACAACCGGTTCATCGGCTGCATGCCGTGGGTTTCAATATTGGCTTCATCCACCACATACAGCCCGTAGCGGTCGCATAACCGGTACCACAATGGATGGTTCGGGTAGTGTGAGCAGCGCACGGCGTTGAAGTTGTGTTGCTTCATCAGCAGGATGTCATGGCGCATAGTGGCCTCGTCCATGACCTGACCGTGCTGCGGATGATGTTCGTGACGGTTGGTCCCGCGGATCAACAACGGCTGGCCGTTAAGCTTCAGTAGTCCATTGCTGATTTCCACCTGACGGAAGCCGACGTCATAGGCCTCCACCTCAATAATTTCCCCTTCCGGCGACAGCAGTGTGACGGTGGCGCGGTACAGCGTGGGCATTTCCGCGCTCCACAGGGCCGGGTGTTCCACTGGCAGGCGCAGGGTAGTGCGATCCTCATAGGCACCGCGTTCGTCGATAATCGCACTGCCGAATGCCTGGTTTTTTTCCCCCAGCAACTGGCTACCGCGCCATAGCTGCAACCGTACCCGGTGCTGCGCGGGCTGCTTGACGTGCACTTCCGCCACCAGTTCGCCACGGCGGAAACTGTCATACAGCGGGGTGGTGATACGAATATCGCTCAGGTGCGCGGCGGGTTTATGCAGCAGGCTGACATCGCGGAAAATACCGCTCATACGCCACATATCCTGATCTTCCAGATAGCTGCCATCGCACCAGCGTAGCACCATCACCGCCAGTCGGTTTTCACCGGGCTGCAACCAGGGACTGAGATCAAACTCAGCGGGCAGACGGCTGTCCTGTGAATAACCGACCCAGTGACCGTTGCACCACAGATAAAACGCCGAGTTGACGCCGTCAAAAATAATGCGCGTCTGACCTTCAGCCAGCCAGGCAGGGTCGACGGTAAACTGCCGCGAATAGCAACCGGTCGGGTTATGCTCCGGCACCCGCGGCGGATCGACCGGGATCGGGTAGCGGACGTTGGTGTAGATTGGCGCGTCATAACCGGCAAGTTGCCAGTTGGACGGCACTGCGAGGGTATCAGCGTCGGCCAGGTCCTGTTGCAACCAACTGTCGGGCACCGCCTGCGGCTTGTCGAAATAGCTGAACTGCCAGTCGCCGTTCAAGATTTGCCGACTCCCGCTGCTCTCATCATCACGTGCGGCATTCAGGCTGCGCCAGCTTGAGAAAGGCGGATGTGCGGCCAGTCGTTGATAGTGGGTACAGGTCGGATTTTGCCAGTCCCGGCGGGCGAGGAGGTCTTTCAGGGAAGGATGGGGCAGGCTACTCATCGGCGATCGTCCTGTCGGCAGATTATAGGGCTTCATGCCGAATAAGATGCTGATGAGTCCCCAAAAAGTAAAGCGGTTATACCCGTCATCTTTCAAGCCGCAGCGTTGTTACCTGCACTTGCTCACCCCAGTTACTTACTCGAGTAAGCGCCTGGGGATGAGCGAGCTGGGCGCCTAGCTGCAACTTGAAAGCTATAGGGTATACATGCAACCTTGCAGGGCCGATCAAATAACCGCTTATTCTGGCAGGTTGGGGCGATAAATCCGCTGCGGACGGCCCACTTTGCCGTAAATTATTTCTGCACGCAGTTGCTGGGCGGCGGTGCAAAACTCCAGATAACGGCGTGTGGTGGTGCGGCTTAACCCCATCTTTTGCGCAACGCTTTCAGCAGTGTGGCTGGTGGAAGCGTGCTCGAACAGGGCGCGGATTTTTACCAGCGTCAGTTCATCAATGCCCGCAGGTAGCGCTGCCTGCTGTTCACTGCGTGCATAGGTATTGAACATCTGGTCGATGCGCTGCTGGCTAAGTTGCGCTTTGTCTTTCAGCGCCTGGCGCCGCTGGCTAAAGCGCAGCAGCGTGTGGGCCAGACGATTATAAGCCAGCGGTTTGATCAGGTAGTCGAACACCCCGTAACGCAGCGCTTCGGCCACGGTGTCCATATCGCTGGCGGCGGTGATAAACACGACGCCACCGGCATAGCCACTCAAGGTCAATTCACGCAGTAGCTCAATGCCCTGGCCGTCGGGCAGAAAGTTATCCAGCAGGATCAGATCCGGTTTGAAGCGGTCAGTCATCATGCGCGCCTGTGCCAAGGTGCCGGCCAGCCAGATTTGCCGGCAACCGCCGTTCTGCCGGATAAATTCCGCATGCATCTCCGCCAGCGGCGTCTCATCTTCGACGATCAGTATGTTCAACCATTCCATAGGACCGTTTCCTGTTGCAATGAATATGCTAAATAAATGTAAGTAAATTGCACTATCTAATAAAGAATATCTTAGTAATAAACGCCATAAAAATAATTAAGTAAATAAAGAACATTAAATAACTTATTAACCGAAAGGTGTTTGTGAAACAGGTCAATAATTGGCTATTTTTTTCTTATTACTATTGTTTCATTAAGTTTTAGCAATGGTCTTTCGTTTTTATATTCATGGTTTTTAAAGTGTTAATCCCCCATGAAATGTTAATTGATGTTTGTTTTATGTTTTTTTTGTTGTTTGTTAGTTAAACCAGAGAGCGTGATATGTTGGGCGATGCCATATTTGACCGAGTGAAAAGATCAGATCATAAAAGTATTGCGCAGATTAATGCCTTCCTGCGGAGTAACGATCTGAATATTGATACTACGGTTGAAATATTTATTACCGTTACACAGAACGATAAATTGGTCGCCTGCGGCGGTATTGCGGACAATATTATCAAATGCGTTGCCATCAGCCCACAAATGCGTGGCGAAGGCCTGGCACTGCAACTGGCGACCGAACTGGTGAATCTGGCTTATGAACGCCACCACACCCAGCTATTTATCTACACCAAAATCCAAAATGAACCGCTGTTCCGCCAGTGTGGTTTTTATCCGATAGCCCAGGTGCCGGGCATCGTGGTGCTGATGGAAAACAGCCCGTGCCGCCTGAAGCGCTATGCCGCCCAACTGGCGAGCCAGCGGCAGCCGGGCCAGCGCATTGGCAGCATTGTGATGAATGCCAATCCCTTTACCCGTGGTCACCAATATCTGGTGCGCCAGGCGGCAGAAAAGTGCGACTGGCTGCACCTGTTTTTGGTCAAGGAAAACACCTCGCGTTTCAGCTATGAAGACCGGCGGCGGCTGGTGCTGGCGGGTACGGCAGACATTGCCAACCTGAGGGTGCATGAAGGCTCGCAATACGTCATTTCCCGCGCCACTTTCCCTTGTTACTTCATTAAAGATCAGGGTATTGCCGATGACTGCTACACCGAAATCGATCTGAAGATCTTTCGTCAGTATCTGGCCCCTGCACTGGGCATCACCCACCGTTTTGTCGGCAACGAGCCGTTCTGCGCGGTCACCGCGAAGTACAACCGTGATATGCGTTATTGGCTGGAAACCCCGACGTTATCCAGCCCGCCAGTCGCGCTGGTAGAAATTGAGCGTTTGCAATATCAGGGCACGGCGATCTCCGCCTCCTGGGTGCGCAAGCTGTTGGCCGCGGGTGATTTTCACTCCGCCGCGCCGCTGGTGCCACCGGGCACCCTGTATTACCTGCAAGATTTGCAAACGCAGCGCCGGACCAAACCGGCGGCTACCCCCTTTGAATCCGCACAATCAGGTGAAAGATGAAAATTATCCGAGAAGCAATGGCCGGCACGCTGGAATCCAGCGATGTCATGGTGCGCATCGCCCCCGCCGAGGGGCCGGAACACGATCTGCTGATCGCCAGCAGCGTGGAAAAACAGTTTGGCGAAGCCATCCGTCAGACGCTGTTGCAGGTGCTGGAGCACTACCAGGTGGAGCCGGTGCAGGTGATGGTGGACGACAAAGGGGCGCTCGACTGCGTACTGCGGGCCCGGCTGGAAACCGCGCTGATGCGTGCCAGCGACAATGGCCAACTGCCGTGGGGGGCGCCTAATGAAAGCGCTGAATAAACATCGTCTGCGCCGCAGCATGCTGTTCGTGCCCGGTGCCAATGCGGCGATGGTGAGCAACGCCTTTATTTATCAGGCCGATGCGCTGATGTTCGATCTGGAAGACTCGGTGATCCTGCGTGAGAAAGATGCGGCGCGGCGTCTGGTGTATCACGCGTTGCAACATCCGCTGTATCAGGAAGTGGAAACCATTGTGCGGGTTAACGCGCTGGATTCCGCTTATGGCCTGGCAGATTTACAGGCGGTAGTCCGTGGTGGGGCGGACATTGTGCGCCTGCCGAAAACCGACAGCGCGCAGGACGTGGTGGATATGGCCCGTGAGATTGCCGTCATCGAAGCCGACTGCGGGCGCCCGGTCGGTAGCACCGGCCTGCTGGCGGCGATTGAGTCGGCGGCGGGTATTACCCAAGCGGTGGCTATTGCCCATGCCTCACCACGGCTGATCGGTATTGCGCTGGGGGCGGAAGACTACGTGCGCAACCTGCGTACCGAGCGTTCCCCGGAAGGCATAGAACTGTTGTTTGCACGCTGTTCGTTGCTGCAGGCGGCGCGGGCGGCGGGCATTCAGGCGTTCGACACGGTCTATTCCGACGCCAATAACGAAGCCGGGTTCCTGCAGGAAGCGGCGCTGATCAAACAGCTCGGTTTCGACGGCAAATCCCTGATTAATCCCCGGCAGATTGAACTGTTGCACAACTTGTATGCACCCACCGCCAAAGAGGTGGCTCACGCTCAACGGGTGGTGGATGCCGCGGCGGCGGCGGAGCAGGAGGGGCGCGGCGTGGTGTCGCTCAACGGCAAGATGGTCGACAGCCCGGTGATTGAACGCGCACGGCTGGTGCTGCAGCGTGCGGCGCTTTCCGGTATCCGCGAAGCCTCGGTTCAGCATGGAGAGGAAGCATAATGAAACGCCAACAACGACTGATGACCCTGAAGAACCTGGCGGATTTGCGCTGCTATCAGGCGTCCTCCAAGGCTAACCAGCAGGCGAGCAAACCCCGTGATATCAAACGCTGTGACACGCTGGAACAGGCGGTGCGCCGCAGCGGGTTGCAGGACGGCATGACCATTTCTTTCCACCATGCGTTTCGCGGTGGCGATCTGGCGCTGAATCAGGTGATGGAAACGCTGGCGGCGATGGGGTTCCGCAACCTGACGCTGGCTTCCAGCTCGCTCAGCGAATGCCATGCGCCGCTGGTCGGCCATATCCGCAACGGGGTGGTGAGTCGTATTTATACCTCCGGCATGCGCGGACCACTGGCGGACGCCATCTCACGTGGGCTGTTGGCCGAACCGGTGCAAATCCACTCCCACGGTGGTCGGGTCAATCTGATCGAGTCCGGTGAATTGAGCATCGACGTTGCTTTCCTCGGGGTACCTGCCTGCGATGAGTTCGGTAATGCCAATGGCTACAGCGGCGAAGCCTGCTGCGGCTCACTGGGTTATGCCAGAGTGGATGCCGATGCGGCAGGCACCGTGGTGGTGTTGACCGAGGCGATTGTGCCTTATCCGCATCATCCGGCCAGTCTGGCACAGGATCGGGTGGATCTGATTGTTCAACTGGAGCGAGTGGGCGACGCCGACAAGATTGGTGCCGATGCCACGCGTATGACCTCCAACCCGCGTGAACTGCTGATTGCACGCCGGGCCGCCGAAGTGATCGCCGGTTCCGGCTACTTTACCGAAGGCTTCTCGCTGCAAACCGGCACCGGTGGCGCTTCACTGGCGGTGACGCGTTTTCTGGAGGACAAAATGCGCGCGCGCGGCATTCGCGCCGGTTTTGCGCTGGGCGGCATCACCTCAACCATGGTGGATTTGCATGAAAAAGGGCTGATCGCCCGCTTGCTGGACGTGCAGAGCTTTGACCGTGCGGCGGCGATGTCACTGGCGCGTAACCCCAATCACATAGAAATCAGCGCCAATCAGTACGCCAACTTCAGTTCGAAGGGCGCTTCGGTCGACAGGCTTGACGTGGTGGTCTTGAGCGCGTTGGAAATCGACACCGGTTTTAACGTAAACGTGCTGACCGGCTCTGACGGCCTGCTGCGCGGAGCTTCCGGTGGTCACTGCGATACTGCAGCGGCGGCGCGGCTGGCGATCATCGTGGCGCCGCTGGTGCGTGGGCGCATCCCAACGCTGGTCGAGCAGGTCACCACCTGTGTCACGCCTGGCTCCAGCATCGACATTCTGGTTACCGATCATGGTATTGCCGTTAACCCTGCGCGGCCGGAGCTGGCGCAAAGGCTGCAAGAGGCTGGTTTGCCGGTGGTCAGCATCGACTGGCTGCGTCAGCGGGCGCTGCTGCTGACCGGTGAACCGGCACCGATCGTCTTTACCGACAAGGTGGTGGCGGTAGTGCGCTATCGCGATGGGTCGGTGATCGACGTGGTGCATCAGGTGGCGGAGTAATCCTATGGCTAGCGTCCTTCCCGAACTGGCCGCCAACCGCGCAGTCAGCCTGCCGGAATTGCTCACCAGCCGTGAATGCCGTCAGGCACGCCAGCAGGCATGGCTGGCGCAGCATCAGTCCACCTTGCTGGTGCTGACGCTGGTGGTGCCCGGCGCGGTAAAAGACAGCGCGCTGACGCGCAATATCTTCAACCTGGGCTGGCAGGCGCTGCAGCAAATGTGGGGCGAACAGGGTTGGTACTGCCTGCAGGCAGAAACGCTGGCGCTGTCGACCGGCTGCGAGGGTTTTGTGGCGCTGCAGGCCGACGCCCAGCGGGTGAAAGACTGCGCCATCGAGTTGGAAGTGCAGCAGCCGATTGGCCGACTGTGGGATATCGACGTGCTGGACTCTCATGGACGCATTTTGTCGCGCCGCGATCTGGGGTTGGCGGAACGTCGCTGTCTGCTGTGCAGCCAACCGGCCAAACTCTGCGCCCGCCAACGGCAGCACAGCAGTGAACAGCTACTGCAGGAAATGGAAAGGATGCTCAATGATGCACTCACTCCCCGCTGAACCCGTCAAGTTTGCCCCGCAAACAGTAGTCGGTGACTTTGCCCATGCTGCCTACCGCTCGCTGCTGGTGGAAGTGAATCTCACCCCAAAACCGGGACTGGTGGATCGCCACAACAACGGGGCTCATCGGGATATGAACCTCGGTCATTTTTACCGTAGCGCCCGCGCCATCGGCATCTGGTTGCCACGTTTTGTCCGCCAGGGGCGTGACGATGCCTTCCGTCCGGCAGCCGAACAGCTATTGCGGTTGCGACCGCTGGGGCTGGCCTGCGAAAACCACATGTTCCAGGCCACCGGCGGCATCAACACCCACAAAGGCAGCGTGTTTTCTCTCGGCCTGCTGTGTACTGCCTTCGGCCGTCGTTACCAGCAACAACAACCCATTGACGCCAAAACCTTGTGCGCCGAGGTGGCAAGCATGTGTCACGGGCTGGTGGCGAGGGAACTGTATCAACACAACGCGTTGCAGACTGCCGGGCAGCGACTGTTCGCCGAATATGGCCTGAGCGGCGCTCGCGGTGAGGCTGAGTCCGGTTTCGCACTGGTGATTAACGGTGCGCTGCCGCTGTATCGACAACGGCTGAACGCCGGTTGTGATGAGCAGACGGCGCTGATGGACAGCCTGCTGTGGTTGATGGCGCACAACGACGACACTAACGTCGCTTCGCGCGGCGGCATCAAAGGATTGCACTGGTTGCAGCAACGCGCCGCAGAATTGTTGTCCCAGGGCGGGGTGCAGGGCGAATGGGGTATGGATCGCCTTCGGCAGTTCGACGCCGAATGCATCACGCGCAATCTTAGCCCAGGCGGTAGCGCCGACCTGTTAATCGTCACCTGGCTGCTGGCGCAATTACCCAACTAAAAACAATAACCCGTCTTCAGGAGAATTTTATGTCCGAAACCAAGGAAAAAATCTGGAAAGCGCTGGCACCGTTGCTGGTGTTGGTGATCCTACTGTGGATACCCACGCCCGACGGCATGCCGCCGCAGGCCTGGCGCTATTTCGCCATCTTTGTGGCGATGATTGTCGGCATGATCCTGGAGCCGATCCCGGCGACGGCGATCAGCTTTATCGCCGTAACCCTCAGCGTGCTGAGTGCCAACTGGGTACTTTTTGGCGCACAGGAACTGGCGGAGCCGGGCTTTAAGGCCGGTAAAGAAGCTTTGAAGTGGGGGCTGGCGGGGTTCTCCAGCACCACCGTGTGGCTGGTATTCGGTGCCTTTATCTTCGCGCTCGGCTACGAAGCTACCGGGCTGGGGCGGCGTATCGCCCTGTTCCTGGTGAAGTTTATGGGCAAGCGTACCCTGACGCTGGGTTATGCGGTGGTGATCATCGATATCCTGCTGGCGCCATTTACCCCTTCAAATACCGCGCGTACCGGCGGTACTGTATTTCCGGTGGTGAAAAACCTGCCGCCGCTGTTTGACTCGTTCCCCAACGACCCGTCCTCGCGCCGTATCGGTGGTTACCTGATGTGGATGATGGTGGTCGGTACCAGTATCAGTTCCTCGATGTTCGTCACCGGTGCCGCGCCTAACGTGCTGGGGATCGAATTCGTCAGTAAAATCGCCGGGGTGCATATCAGTTGGATGCAGTGGTTCCTGGCCTTTCTGCCGGTCGGTCTGCTGCTGTTGATTATCGCGCCGTTGATCTCCTATTACCTGTACAAACCGGGCGTGACCCACAGCAGCGAAGTGGCGACCTGGGCCAATACCGCGCTGGGGGAGATGGGCAAGCTGACGGGCAAGGAATACAAACTGATTAGCCTGGTGCTGCTCAGCCTTTGTCTATGGGTGTTTGGCGGCAAGGTGGTGAACGCCACTACGGTTTGCCTGTTGGCGGTCTCATTGATGCTGGCGATGAACGTGGTGTCGTGGAAGGCGATCACCCAATATTCCAGCGCCTGGAACACGCTGGTTAATCTGGCGACGCTGGTGGTGATGGCTAATGGTCTGACCCGTTCCGGCTTTATCGACTGGTTCGCCCAGACCATGAGCACCCATCTGGACGGTTACTCGCCGAATATGACGGTGATGGCGCTGGTGCTGGTGTTCTACTTTGCCCACTACCTGTTTGCCAGCCTGTCGGCGCACACCGCCACCATGCTGCCGGTGATCCTGGCGGTGGGTAAAGGGTTGCCAGGGGTGCCGATGGAAGAACTCTCGATGCTGCTGGTGCTGTCGATCGGTATCATGGGCGTGTTGACGCCTTACGCCACTGGGCCGGGGGTGATCATCTACGGCTGCGGCTACGTGAAGTCGAAAGATTACTGGCGGATGGGCGGTATTCTCGGCGTGGTGTATATCGCCGCGTTGCTGTTGATCGGCTGGCCAATCATGCGTTTGTGGCTGTAAGTTCTTGGGTTAACGGCGGCCATCTGCGGATGGTCGCTGGGCAGACCTCTCCTTGTGATACCCATCACACACTTTCCTCGTTAACCTCGCCATCATAACCACGCCAAAGCTAACACATTAAAAATAATCATATTCCTGGAGTCTCTGCGGATGAAAAGAAAAGCCTTATTGCTGTGTTTGCCGTTATTAATCACCGGGACTGCCCTGGCGGAAACCAACGACTATCAATTAGATCAGGTACTGGTGATGAGTCGCCATAACTTGCGTGCGCCGCTGGCCAATAACGGCAGCGTGCTGGCACAGTCCACCCCCAAAACCTGGCCGGCCTGGGACACGCAGGGTGGCCTGCTGACCACCAAGGGCGGGGTGCTGGAAGTGTATATGGGCCACTATTTTAACGCCTGGCTGAAACAGACCGGGGTTCTTCCACAGGAGGGTTGCCCGACGGCCGGCAGCGTTTATGTTTATGCCAACAGCCTGCAGCGCACGGTGGCCACCGCGCAGTTCTTTACCAACGGCGCTTTCCCCGGCTGTGACATCAGCGTGCATCATCAGGACAAAATGGGGGAGATGGATCCGACCTTCAACCCAATTATCACCGACAACAGCGACGCCTTTAATCAGCAGGCACTGGGGGCGATGAACCAGGAGCTGGCCTCGCTGAAACTGGATGTGGCCTATAAACAGTTGGAAAAAATCATCGATTACAAAGATTCCAGCAGTTGTAAAACCGACAAGCACTGTGACCTTACCAAAGAGGCCAGCAAAATGAGCGCGGTGCCGGGCAAAGAACCGGGGGTCGCCGGCCCGCTGCGGGTGGGGAACTCGCTGGTGGACGCCTTTATGCTGCAATATTACGAAGGTTTCCCGATGAAAGACGTGGCCTGGGGGAAAATCACCACGCCGCAGCAATGGAAACAGTTGGCGCAGTTGAAAGACGGCTATCAAGACTCGCTGTTTACCTCGCCGGTAGTGGCGCAGAACGTGGCCAAGCCACTGCTGACCTACATCAACGGCGTATTGATCGGCGAGCGCAAGCCAGACTCACCCAAAGTGACGGTGCTGGTGGGCCATGATTCCAATATTGCGTCCTTGCTGTCGGCGATGGAATTCCAACCATACCTACTGCCGCATCAATACGAGAAAACGCCGATTGGCGGCAAGCTGGTGTTCCAGCGCTGGCACGACAAGAAAAACGCTCGCGACCTGCTGAAGATTGAGTACGTCTATCAATCCACCGATCAGTTGCGTAATGCCAGCCCGTTGACGCTGAAAACCCCGCCACAGCGCGTGACGCTGGCGCTGAAGGGCTGTCCAGTCGATAAACAGGGCTACTGCGCCTGGAGCGACTTCGAAAAGACCATGAAAGGCATTCTGTAATCTTGTCATTCCTCTCCCTCGATTGCGTGGGAGAGGAATAATCATTGTTGTCCATGGATACGGCGTCTAAAATTACCGCTTACAAATCCAACATGGACGACAAGTGTTCTCTTCCTTTATTCCTACTATTGAATGGCTGAACCTGGATGACTACTCAGGGCAGATTGCCCGTTGCCGTTTTTCTTTGGCCGATTATCAGGACAGCTGTTTCGACGAAATCGGCATGACACTGCCTGAACATTTGGCTCGGGCGGTGTCAAAGCGGCGGGCGGAGTATCTGGCCGGGCGTTACCTGGCGCGGGAGTTGCTGGCGCCGCTGGGGTTTGCGGATTTCACTTTGTTACGCGGGGAAGACCGTGCGCCGCAATGGCCGCAGGGTATTGCAGGGGCGATCAGCCATAATGCGGATACCGCGCTCTGTGCCGTGCATCGGGAGAACGGGCTGGGTGGCGTGGGGCTGGACGTTGAAACGTTAATCCCCAGCGCACGGGCCGAGGAACTGTGGGGCGCTATTGTCAGCGAGGCGGAGTGTGATCAATTGCGTGCTCAACCACAGGCATTTAACCAGTTGTTGACGCTGGTATTCTCCGCCAAAGAAAGTCTGTTCAAAGCCTTGTATCCGCAGGTGCGCAGCTATTTTGATTTTCTCGACGCGCGTGTCGTGGCGATTGATCCACAGCAACAGACCTTTGCCTTGGAACTGCTAAAACAACTCACGCCGCATTGCTACGCCGGACGCCGTTTTAACGGCCGCTACTGGCAGCAAGGTGACGATGTCACAACATTTATCTTTTTATAAATCAATATAATAAATAAATGACACTGTCACTTCCCTAACAAATCCCGCCGCCGACGCAACAGATGGCGCGCACCTTCCGATACCAGCAACAGCACCGCCAGCCAGATCGGAATATAGGTCAGCCATTCGTCCCGGCCGATGCTTTCGCCGAGTAACAGCGCCACTATCACCAACAGTACCGGTTCCACATAGCTCAACAGGCCAAACAGGCTGAATGGCAGCAGACGACTGGCCAGGATATAGCACACCAGCGCAGCGGCGCTGAGCACTCCCAATAGCGGAACTTGCCAATAGAGAGCCGGGCTGATGCTCAGCGCGGCCAGCGGCCCATCACCACCGAAGGCGAACCAGGCGGCCACGGGTATCATTAATGTCAGTTCACACCATAGTCCGCCGAGATTATCGGTGCCGAAGCGTCGACGCAAAATAAAGTAAACCGGGTAACCCAGCGCCACCACCAGCGTGGCCCAGGAGACGCCGCCTACCTGATACAGCTCATTACCAACGCCGATAATCGCGCAGCTGACCGCCAGTTTTTGCAGCAGTGAAAGCCGATCACGGAAGATCAATCGCCCCGCCAGCACCATGGTAAGCGGCAGCAGGAAATAGCCCAGTGACACTTCCAACGCTTTGCCGTGCAGCGGCGCCCACAGGAACAACCACAGCTGAACCCCCAACAGCGCCGAACTCAACGGCAGAAACAGCAGGCGGCGCGGCCGTTGTTTTATCCAGTGCAGCGTTTCACAGACTTTGCGCCAGTCGGCGGAATACAGCATAAACAGGGTCAAAAACGGCACCGTCAGTAGAGTGCGCCAGCCAAACACCTGCTCGCCGTCGAGCGGCGTAAGAGTGGAAGTGTAGTAATACATCACGCCGAACAATATCGAGGCGATAACGGAAAGCGCTATTCCTTTAATCACAGACTGTCCTGAAAAGTTATTGATTTTATTGCCGTCCACTCTAGTGAAGTTTGGTGCTGACAACAATGCCGCGTATCACACTGGACAATCGGCAGTGGCGGGTTAAAATAAATACTGTGTATTAATACAGGTATTATGCGATGACCCTCGATCTTTTTGAAGACTCGGTGCCGCCGCCGTGGCGGGAGCAGATCGCCCCTGGTGCGGTGGTGATGCACGGCTTTGTGCGCGATCACGGCCCGGAGCTGCTGGCGGCAGTGAATGGCGTGATCGCCCAGGTGCCGTGGCGGCATATGACCACGCCGGGCGGTCACGTGATGTCGGTGGCAATGAGCTGGTGCGGCAACGGCTGGAGTAGTGACAGCCGGGGTTACCGTTATTCCGAACGCGACTCGCGCAGCGGAAAACGCTGGCCGCCGATCCCGGCTATTCTGATGGCGCTGGCGGATGAGGCGGCGCAACAGGCGGGTTTTGCTCCTTTCGTGCCGGATTCCTGCCTGATGAACCGCTACGATCCGGGCAGCAAGCTATCGCTGCATCAGGATAAGGACGAGCATGATTTTGGTTCACCGATCGTGTCAGTGTCACTGGGGCTACCGGCGGTATTTCAGTTTGGTGGTATGCAGCGCAGCGATCGCGCCCAGCGCATCCCCTTGGCACACGGCGACGTGGTGGTGTGGGGCGGCCCGTCACGGCTGTGTTTTCACGGTATTATGCCGATCAAAGAGGGTTATCATTCGCTGGTGGGGCCACACCGCATTAACATCACGCTACGTAAGGCGCTTTAACTGAGGCTCTTTTGCCAAACAGGCAACCAGATAGTCGATAAACACCCGCAGCTTGGGCGGCAAGTGCTGGTTGGGGCCATACAGCAACCACAGGCCGCCGTGGTAGCTACTGAGAAAGTCCCATTCCGGCAGCACTTGCACTACTTCACCGCTGTCCAGCGCCTGTCTGGCTGTAAAGTATGGCAGGCTGCCAATGCCAATGTGTTGTTTCACCGCATCCAGCCGCACGCCGGTATGATTGGCGGCATAACGCCCGTGTACGTTTACCGTCACCGATTTACCGTCTCGTCGGAATTTCCAGCGGGCGTCGCTGGGCGTTTCCCCCAGATAGATACAGCTGTGCTGCGCCAAATCCTGCGGGTACTGCGGCGTGCCGTGTTGCGCCAGATACCCGGGGGTGGCGCACAGCAGGTGTTCGATAGTCATCAATTGGCGGCCGATCAAGCCGGGAGAAGGGCGTTCGGTAATACGCAGCGCCAGATCGACCCTATCGTCAATCAGGTCCATATAACGATCTTCCAGCCGCAGGCGAACGTCTACCTTGGGGTAACGGCGTAAAAACGCCGGTATGTGCGGGTGTAACACAAAGCGACCCACCGCCTTGGGGACGCTGACGCTGACCAGTCCTTCAGGTTCCACCGCCCCGCAGCCGCTGAACGCCATGACCGAGTTCGCCGCGTCTAACATGCTGCGACAGCGCAGAAACACCTCTTCACCTTGTTCACTCAGGCGTAGCTTACGCGTGGTGCGGTGCAGCAGTTGCAGCGCCAACGCCTGTTCGAGTTTGGCCACGCTACGGCTGGCAGCAGAAGGGGAAGTGCCCAGTCGACGGGCAGCGGCGGAAAAACTGCCGCTCTCCACGACCTGAACAAAAACGGCCATTTCGGCCAGCAGTGCATGAGAGAGATTTGTGCTCACAGCGCAAAGGTCCATTGTATCTTTGATGAATTATGCTTTGATTATGGCATGAATATAATGGAGCCACTAACCAGGAGAAAAATCATGACCGAACGGCTTTATTATTACAGCGATGACTTACAGGGCGAGGCACAGGTGCTGGCCTGTACCCCGGTTGAAGAAGGAGGATACGTGATAGAACTGAACGCCACGGTGTTTCACCCGCAGGGCGGCGGGCAACCGGCCGACGGCGGCCTGCTCGGTACTGTCCCGGTGCTGCGCGTGGCGCAGCAGGGCGAAAAAGTGCTGCACTTTACCGCTGAGCCGCTGCCAGAAGGGCCGGTGAGCGTGCAAGTGGATGGCGAACTGCGCCGCTTGCACACCCGTTGGCATTCTGCCGGGCATCTGATTGGCTGGTTGGGTGAAACGCGCGGCTGGCAGCCGGTAAAGGCGCACCACTGGCCGGGTGAAGGACGCATTACCTTCGTGCCGGGCGCTGAACCTCAAACCCTGGATGAAGATTTCCTGCATGCGGAGTTGGCGCGGCTGATTGCGGCAGATTTCCCACGCAAACAACTGACGGTTGACGGCCTGCGCCAGGTAGGGTTCGGCGAATTGCCCGCCTATGGCTGCGGCGGTACCCATGTCCATTCGCTGGGCGAGCTGGGTGCGGTAAAGATTACTGGGTTAAAGATGAAAAAAGGGCAGTTGATTGTGCAGTATGAACTGGGCTGAGGTTTGATCCAGGCCGGTTATTTCGTCGGCCCGGCCTGTCGCAGCATGGTGTAGAAAGCACATTGGCATCCGGCCTGCGGCAGGGCCGCACAGGTGCCGATATTGACCGCTTGCGCTTCCAGCGCATGGAAGCCGTAAAACTTATTTTCAATGTTATTTTCCACTGTTTCGACATCTTGTTTCGCTTTGAGGTAATTGGCGCGCCGGTCTGGCATCTGCATCATATGATGTTGGTCCCGATGGGCCAATGGTCGGCAATAGTTTGCTACATATGCTTGCGCAACCTTGATAAAGGGGCAGCGAGCCACCCCATTTGCAGAGTCAATCTCGCCAAACCTGTGTGCTGCGCGGCGTATCCATCCGGTAGTCAGAATAATGACGCGTGAAAATTTCACGGCCCAGATCGCGGGCGGCCTGTAGCGGATTACGTGGATCACGGCTGACTTCACCCCGATTGTTGCCCGTCCCCTGAACCATCCCGACGAACTCGCAATGCGAGTAACGGCTGAATTCCTGAATTTGATGCACGATCCCCATAGCTCCGCCGGGGTAGGTTTCCTCCGAGGCTACCGTCAGCCCGATGCGTTTGCCACTCATACGCTGATGTACCTGTTCGGCATCAGGGTAGGCGTTGGAGTAATAACTGAAAGAGCGATCGAAAAAAGCTTTGGTTTGCGCCGACATGCCGTACCAGTATAGCGGGGTGCAAAATACCGCCGCATCCGCGGGCAAGAAGTGCTCCAGAAACAGTTCGCCATAGCGGTCTGCAGGGGGCGCGGCATGGCGTCCGTCCACCAGAAAACCGCTAATGTAATCATCCAAAAAATGCATGCTGGCTTCGGTACCCGCCTCGGCGGCTCCTGCCATCACGGCCTGCGCCAATGCTGCGCTGTTGCCGTCACGCCGTGGGCTGCCGACCAGGACGATAAGGCGCTTGGGGTGCTGAGATGAATTCATGTCACTCTCCGTTTTATTGACCATGGATATACGATTGCCAATTTACGGTGCTCAAAGAGTCAGTGACAAATGACGGTTATTCTTTCAGGATGAGTTAAATTCATCTTTATGGGGGTTGATCATGTTTGCCACGCTTCCGGTTACTGCATTGCGTACCTTTGAATCCGCTGCCCGCCTGCGCAGTTTTAAACAGGCTGCACTGGAGCTGGCGGTCACCCCGACGGCGGTGTCGCATCAGATCAAGGCGCTTGAGCAGCAGTTGGGCTTTGCCTTGTTCGATCGGGTGCCGCGCGGTGTGCGATTAACCCATAAGGGTGAGCGTTTGTTCGCTGGGGTACACACCGCTTTGCTCGATGTGGCAACCACGCTGGATGCGCTACGCCCGGTACCCAGTACCGGTTCACTGTGTGTCTCCGTCACCCATTCTTTCGCCGCGTTGTGGCTAGTCCCGCGCCTGGGGCGCTTTTATCAGGCCTACCCGCACTATCTGGTACGCCTGGAGGCCTGCGGTGAAGTGATTGATCTACAGCAGGACGCCAGCGTGGACATTGCTATTCGCTACAGCAGTACTGACTACCCGAAGTTGCATCAGGCCGCTCGGCTGGAAGAGAGCTTTGGCGTCTACGGCGCGCCGAATTTGTGTGCAACGGAGCAACAAGCGCCTACGCTGATCACCGTTCACTGGCATGACTCCACCCTTTATGAAACCGGCTGGCGCCAGTGGTGCCAGGCTGCGGGTGTCGACTGGTGGCAACGGCATAGCGCGTTGCGGGCTTATGACGAAGAGCATTATGCTTTGCAGGCAGCGGTGGCCGGGCAGGGGCTGGTGCTGGCCAGTTCGGTGATGGTGTCGGACCTGGTGCGTAACGGGTTGCTGGCATCCTATAGGCCGGAAATTTGCGTACCGGGTGCAGCATATACCGCGCTGTGCGTGCCTGGGCGCGAACGGCATCCGCCGGTACGGGCGTTTCTGGCCTGGCTGCAACTGGAAATCTTGCGCTGAGCCACAGCACAAAATAGAAATTCTTCTGGCGTGGGGCATGGGAATATCAGATAACGTTGTTATTCCCTTCCCATGAGAGAGATGTCCATGAGCCAGCCAAGAGTTTCTGATTACCCCATTGATGCACAGTTTATTGAACGTTGGTCGCCGCGCGCGCTGGCAAATGATGCAATCGACGATGAGACCCTGCTGAGCTTCTTTGAAGCAGCGCGCTGGTCACCTTCGGCCTATAACATTCAGCCGTGGCGTTTTGCCTACAGCAAGCAGGGTTCGGCCAGTTGGGACAGCTATCTGGATTTCCTGGTTGAGTTCAATCGCGGTTGGGCGCAGCATGCTTCAGCGCTGGTGGTGGTTATCTCCAAAACCACCAGTTTGAACGGTGAGAAGGAAGTCAGTAACCCGAGCCATGCCTTTGATGCCGGGGCTGCCTGGGCCAACCTGGCGCTGCAGGCGCATCTGAAAGGTTGGCTGACCCACTGCATGGGCGGCGTTCACCACGATAAAATCAAGGCTGCGTTGAAACTGCCGGACGACTACCAGGTGCATGGCATGGTGGCGATCGGCAAAGCGGGTGATAAATCCCTGCTGCCGGAGTTTCTGCAGCAAAAAGAGATCCCTTCAGGGCGCTTGCCGCTGGAAAAAACGGTGGTGGAAGGGCTGAACTTTACCCTGTAATTATCCTGGCTTGATGGTTTCCAGCCCACAGAGTTTCCCTCTGTGGGCTTTTTTATACGTCAGGTATGAGGGGTAAAACTTTGTGAGTATGTCCATGAGCATAACGATCGTTATATAATGTTTTATATATCGATTATTAAAAGAGGGGATGTTATGAATAATCACTTCGGCAAGGGGCTGATGGCCGGTTTGGTCGCGCTGAACGCCTGGAAGATGAGAACCGGGCCGCATTCGAAGCTGGGTTACTGTGTCGGGCGTGCAGTCTCAATGGGGAAGTGATGAGCGAGTTCTTTTCTGGTGGCGCTAATCGTCTGGCTGAAAAATTTTTCTGCGCCGGATATAACCGCGAGCAGTAAAACCAGGCCTGACGGGCTCAGACCTTATTCCGCTCTGGGGCAAATGCAAGCTTCAGGATAAGGCGGCGACATTGCGTAGCTCCGGCAAAATCCCCAGGTTTTTCTCCTGCACCGGTAGGGCAGCCAAGCAATGTGGGGGAAAAACCGGAGAAAAATATGAAAAGGCGGGATGCCTCGCAGACTAATGTAACGGGCACCTTCCAGCATACTCAGTCGGAAGGCTGACGACAGCCCAGCTCAACCATGAACCGGGCTTCAAACACTATCGGGCTTTAATAACTGATGGTTTCCTGTGAGACCGAATTGGCCTGGACATCCCTGTCGCTGAGCCATGTACGTTTGTTTTTCAAATCACCGAACAATGACAATTGATCGTCAAAGTGCTTCGAGCGTTTCCCGTCTGGAGCGATAAAACCGGACTGGCCAGGAGGTGTCACCTCTACACCGGTGACTCCCTGATGGGTAAATGCCACCATGTTATTTTCGGTGCCACGGTTCATGGCAAGAGGATTCTGTATGTGTTCGTCTGAGCCAGCCTGCGGAACGTTCAGGAAGTTTTTGGTTTGATAAGTGGTGTTTGACACCTTGGTATGCCACGCAGTCATCTTATCGCCTTGCGATTTTTTCAGATCGTTAATGGCGAGCTGCAGTGCTTCCATCATCAGGCTATCGACATCCCTGCCTTTGAAGATATCAAAGCCCGAGGTCTTGCTGCCGGCGGTCATGCCCTGATAAAGAATTTTGGTACCCACCGAAATATTTTGGCTGCCCGAGGTGCTCTCTCCCGGTGTCATGTAGCCGGGATCAAGGAACCACGAAGCCTGTTCCGCAGGTAATATTCCGCCCAGCGACAGAGTCAGCATATGTTGCAGCCAGGCGCGGAAGATCGGTGTCGCCGGGGTATCGTAATAACCGTCGTTATTCAGATCCCGTTCCTCATAGTCCCACTTGCCGAGGATGGCGGCAGCTTCGCGCAGTTGCGGGTTATCACTTTTGCCGGCGACCTTGACCAGGCGGGGCACAAAAAAGCGCGCGTTAGGATCTTCGAATGCCGCATCCATCAGCAAATCCCATAACTGTGTGGGGGTAAAACGCGGCTGACTATCAATGCGGGTGAATAACGACTGGATACGGTCGGCGGTATTCCAGGAGTACCACCATTCATCCGGGTTGGGGAAGCCTTCCGCCGGGCGGTTGTTCCAGTTGGCGATATAACCCGTTTTGGGATTGTAGACCTGAGGATTGGTGGCAAATGGCATGAAACCTTGCCATTCGGAGCTGCCATCGCCCGGCATAGGCAGCCGGTTATCGTGCCCTTTAAGGCGTATTGGATAACGCCCGCCCAGGGCATAACCGATGTTGCCTTTATTATCGGCGTAGTACCAGTTGACGTTGATGGCGGAATGCTGGACCTGATCGAGCCATTGTTGATGGTTTTTCGCTTTGCCGACCTTATTCCAGGCCAGTAAAGTGGCGACTTCCTCGCCTTCCCAGCCACGACGTTTGGCATAGGCCAGACCCTGTTTGGGATTGTAGTCGATGACGGCACCTTGCACGCTTCGGTACACCGTCAAATGCCGGGTTTCGCCGTCCTTCACCGCGATGGTCTCAACGCGTTTTTCCAGTGGGCGATATTTTCCCTGATAGAAATACTCTTCAGGGTTTTTAGGGTTCAATTTCAATTGGTATATATCGACATTATCGCCGGCCCCCCAGGTACTTCCCCAACTGATATCGCGGTTGTAGCCGAACTCCACCATCGGATAGCCAAATGGACTGTTTCCCACCGCGTCATAACCCGCGCCATGTAGCCCAACAGAATAGGTATAAGCAGGCTGATAGAAACCAAACTGAGGCCCATTTAGCAGAATGCTCTTGGCACCTTTAGATTTACGGGAGCCCAGGACGATGATGTTACTGAAGGCTTTTTCCTTCGGTGGTTTCCAGCGAGGCGTTTGTTCGTTGGTCGTTGCCTCTGTCGGGAGAGTGGCATGGTTCAGGGGGGATACAGCCGACGGGGCAGAAACGTAGGCGCCATTGCGTACCGAAGGTTGCCATTCACCCTTGGGGACGGTGGTAGGTGAGCCGGGGTTGTCTTGAGAAAGCAACAGGTTAAATATTGCTTTGCCTTGCGTCTCGCCATCCTTTTTTATCAGCCCGGCGAGCAATTGCTGGTTTTCCAACTCGGTGTTGTAGTCTCCGAATCGGTTGACCATGGAGCCGATGAATACCATGGCCACATCGAAGTCGGTCCAGGGGGCCGGTTTAAAATCATGGTCAATAAACTGTTTTGGCATTAATTGCTGCGGATTGGCATCGATTTTCTTCAGCCATGCATTAATACCCTGGGCATAACCATCGAGAATATCGCGATCGCTCTGGGGTAACGCGGCCAGTTGAGCTTTGATTCTGGCAGGGAAATACTGCTGGCGAATGCCTATATCAAACGGCAGATAGTCTTTACCCAACACTTCGGCGACACGCCCCTCGGTACTGCGCCGGGACATTTCCAACTGGTATAGACGGTCCTGAGCGATGGCATAACCATAGCCATAAAACAGTCCGTAAACGTCTTTGGCGTAAATGTGAGGGGTGCCGTAGGTGTCTCGTTTGATCGTCACATCGGCGGCAAAAGTTTGGGCCATAACCAGATTGCAGCCCAACCCGAGGGCCAGTAACAAAGCAGAACGCGGTTGAAATAACAATTTCATGCAGTTTCCTCGTTAACTCGTGGTGATCGCGGCGGTGGTTTGTTAGCTCAGGGGGGCGAGCCTGCCGTGAGAGTTCAGTTAGCTTGCTACATAAAACTAACGAAGTGATACATAATTTTAACTTTAATGTTGTTTTGTGTGTCCAAAGTCACTGTTCAATGAATGCTCTATTTATGGAGTGGGTCATTAATATAATTATTAATTTGCTGATGTATGTCGGGGGGTTGTGATGGGCGGGGGTGATTTAGAGTAGAAGGGATACTTTGTTTTGTTTTTTATCTTGAAGAGTAAATCATGAATTAAACATAGTTACTGAGGTGGCTGCAGTCACAGGCTCAGCAACAGGCCGTCGCGGCTGCAAGGGCCCGTACAAGACAAGCTGCTGATGACGAGGCGCGTTAGCGCAGTCTGGTCACTACGGGTGCCGTGTCGGCATCGGCCTACGGTCAGATAAAGGCCGCAGCCGATACGGCCAAAGCGGAACTCAGTGCTGCACAGGCACAGGCGAATGTGGCACAAAATGCGACAGGATACGGCCTGATAATCAGCCGCAGAGTGAAAAGCTTGCCTTCGGCTAGGTCTGTTTCTGGCGAGAACGAATGAACCGCGTTTTTGTCACTTAGTCTCACCACAGATCGTTGTCATTGGGAAATGGTCTGTGGTTTTTCCAGTATCGACTGAGAAATTAAGGAGCCGTGCCCCCTAAGGTGCGCCGATTGCCTGTAACGCCGGTAGTTCCAACCCCTTCAGTCCATCACCATGAGATTGGAAGCTCTGGTGGTGGGTTTTAAACCCGTTACAGGAGGCTGCCATTATGGCTACGATTCCTACTCATATACATCCATTACTTGCTGTTTCTTTTAATGTCGCCACGGATTTCACCGTCTTTGCCACCATTGCGGAAGCTGCGCCGCATTTCGTGTATCCGATCCGTCATAATCCTTTGAACCGCAAAAACAGCTTTCTATTATCGACCTTCTTGCAACGAACTAAGCTCCTGCTTGCACGAATGGATTAAGGCTTTCTTCACGTATTATTACGCTAAGGAAACCACAATGAATCTGATGAATAATTGTGCATCGCCTGCTGTTGATGTTATATTAAAATATAATATTCGGAGGTGCTCTATGTATACAACTCGCCTGAAAAAGGTCGGCGGATCCGTCATGCTGGCGGTCCCTCCCGCGGTGTTGAAAACACTGGCGCTGTCGACGGACAGCGAAGTGGGTATGACCATTGATAATGGCTGCCTGATTATTGAACCCCAGAAACGGCCCCATTATTCGCTTGAGGAACTGTTGGCGCAGTGCGAACCGCACGACGACATGAGCGAAGAGGATCGGGAATGGATTGATGCCCCCGCGATGGGCAAGGAGATCCTGTAAATGGACAGAGGGGAAATCTGGCTCGTTTCACTGGATCCGATCGCCGGTCATGAGCAAAGTGGAAAACGTCCGGTACTTATCGTATCGAAGGCATCGTTTAACAAGTTGACCCGGCTACCCGTTGTTGTTCCCGTCACCAGCGGTGGAAGCTTCGCCCGCACAGCGGGTTTTGCCGTCTCACTGGACGACTCGGGAACAAAAACAACGGGTGTTATTCGCTGCGACCAGCCCAGAACCATTGATATGGGAGCCAGGAGCGGTAGGCGACTGGAACGTATACCCGACGCTGTCGTAAATGAAGTGCTGGCCCGACTGGAAGCCATTCTGAGCTGATGTCTGGATGTGATTGATAAATCCATAAAAGCAAAAAGCCCGCTCGAAAGCAGGCTTTTCTAAATTTGGCTCCTCTGACTGGACTCGAACCAGTGACATACGGATTAACAGTCCGCCGTTCTACCGACTGAACTACAGAGGAATCGTTTGAACGGGGCGAATAATAACGAGGTGGCCCAGGCTTGTAAAGTCAGAAAACGCCTTGATGTTTCGTTTGCTGCAAGATTATTCAACCTGCTGCTTTTTATGGCTTTTATTGCTGCACTGCTGCGCAGTGGTTCAGGCTTTGCCATCATGCTTTATGTTGGTGCAGGCTTTGGGGGGCTCCGCCGCTGAGGGGAGCGTCATTACCAAAACCAATATCATTTTTTCTTATTTTTCCGTCGATTAGTTTCCGCTTTCTCTTATCGCGCCTGTCTGGCCCGGATATTGCTGTGGTTTGCCTCAACCCAGCCAAGTGGCATGACGGAGGCAGTATGAATTTCAGACGTCTTAAGTATTTCGTGAAAATCGTCGACATCGGCAGCCTGACCCAGGCGGCAGAAGTGCTGCATATCGCCCAACCGGCACTCAGCCAACAATTGGCGACGCTGGAAGGGGAACTGAAACAGCAGTTGCTGATCCGCACCAAACGCGGCGTACAGCCTACCGAGGCCGGTAATATTCTTTATGCTCATGCCCAGACCATTTTGCGCCAGTGCGAACAGGCGCAGAGTGCGGTCAATAGTGCCGGGCAGGCGATGAGCGGACAGGTCTCCGTCGGGCTGGCGCCGGGCAGCCTGGCATCACAATTGGCGTTGCCGCTGTTGCAGGCAGTGCGCGAGCAGCATCCGGGCATTTTGCTCAGTCTGAATGAGAATATCGGCTCGGCGCTGGCCGGCCAGGTCGCCAACCAGAATCTGGATATGGCGGTGATCTACGGCGCTAAAATGCCCGCAGGTTTGCAGGCCACGGCGTTAATGCACGAAGATCTCTATCTGGTCGCGACGCGTGCGGTGCCAAATCCCGGCAACAGCGTTGAGCTGCTGGACGTTGCGCGGCTGAATTTATTTCTGCCGCGTGAAGGGGACGTGGTGCGCAGTCAGGTGGACGAAGCCATGGCGATACGCAAATTAACGGCCAACGTGATTGGCGAAATTGAATCACCTGGCACCTTGAGTGCGGCCATCGCCAGTGGGTTGGGGGCCACCATTTTGCCCGAGTCGGTGGCGCGCGCGATGATTGGTCCGGCCAAGGCATGGATGGCGCGTATCAATGTACCTTCATTGAACGTGCCGCTTTCGCTGTGCATTTCCGGCCAGCAATCTCTGTCGGCCCCGGCGCTGGTGGTGAAAGAGATCCTGCTGTCAATTGCCGCCAGCCGCAGTCAGGAAAAACGCGTGCTGGCGTTGGTGCAATAAATCAGGTCGGATTCGATTAGCTGAGTTGAGTTGAGTTGAGTTGGTAACGGCTGTCCGGCTGGGTGGCGGTGGGTAAATCCGTCTCGTCATTTGACAGCAGAGGATTTGACCACCCACCTGCATATTCTACGCCACGCCTGCGGGTTTGCACTGGCTGATTTGGGGGCGGATACGCGCCTGATACAGGATTATTTGGGCCACCGTAATATCAACCATACGGTGATCTACACCGCCAGCAATTCGCAGCGATAAGGCTTGCCCCCACCGCGAGCGGCCAAGAAATGACCGAGGGTGCGGCGGGGCTTGCCGCTAGCGGAACGGCGGCTCGTTAAAGGTGCGCAGTTTGCGGGAATGCAGGCGATCGCCTTCTGCGCGCAGCAGGTCGATAGCGCAAATGCCTATCTGCAGGTGTTCCGAGATCGCGCCTTCATAGAAGCGGTTGGCCTGCCCAGGCAGTTTAATTTCGCCGTGCAGCGGTTTGTCGGACACGCACAGCAATGTGCCGTAAGGCACCCGGAACCGGTAACCCTGAGCGGCGATGGTAGCGCTTTCCATATCTACCGCCACTGCGCGGCTGAGGTTAAAGCGCAGCGCCGAGGCGGAATAGCGCAGTTCCCAGTTGCGATCGTCGGTGGTGACCACGGTCCCGGTACGCAGGCGTTGTTTGACCTCTTCACCTGGCATGCCACTGACCATTTTGGTGGCGTCGTACAGCGCGCGCTGCACTTCGGCAATGCTGGGGATTGGGATGTCCGGCGGCAGCACCGAATCCAGCACATGATCGTCACGCAGGTAGGCGTGGGCCAGCACGTAGTCGCCAATCGACTGACTTTCGCGCAGGCCGCCGCAGTGGCCGATCATCAGCCAGGCACTGGGGCGCAACACCGCCAGATGGTCGCAGATGGTCTTGGCGTTGGACGGGCCGACGCCGATATTGATCAAAGTGATGCCCTGGCCGGTGCGAGAAATCAGATGGTAGGCCGGCATCTGGTGGTTCTTCCAGGCCAAGTCAGACACTGCCTGATCCGGCGCGGTGGTTTCCGGCGTGATATAGATGCCACCGGCACTGGACAGTGCAATATAGGGGCTGGCCGGATCGGCTATCTCGGCACAGGCCCAGCGCACAAACTCATCCACGTAGCGGGTGTAGTTGGTGAACAGCACGAAGGGTTGAAAATGTTCTACCGGGGTGCCGGTGTAATGCCGCAGCCGCGCCAGTGAAAAATCGGCCCGCAGTGCGTCAAAATGCGAAAGCGGGAAGGTGCTGGTGGCGTTGAACAGACCGTCAGCGGTTTCGTCACCAATTTGCGCCAATTCGGTGGTAGGGAAATGTTGTGCCAGACTGGCACTCATCGAACGATCCAGCATCAGGTTGGAGCCATCGATCACGTAGGGGAAAGGAATTTCCTGTTGTGACGGCCGCACTTCGATATGCGCATTGTACTCATTCGCCAGCAGAGTCAATTGTTCGGTCAGATAGTGGCGAAACAGCTGCGGGCGGGTAATGGTGGTGGTGTAACAGCCGGTATGAGTGAAACGGCCGTAGGCGCGAGTTTTGGTCTGCCCGGGCGAGGTGCCGTCCCAGCTGACGCGTAGTTCCGGATAAACAAACAGCCCGCTGGTGCGAGCTTGCATGTCGGGCAGGCCGCCATGACTGATAAAGTCGCCCACGGCCTGACGCAGCGCTTCAACCGAGGCGTCATACAGCGCTTCCAGTTTATCGATCGCCTGCGTGGGGGTAAGGCCGGTGCCGGATTGCTGACTGCTCATACTTTCTCCTTGGTTCTCCCGATTACGCGGCGGGAGGCAGGCGGATGCCGAAATCAATTCACAGCAACAGGTTAGCCGAAGATGAGCGCAAAAGCTTTGTTGAAGCAAAAGAAAACGCCGCAACAGGATGCCTGCTGCGGCGATGTGGTTATCAGGAGGAAGGCGAAGCCTGTTCGACCTTCAGCGAGACCAGGCCAATACCCAGTTTTTTCGGCGTAAAGCCGCCGCTGGCCCCTTCCTGCGGCTCGGTCGGTGCCGGAGGGGTGATGCTGATGTTCTGCGCGCCGCCAGGGTTATCAAAACGCAACGTCACGGTGGTGTCCTGTTTGCTGAGCGTCACAAACTGCTCCTGATCACCGACGCGTACCGAAATCGGTTCGCCGATGTTTTTGCCGTAGGCGCGTGCGCGTAGCACCAGATCAAAGGCCGAAGGCAGTGGGTCGACGTAGTCGATGCTTACCGTCGGGGCCAGATTGGCGTCCGACCAGCGGCCCCAATCCTCGATGGCGGCAACACCGGTGATCGCCTTAACCTGCTCCGGCATGCCCGGTAGCATAAAGGCGATGGCATCCGCGTGATATTTAACAGCGGCATCATCCACTTTCAGCCGCTCGACGGCATTTTGATAAGCGGCCACGCTGTCCGCCTCTGGGCCGCTAAAGTTGACCTTGCCACGGTAGTTGCCCCCTTTGGCCTGCACAATCTGCGGTGGGGCGGCCAGATTGCCTGAGGCCACGCAGGTTTCGGTGCTCAGCGCCAGTTCAGGCGCCCACACCCGGCCAATTTCATAGCACTTGTCGACCCAGACGAATTTTTCTCCTGCCCCCAAACCGGCGAGCTGTTTTTTCAGCGGTGTGGACAGATAAACGTTAAACATCGGCTCAATTTTGTTGTCCGTCACCTTCAGGATAAACGGCACCTTAAAGGTGATACCCGAGAAGCTAAAACGGCTACCCTGATTATCCAGATTAAAGTTGCTGATGCTGTTCGGGAAGCCCCATTGCTTCACCACCGCCGGTTTCCAGCCGTTGATTTTCTCATCGATATTCAGGAACACGGTGGCCAGCGTTGGGCTGGACAGGCTGCTGCGGCCAAGGCCAATGTAGTTATCGCCGCCCATCACGTCCAGCACCGTGGCACCGTTGTCCAGCGTGCTGCGTTTCTCGTTATGCAGCGCGGTCTGCGGGTGAGTGCCGTCGATAATAAAGAACAGGTTGCGGCGTTTTTGTTTGGTCAGAATGTCATAGGCGGTGTTATTCATCGCCAGATGGTCCGAAGACACCACGATAACGGTGTTTTTGAAGTACTCGGACGCTTTGATTTTGTCGATCAGCGCCGCGATGTGTTGCTGGCTGCAGGCCACCGCGCTTAGCGAGCGGTTTTCTTTGTTCTGCCAACTGAACGACTTTTTGCTGCAACTGGCGGAGATAAAACCGTCCGGGTGATGGGTGTCGACGGTCAGCGCAAACAGCGAAAACTTTTTATTCTGTTTGGACAACTCGACAAACTTGTCGAACACCAGATCCAGCACGGTATCGTCGTACCAGCCCCAGTCATTTTTGTAGCTCGGGTCGCTGACCTGCCCACGCAATTCTTTAAAGCCGTAAGCATGGTCAAAGCCATGCGATTTCAGGAAGGTATCTTTGCCAGCGAAGGCCAGTTCGGCCCCCTGATAAAAGTAGTTGTCGTAGCCGGCGGATTTCAGCACGTCGCCCAGGCAGACGTTTTCCGGATAAAAGGTGGATACGGCGCTGGAGGCATTGCCGTCAAACGGCGCAAACAGCGGGATACCGCACTGTGAGGACACCATACCGGCGATGGTATAGCCGGTGCCGGGCAACTGTTGGGTGTTGCTGAAATCGATACTGTTTGCGCGGTGTTGGTTCAGCTCGTCGGTCAGGCCGGGGAAGAGATCCGCATCCAGGTAGGTTCTTTCCAGGCTTTCGGCATAGATATACACCAGGTTCGGCGCTTTACCCTGAACGCTCTTTTTTGGCGCTTTGTAATAGGTATCAAAATCGGCGGTATCACCGCTAATCTGACTTCTGACCAGCAAGGAGATATCCTGAAAGGCCGGGGTGGTGCCAACGGAAAACAGCGCCAGCAGCACGGCGATCACACTATAAACCCTGCTGCTGCTTTTTGCCTTGCGCCGCACCAGGCTCCAGGTCAGCACGGCGAAGATTAGCGTCAGCACCGCCAACAGGCCGATAAACGGCAGCAGGTATTTACCGACGCCGGCGCCTTTCAGGCTGCTGGTCAGGGTGTAGAGTACCGCATCGGTAATACCATCGCCGGTAAAGTAGTTACTGGCGATCAGCACCACGTTAAGGATCAGATAGCTGCCCAGCAGCGTCAGCAGGGCGGCAAGCCACCAGCGGTTGGCGGCGGCCCGGGTCCGGTAGATGAGAATTGAGGCTAAAAAAAGTGCAAACGAAATTAATGCTGAAACCATCCACCGTACCCTGTCTGATTAAAAAGAAAAACTTAGCTGCTCTGACAAACGTCGTTGATCCGCGCACAGCGCGAAAGAGGAAGGGTATAGCGCATTGAAAGCATCAGGGTCAATGCGTGTTTGTACTGCCCAGCAGCGGCGGAGTGCGATTGGTGTTTTTTTGTGACATTACTGTGACACCAATCACGTCTGTGAGCAGCAGTACGCGAAATATGCCCTCTCCTTGGGGAGAGGGTCAGGGGGAGGGGAAGCAGACCAATAATGCGCTCCCTTAATTCAGCTCCACCGCATACTGCTCTACCGGGGTGATTTTCTTAATCAGCTTATTGTCGAACAGGAACTGTTCATAGGCCTGATAGCGCGTTTTATCCAGCCTGGCCGGATCGCGGGCGAACAGCGGCAGGCTGACTTGCCAGGCCTGTTTGTTCAACGCGGTATTCAGTTCCGGGTGTGCCTTGGCGAATGCCAGCCAGCTTTCCTGTGGGTGAGCCTGTAGGTAATCATTGCCTTTTTTCAGCGCCGTGAGGAATTTTTTGATTTTCGGCTCGCCTACCGCGTCGCGATTGGCGACGATAATCAGTTCGTCGTACACCGGAACGCCGTAGTCTTCCACGTTAAACACCACCGGATCCTTGCCTTGCAACTTTAGCTCCAGCGCCTCGATATTACGGTATCCGCCAATCACTGCATCAACCTGACCTGCCAGCAGGGCGCTGGTCAGCTGGAAATTAACGTTGAGCAACTTACCGTCATCAGGGTTGAGGTGTTCATGCTTGAACATGGTTGCCAGCGTGGCCTGCTCGATACCACTGACCGAGTAACCGATTTTCTTGCCCTTCAGCCCCGCGGGGCTGGTGATGCTTTTATCCAGCGTGATCACAGTATTGAGCGGTGAATCAATCAGGGTACCCACGCGCATCAGCGGCAGGCCCTGATCGGCAAAGAAATGCAACTGCGGCTGATAGGTGATGGCCAGATCGGCCTGTTTTGCCGCCACCAACCGTGGTGGTAGCGCCGGATCGGAAGGCGGTACAATCTTAACGTCCAGGCCTTCTGCCTTGAAGGCGCCGATCTGCTCGGCCACCATAATCGGCGCGTGATCGGGGTTGATATACCAGTCAAGCACCAGCGTCAGTTTTTCTGCGGCGGTGGCTTGCCCGGCCAGCGTAGTGCAGAGCATCAGTCCGCACAGGGTGTTTTTAATCATTGTCGATCCCTTGTTAACAGTCATTTTCCGGCGCCCAGTCAATCAGGCGCAGCAGCAGCGCGTCCACCGTTAGCCAAAGCAGGACGGTCATCAGCACCAGAATAAACAGCGCGGCAAAACAGACGTCGGTCTGCATGCGCGCGTTGGCGTTCAGCATTACGTACCCCAGCCCTTCCGCCGAGCCGACCCATTCACCGATGATCGCGCCGATCGGGGCGACGGCGGCGGCCATGCGCAGCCCGGAACCCAAGGCCGGCAGCGCCGCCATCAGCCGCACGTGCCGCAGTTGCGCCCAGGGAGAAGCGCGCAGGGTGCGGGCCAAATCGAGATAATCGTTATTGACCCGACGCAGTCCGTCGAAGAAGGCTGAGGTGACCGGGAAGAAGATCACCAACACGGCCATCACCACCTTGGCGCTGATGCCAAAACCGAACCACAGCACCAACAGCGGGGCCAGTGCAAACACCGGGATTGCCTGGCTGGTCAGCACCAGCGGCATTAGCCAGCGTTGCAGCTGCGGGGAATAAATCATGCACAGCGCCAGTACGGTGCCGAGCAATACCCCGGCCAGCAGGCCGCAGGCAATTTCAGCGGCGGTGATCAGCGTGTGGTAACCGAGATAAGCCCGGTCGTTCCACAGCGCCTGCGCTACTGAAGAGGGGGAAGGCAGCAGAAAGGCCGGAATATCGCCCAGCGTGACCAGTCCCCACAGCAATAGTAGGCCGGCAAACACCGTCAGGCTGCGACGCATCCGCGATAGACGGCTTTCAATCTGGGGTTTCATCCGGCGGCCCTCACCAGCTGCAACAACAGCTCGCTCTGGCTTTTCAGCAGTTGAGGATCGTCCGGTGCGCGCGGCGGAAACCCTTCGATAACATGGCTATCGTCAATACCGGCGGGATAGCGGGACAGTACCAGCAGATGATGGCTGAGACGGCAGGCTTCCATTGGGTCGTGGGTAATCAGCAATACGGTGTGCTGCGCCAGCAGTTCGGCGGCCAGTTGCTGGATCATGGCGCGGGTGATGGTATCCAGCGCCGAGAAAGGCTCATCCATCAGCACAATCGGCTGGCGTTCATACAGGGTTCGGGCGATGGCGGCACGCTGGCGCATGCCACCGGACAGCGCAGCAGGCAAGGCATTGCCATAACCACTCAGCCCCACGCGTTCCCGCAGGTGCTCGGCCCAGGACCGGTCGACCTTTTCACCGCGCAGCCGCGCGCCGAGACTGATGTTTTGGTCAATGGTCAGCCACGGGTAGAGAAAATCCTTTTGCCCCATATAAGCGATGCGCCCGGCAATCGGCAGGCCATCGCTGCCGGCAACCGAGCCGGAGGTGGGTTTTACCAGCCCGGCAATAATCTTCAACAGGCTGGTTTTGCCCGCACCGCTGGCACCGAGCAGGGCAACAAAGTTGCCGCCTGCGATATCGAAACTAAGTCGGTCGAAAATCACCTGTTGGCCAAAACGCAGGGTTAAATCCCGCACCTGAATACCTGGCCGCACGCCATGGTGCTGTGCGTTGACTATACTCATTGGGCATTCAGCCCCATTTGCCAGAAGGCGGATTCCAGCCGTGTGGCGGTGGTGAAAATCGCTGACAGTTCACCCAGGCGGCTTTCTGCACCGCGCTGGCGGCCGACGTTTTCCAGCAGATCGAGTGCGGCCTGCACCCCGGCCAGGTAGCCCGGATCGCCATAGTTGCGGATCCACGAAGCGTAGGGGTTGCCTGCCATCATCGTGGCAGGATCGTTCAGCAGTCGCAGGCCAATCTCGGCATAGCCAGCGACGCAGGGCAACAGCGCCGCCAGCAGGTCGAGCGCATCCCCGGAATGGCCGATATCGAGCACATAGCGGGTGTAATTGAGGGTTTCCGCGGCTTCTGGCTCGGCGGCAATCTGCGGCTCGCTGAGGCCCCAGTCGGCGCAATAGGCCAGATGCAAAGGCAGCTCGGCCACGATTGCATTGAGCGAAGCGGTGGCCGTGCGCATCTCCGGCAGGGTGCGCAGTTTGCTGACCAGCAGGGCGTAGGCGCGGGCAAAGTGGATCAGGAACAGATAGTCCTGGGTCAGATAGCGGCGGAAAGCAGGTTCGGGCAGCGTACCGGCGGCCAGTTGCTGAATAAAGGGGTGAGCGACATAGTCCTGCCAGTGGCTACCGGCGTGCAGGCGCAGTTGTCCGTAAAGACCGTCGTTGAATTGGGGAGTAAACATGGGACCTCCAAAAGTAAGTGGAGATCCGGGCGCGCTGAGGTATGAACAGGCAATGACTGATAGCGTGATTGCCGACCCGTCCCTTCGCTGGCATGACCCAGATCAGGTTCAAAGGGTTCGGCTTGCGCCATCTCAGCCCATTACAGGACACCCCTCGGAGGAGCCTGTTATACGATATTTACTTTTTGATTACAATGCTTGGGCGGGGGGAAGTCCGGAGGGATTTCTCTGCCAAAAACGGTTCGTTTAGTGCGGTCGAAGACAATTTTTCTGGCCTGACAGGGGGCATATTTGTCACTGTAATCCGGTCATAATTGAACCTAAGGACACTACCCATGAAGAAAATTGGATTTCTCTCTTTTGGCCACTGGACGCCTTCGTCACAGTCGGGCACCCGCTCGGCCAGCGATGCGTTGCTGCAATCGATCGATCTTGCCGTCGCGGCAGAAGAACTGGGGGCGGATGGAGCCTATTTCCGCGTGCATCACTTTGCCCGCCAGCTTGGCTCGCCATTCCCGCTGTTGGCTGCCATCGGTGCCAAAACCCAGCGTATTGAGATTGGTACCGGTGTGATCGACATGCGCTATGAAAACCCGCTGTATATGGTTGAAGATGCCGGAGCCGCCGACCTGATTTCAGGTGGACGTTTGCAGCTTGGCATCAGTCGCGGTTCTCCCGAGCAGGTGATTGATGGCTGGCGATACTTTGGCTACACGCCTGCCGACGGCGAGACCGAAGCCGATATGGCCCGTCGACATACCGAAGTGCTGCTGGACGCGCTGCGTGGCGAAGGCTTTGCCGAACCCAGCCCGCAACCGATGTTCCCTAATCCTCCCGGCCTACTGCGCGTTGAACCTTTCTCCGCCGGCCTGCGGGATCGCATCTGGTGGGGGGCCAGCTCAGACGCCACGGCAGTTTGGGCCGCGAAACTGGGGATGAACCTGCAAAGTTCGACGCTGAAAAACGACGAAACCGGCGAGCCGTTCCATGTGCAGCAGGCCAAACAGATCCGCGCTTACCGCGAGGCCTGGAAGCTGGCAGGGCATAAACGAGAGCCACGGGTGTCGGTCAGCCGCAGCATCTTTGCGCTGATGGATCAGCGGGATCGCAACTATTTTGGCAACAGCGGGCAGGAGGGCGATCAGGTGGGCTACATCGGCGATCAGACCCGGGCGATATTCGGCCGCAGTTATGCCGCCGAGCCGGAACTGTTGATCAAACAGCTGGCGCAGGACGAAGCCATTGCCGAAGCGGACACCTTGCTATTGACCGTGCCAAACCAGTTGGGTGTGGACTATAACGCCCATGTGATTGAGTCGATCCTCAAGCATATTGCACCGGCGCTGGACTGGCGCTGATAGGTTGCTAACCCAAAGCCTGCCAGCCTCTATGGAGGCGGGATTGACTTATTTTGCTCATTTTGTATTTTAAGGACATGCATAACTTTCTGATTATCGTCCCCGAAGGGGGCATGTTATTTGAGTCGGCAGGCATCGCCGACATTCTGATGCAAGCCAATCGCTTGAGGCCCAACGATGCTCCGCTCTACCGGATGTCGCTGGCCACCACGCAATCTCACCGGGTAGTCCATGGTTCGTCCGGTTTGAATCTGCTGGCCGACCATCGTCTCTCGGATCTCGACCCTGAGCAGGAACGCGACACCATCATAGTGACCGGAAAAGGCGCGACCGAAGAAGAAAGTGCCTACGTTGTCGACTGGCTGCGGCGTGCCGCACCCCAGGCGCGACGTATTGCGTCGGTGTGCGGTGGGGCGTTGCTGCTGGCCGAAGCCGGTTTACTGGATGGACGCCGGGCGACCACCCATTGGCGCTTGCTGGAAACCTTGCAGACGCGTTTCCCAAAAGTGCAGGTCGAAAATGGGCCGTTGTACGTGCAGGATGGCTCTGTCTGGACTTCCGGCGGGGTCAGTTCCGGCTTCGATCTCACTCTGGCGCTGGTGGAAGACGACTATGGTTTTGTTCAGGCGCGCGAAGTGGCGCAAGATCTGGTGATGTTCCTTCGTCGGCCCGGCGGCCAGGCGCAGTTCAGCCGTTACCCTTTAAATCAGGCTAAAACCCCTGGCCCAATCCGCGATCTCCAGTCGTGGATCCTGGAAAACCTGGCGGAAGATCTTTCCGTAGATAAATTGGCGGAACGGGTCGCCATGAGTCCGCGAAATTTTACCCGGGTGTTCACGCGTGAGACCGGGCTCTCTCCTGCCAAATTTGTCGAAGAAGGGCGTTTATATCTGGCCCGGCAACGCCTGGAGCAGAGTGCGGAAGGTATTGAGCAAATCGCCATCAACTGTGGGTTTGGTAATGGCCTCAATCTGCGGCGCGTTTTTGAGCGGCATTTGCAGCTCTCACCTACCGAGTACCGCGAGCGTTTTCATTCCCGCACATTGGCCTAAATTGATCTATGAACGTCCTTTTCGTCATTTCTCTCCCGGTTTAAATTGGTGACAGAGCCAATAATGAAGGAGTAGATCATGGTCAAAGTGGGCATTAATGGATTCGGCAGGATCGGCAGGAACGTGTTGCGTGCGGCGTTAGGGCGCAGTGATTTTCAGGTGGTGGCAATCAATGATTTGACCGACAGCAAAACCCTGGCGCACCTGCTGAAATACGATTCGCTTTCAGGCACTCTGGCAGCCAGCGTCGAAGCCGGTGAGAACCAGTTGCTGCTCGATGGTCGGCCGATTCATGTTTTCTCCGAAAGAGATCCGGCTGCTATCCCATGGAGCAGCGTGGGGGTTGAGGTGGTGATTGAGGCGACGGGCTTCTTCACCGACAAAGCCAAGGCCGAAGTGCACATCACCCAAGGCGGTGCAAAGCGAGTCATTATCTCGGCACCGGGCAAGGACGATGATATTACGCTGGTGCTGGGTGTTAACCATCAGCAATACGATCCGGCCAAACATTTTGTGGTCAGCAACGGCAGCTGTACCACTAACGGCCTGGCCCCTGCCGCCCAGGTATTGCATCAGGCATTCGGTATTGAATACGGTTTGATGAATACCACCCATGCCTACACCAATAGCCAGGCGCTGCATGACCAACCGGAAAAAGACCTGCGCGGTGCCCGTGCCGCAGCGGAGTCGATTGTGCCTTATTCCAGCGGCGCCGCCAAAGCGCTCGGCAAGGTGATCCCAGAGCTGGACGGTCGCCTGACCGGTTACTCGCTGCGGGTGCCGGTACCGGTAGTGTCTATCGTGGACTTAACGGTCACGCTGAAACGTGAAGTGACGGCCGAAGAGATCAACGCGGCTTTCCGCCAGGCTGCCGAATCCGGCCCTCTCAAGGATATTCTTGGCTACAGCGATGAGCCTTTGGTGTCCAGTGATTATAGAGGCGACCCGCGTTCGTCGGTAATTGATGGACTTTCCACGCTGGTGATTGGCGGTAATTTGGTCAAGATCCTCGCCTGGTACGACAACGAGTGGGGGTTCTCTAACCGTCTGGTCGATCTGGCGGTTTTGATGGAAAAACGCGGTTTGTAGAAGAGTAGGGGCGCTGCATGCTGCGCCCCTCAGATTGATGACAAACACCCGAAAAACGTGGTTTTCGGATGTTTGGGGTAAATCAGAAGATATAATCCTTTGTTTTTATTAGCCCTCAGATCAGAGCTTTTAACCGCAATGGACTTTGTCAGCAGTTTCAGGGGCGCTGCATGCTGCGCCCCTATGCTGAACCCAGCCAAATTACAGTTGCGCGATCTGCATTAAATCTTGTTTGGCCCCTGGCGCGACCGCCAGCACCGGCCCGCCGCGCAGCAGATGTTCCCCGTCGGTATTAAACGGATGGGTCCAGCCACCGGCTTCATTGACCAGGCAGTAACCCGCCAGACAATCCCAGGCGTGCATATAAGGCTCGTAATAACCCACCAGTCTTCCTGCGGCAACCCAGGCCAGCATCATGGCACCGGAACCGTTACGGAAGAAATTGCCGCCCACCGCGGTGATCGCGGCGGCTATTTCGCCAACGCGCTCGGGCGTGACATAGCTGTTGGCACCAAAACCGGTGACGTGGTTTTGCATGGTGCGCTGTGGATCCACCCGCAGCGGTTTGCCATTAAGCGTGGCACCTGCACCGCGTGCCGCAACAAAGCACTCTTGCTGACAAGGGGCGACGATCACCCCGATCACCGGCTCACCCTGATGAATAACCGCAATCGACACACACCAGTTCGGCATACCGTTAACGAAAGGGCTGGTGCCGTCGATCGGATCTACCACCCAGGTGTAGCCAGAGTCACCCGGCTGCAGGCCAAACTCCTCCCCCAAAAAACCGTCGTTCGGGAACTGCTGGGCGATTTTCTCGCGGATCAGTAATTCAACTTCGCGATCGGCTATCGATACCACGTCCTGCGCATCGCGTTTGGTTTCAATCACCAGGCTTTCGCGGCGATTGAAGTAGTCCAGCGCTTTGTCGCCGGCCGCTCGCGCAGCCTGTTCGGCTAGCGTCAGGCGTTGGGAAATCAGCTCATTCATTTTAGATCCTTAATATTTTGAGGCTCACTGGGCAATCAGCGCCAGTCCCTGAGATTTGAAATCAATGGCCACGCGGGTGGTCGGCGTCAGTTGGCGTTCCATCTGCACATCGACAATAAACAGCGCGCCGAGGTCGGTTTTCACTTCATACTCGATATGGTCGCCCAGCCAGGCGCTGTGGGTCACTTCGCCGTTTAATGCCCCGGTTTGCTCTGGCTGCAGGGTAATAAACTGTGGCCGTACCGAAAGCTGTGCGGCACCGGGGCGGGCTTTAGCGCCCGGCACCCGATATTGACGGCTGCCGAGGGTGATCAGCGCTTCGCCGTCATCCACCCGCTCAATGTCACAAGGTAGAATGTTGGCTTCGCCCATAAAGTCGGCGATAAATACCGACGCTGGCGAGTGATAGAGCTCCTGTGGCGCCCCCTGTTGGGCAATATGCCCTTCTTTCATGACGATAATCTTATCGGAGACCGCCAAAGCCTCTTCCTGATCGTGCGTGACATACACGGCGGTAAAGCCAAGGCGCTGCTGCAAGTCGCGGATCTCGGTACGTACCCTGCGGCGCAGCCGTTCGTCAAGATTGGACAGTGGCTCGTCGAGCAGCAGCACCTGGGGTTCCAAAACCAGCGCACGCGACACGGCAATGCGCTGCTGCTGGCCGCCAGAGAGTTCGGCGGGCAGGCGTTGGCCCATGTTTTCCAGGCCGACCAGTTTTAAGCCCTCACGCGCCCGATCCTGCGCTTCTTTACGCGGCAGGCCGCTGGCGAGCAGGCCGTACATTACGTTGTCCAGCGCACTCATGTGCGGGAACAGCGCGTAGGATTGGAACACCATGGCGACGTCGCGCTCATTGGCCGGCAGATGCGTGACGTCTTTACCGCCTATCAGAATACGCCCTGAAGTGGGGTGTTCCAGGCCGGCCAGCAGGCGCAGGGTGGTGGTTTTGCCACAGCCCGAAGGGCCGAGCAGCGTCACCAGCGTGCCGGGTTCGACGGTGAGCGAAAGGCCGGGCAGGGCGGTGAAGTCGGCAAACTGTTTGGTGACGTTCTCAAACACCACCGAACCGGAGCGAATGGCAGTCATAAGGCATTCTCCTGAGGTAAGGCCGCGGGTGGCGTCACCGGCGGGGTAGCAGTTATTGCGCGGCGCAGACGACGTTCGCCCACCAGCAACTGGAAGCTGAGGATCACCGCAAGCATCACCACGATAAGCACCGAGGAGTAAGCGATAGCCACGCCGTATTCCCCGTTTTCGACCAGCCCGACGATGTAGGAGGTGGCCATGTTGTACTGGGCGCTGACCAGGAAAATCACCGCGCTGATCGAGGTAATGGCCCGCACAAAGGCATAAACCAGTGCGGCGCTGATAGCAGGTTTCAGCAGCGGTAGGATCACTTTACGCAGGGTGCGGAAACTGCTGGCGCGTAGCGTCAGCGAGGCTTCATCCAGGCTGCGATCCAGTTGGCTCATGGCGGCGATGCCCCCGCGAACGCCGACCGGCATATTACGGAACACGAAACAGGCCACCAGGATCAGTGCGGTGCCGGTGATCTCTAGCGGCGGCAGGTTATACGCCATGATGTAACTGACGCCGATCACCGTGCCGGGAATGGCAAAGCTGAGCATCAACATAAACTCGAAGGTCTGGCGCCCGGCAAACTTCTGCCGCACGATCAGCCAGGCGGTGAGCAGGCCAACAATGGCGGTCAGCGGCGCGGCGATCAGGGCGATCTCCAGCGTGGTCCAGAACGAGTTCCAGGCGACGCCGGTCCAGACTATCTGGCCGCTGTTCCACTGGAAACCGAAGGCGCGGGCGTAATGACTCAACGTCAGGCTGTTATCCAGCCCCCAGGACTGGACAAAACCGCCGATCAGGATCATGCCGTAGACCACTAGCGTGAACAGACCCCAGGGGATTACTAACGCGTACACGCCATAGCGCAAGCCGCGTGGCAGCCCGCAGTGGGTGCCGGAATCCCCTTTGCCGGTGACGGTGGCGAAGTTTTTCCCCGCCAGCCACAGACGCTGCAAAATAAAGGCGCTAAGGGTGAAGCACAGCAGGATGATCGCCAGTACGGCGGCACGGCTTGGATCGTTTTGCGCGCCCACCACCGAGAAGAAGATCTCGGTCGACAGCACGCCGTGGCTGCCCCCCAGCACCATCGGATTGCCGAAGTCCGCCATGCTTTCGATAAAGCTGATCAGGAAGGCATTGGCCAGGCCGGGGGCCATCAGCGGCAGTGAAACATAGCGGAAGGTGCGCCAACGGTTGGCGCGTAGCGTCTGTGAGGCTTCTTCCAGCGAGGGGCTGACTCCTTCGACCACGCCAATCAGCACCAGGAAGGCTATCGGGGTGAAGGAGAGCACCTGCGCTATCCAGATGCCGGTCAGGCCATACAGCCAGCGGCCTGGCTCGATGCCAAACAGGCTGGCGAGCAGTTCGGTAACCACGCCGGCGCGGCCAAACAGTAGCATCAGCGCCAGGCCGATCACAAACGGCGGCGTGATGATCGGCAGCACGGTCAGCAGGCGCAGCCCTTTTTTAAATGGCAGTGGCGTGCGGGTGGCGGCCAAGGCAAAAGCCAGGCCGAGCAGCGTGGAACCGCTGGCGGTCATCAACGCCAGGGTCAGGGTGCGCCAGGCGGTACCGCAACTGCCGCCTTTCAGGCAACCCAGGCTCCAGATGGCCGGATCCTGCATATTGGCGATCAGGCCATCGGGTTTAAACGAACCGTCCGCGTCCTGTACCGAGGAGACAAACATGCTCAGTACCGGATAAAGCACGAAGGTGGTCACCAATGCGACCAGCAGCACAATGGCTGCCACCACAAAGGCATCCCCCTTCAATACGCCGCGCTCGGCCAACGCGAAAGAGAACAGCAGTAAAAAGGTGGTGATCAGCAAAATGGCACCGGCGCCAAAGGCAGGTTGGCCGTCGCTGAGCGTGCCAAACAGCTGTTCGCTCCACTGCCAGTTCCAGCCGCTGTAGCCGATGGCGTGGCCTTCAAACAGTAAAAACAGGATGCCGACGACGCTGGCGCACATCAACAGTTGCGAGCGCAGGCGGCCCACCGCCAGCAGGCGTGTCGGCGCGCAAACCAGCAGCATCAGCAGGGCAATCAGCAGCCAAGGGCGTTGAAAGGTCAGTATTTGCCACAGCGCGGGCGCACTGGCCTGATCCCACCACAGCGTACTCAGCCAGCCAAAGCCGAAGAACCCGGCTTCCTGGCTGTACCAGGGCAGTAACAATACGGCCAGTGCGCCCAGCACGAGGGCCCCGTCCAGGCGGCGGTTTTGAGCATTCATCGTAACCTCGAGAGTTCATATTTCCGTCACCGCACTTTGCATGGGCGAGAGTTACCTCGCCCGGTTTGTCGCAGAGCGCGTCACATTAGGGAGGAAAGGGACGTGAATTATTGGGCGCTGGCGCCGATCTCTTTATCCCAGCGGCTGAGCAGTGCCTTGCGTTTTTCTGTCGCGCCGTAGGTTTTAAAGTCGTAATCGATCAGTTTGATGTTCTCAAAGCGTGGCGCATATTCGGAAATCGCCGCGTTGCGATTCGACGGCAACTGGAAGGATTTGGCGTCTTTCATGTGCGATTGCGCATCAGCGCTGAGCGCCCAGTCGTACCACACCTTGGCCTCATTGAGGTTGCGTGCGCCTTTGACGATCGACATCGAGCCAATTTCAAAACCGGTGCCTTCGCACGGGGCAACGGCTTTGATCGGGAAGCCATCGACCTGCATCGCGACGGCATCATGCATAAACACGATACCGACGGTGGTTTCGCCGCGTGCCGCTGCCTTCACCGGCGCCGAGCCGGATTTGGTGTACTGCGAGATATTGGCGTTGAGCTTTTTCAGGTAGTCGAAGGCCGGCTCTTCGCCCATGATCTGCACCAGCGTGGCGAGGGTGTTGTAAGCAGTGCCGGAGGAGTTTGGGTTAGCCATCTGAATCTCGCTTTTGTAGACCGGGTCCAGTAGGTCACTCCAGCAGGCGGGCATCTTGAGTTTTTTCTCCGCCAACAGCTTGGTGTTATAACCCCAACCGAGCGCCCCGGCATAAACACCCACGGTGCGGTAACCGGCGCTTTCCGCCTGTTTACGCGCCCAGTCGTGCTGTTGATCAAGCAACGGGGATTTATAAGGCTGGGTTAACCCTTCGTCCGCGGCCTGCATATGCGGATCGCCAGTGCCTGCCCACCAAATATCGGTGCGTGGGTTGCGTGCTTCGGTACGAATACGTGCGTAGGCTTCTCCGGCGGAGAGGCGCACCATACTGACTTTGATATCCGGATGCTGTTTTTCGAACAGGTTGGTCATCTGTTCGCAGACCACCACATCGGCGGAGCAGATCATGTTCAATTTCCCAGTGGCGAAAGCAGGTGAAGCAGAAAGTGCAGAGCCAGCGGCGAGGACCGCTATCAGAGCAACGCGATGCATGGTGTTCTCCTTGGTTGTGTAGGGTGGCGATACGTTGTCGCCTATTTTTTTGCACGTGTGTGCAAATAACTAGAGGATAAAAATTGTGCTGTCAATCGCGAAATGAAACAATTCAACCTTCTCGTCACAAAAATGAAACATTTTAACCGATAAAAATTTGCACAGCTTTGCAAAGTGCGGCAAACTTTTCGTAGAGCAGAAAATGGATGGATATGACGATGGCGGCGGACAAGGCGATGATCAGTGCGAAAGACGTGGCGGAATTGGCTGGGGTTTCCCGATCGGCGGTCTCGCGGACTTATACGTCTGGTGCCAGCGTGTCGGCGGCGACCCGCGAGAAGGTGATGCGGGCGGCTGAAGAACTGGGATATCACGTTAATCATTTGGCTCGGGGATTGGTACGTAACCGCAGCGGCATTGTTTGCCTGATTGTTTCAGAGTTGGCGACCCCTTACCGGGCCAGTCTGGTGCGTTTGCTGACTCAACATTTGCAGGATGCGGGCAAAATAGCCATGTTGATTAACACCGATCGCTCCGATGACAGCGTCTCCCAGGCGCTGCAACAGGCGATAAACTTTCGGGCGGATGCCTCCTTTGTGCTATCCGGCATGCCCGACAGCGCCATTGCCCGTCTGTGTCACAGGCACGGCCAGCGGCTGGTGCTGATTAACCGTGATGACACCTTGCCCGGCTCACTCAGTATCCGGCTGGATAACGAAGAAGCGGCGGGCAGGGTGGTAATGGCGTTTGCCCGCGCGGGCTGCCAGCGCATCGCCTTTGCCAACTCGTTGGCCGGTACGCCCAGCCTGATGGCGCGTGAACGGGGTTTTCTGCAGGCAGCGGAAGCGGCGGGGTTGCCGGTGAGCGTCGAGCGCTTCGGTACCACCTCCTATGAGAGCGGGCAGATCCTGGCGCACCGCTTGTTGACCCGGCGCGAGCGGCCTGATGCGGTGTTTTGCGTTACGGATTTATTGGCCTGTGGCTTTATGGATGAGGCGCGCCATCGCTTTGGGCTGCGTATTCCAGAAGATCTTTGCGTTGCGGGCTACGACGATATTCCGCAGGCGGCCTGGTCTTCTTACCATCTCACCACTTTTACCCAGCCGGTGGCGATATTTGCTCAGGATTCGGTTGCGTGGCTGGTGGCCGAAGAAAAGAAAGAAGAGAGCATGATGCCGGCACTGGGGCAGGAGATGCCGGGTGAAACCCGGCTGTACCATGCCGATTTTGTCTGGCGCGGTACCATTCGCGGGGCATGACCAACGGCAAAAGACCCGCCTAAGTCTCCTTAAGCGGGTCTTTCGAATTTGGCTCCTCTGACTGGACTCGAACCAGTGACATACGGATTAACAGTCCGCCGTTCTACCGACTGAACTACAGAGGAATTGTCTGACCGGGGCGCATCATATCCAGCCACCCAGAATGTGTCAACGCTAAATTCGCCTATTCTGTGCGACTGCTCAGCATCTGAGCAATGCGGGCTGGATTATGGGCATTGTGCGCCGTTTTCGGCCTGAAGCCGCTGTAAACGTGCAAGCGGATCCTGCTTATAGAAGCGACTAAAATGCTGGTACATCACCGGAAAACGGTTGGCCAGCAGTTCGGGCGCGCTGAAAAAGTACTCCGACAGGACCGCGAAACACTCGGCCGGATCGGTGGCAGCGTAGGCGTCCATACTGGCGGCCTCTTCGCCTACCATGTCGATCTCGTCCTGCAGGCTCTCCATCGCGGCGTGCAGGTCATGTTCCCAGGCGGCGATATCGCGTAGCGGGATCGGCGGTATGCCGGTGGCCCTGCCGCCGTTGCGCATGTCCAGCTTGTGTACCGCCTCGTGGATCACCAGGTTAAAACCAGAGAGATCAAAAGAGTCCTGCACGTCCTGCCAGTTGAGTACGATCGGCCCCTGTTCCCAGCTTTGGCCGGATTGCACCACCGGCCCGGAGTGTACCAGGCCAAAGTCGTCCTGCCATTCATCCTCCACCACAAACGGCGTAGGGTAGAGCAGGATCTCATTAAAACCGTCGAGGCACTCGGCACCCAGTTCCAGCACCGGCAAGGCGAACAACAGGGCAATACGCGCCTGCATTTGCGAGGTTAGCTCCAGCCCTTGCAACGGGACGATGCTTTTTTGCTGCAAGATCTGCCCGGCAACGGCGATCAGCCGTTGTTGTTCCCGCTCATCCAGCGGAGAGAGCAGGGGAATTGCCAGTGCGTCCTGCCACTGGGCAAGCGTTTCCGCCTGCGGTTGATGCGTTTTCCACGGCCATTTAATCATCAGATTGCTCGTAAAGTCGTCACTTGAACATTCGGCTGGGGGCTAACTCTGTAAAAATGCCGCAAAAAGAGGCATGATAGCAAGCACTTGAAGGAGAGATGCCGGAGCGGCTGAACGGACCAGTCTCGAAAACTGGAGTAGGGGCAACTCTACCGGGGGTTCAAATCCCCCTCTCTCCGCCATTATTCAATCACTTAGATAAAATTCTTTCAACGATCCCCGTCACACATAGTATTTCGCAGAGTGATAGACTCTGCCTGACTCATGCCCTGCCAAAAGTTTTGTACTGCATATCACGCTGAAGAGTTATTTTTGTCCGTTAAAACTGACGATTTTGTGGGAAGTTTTGGGGATCGGCATTCCCGCCAGCATTGAGTCGGTGCTGTTCAACGGCGGTAAATTACTGACGCAAATGTTTGTCGCCGGTATGGGCACCAACGTTATCGCCGGCAATTTTATCGCTTTCTCAATTGCCTCACTGATTAACCTGCCGGGCAATGCCCTGGGATCTGCGTCGACCGTTATTGTCGGAAAGCGCCTGGGGAAAGGGCAGATAGCCCAGGCAGAACGGCAGTTGCGCCACATATTCTGGCTGGCGACCCTTGGGTTAACGGTCATTGCCTGGGGTACCGCGCCGCTGGCAGGGGTATTCGCCTCGTTTTATAGCCAACAGGACGATGTGAAGGAGGTGGTGAAGGTGCTTATCTGGCTCAACGCCGCCTTTATGCCAATCTGGGCCGCTTCCTGGGTATTATCGACCATCGGCATGTCCTATGTGGCGGGCCTGATGTACGTCAACTACGGCTTCAAAACCTCGTATCGGATTCTCGGCTGTATTGCCTTGCTGTTTACCCTGATCTCGGCCTTTGCCCTGAGCGGCAAGGTCGCGGTGGTAAAACAGGAGGGCGTACTGCCGGCGGCGGTGAATTAATCAATACAGTAACGTCATGAGGCTAAAGAACAATAATGTCAGGGCAATGATAAACCCGGTTTGCAGCGTTTTGCGCAGCAGGCGGCACTGGCCCCAGCGGGTAGTGCTCAGGCGGTTGTCGAGAGCAAACAGCGCCGGCACCATCAGCAGCACATAAACCAGCATCAGCATGGCGGTCAGAGGTTGTTGGCTCATGCAAAATCCTCCATGCCTTTATGGATGCAGGGGACGATAGCGATTTTTTGTCTGCTGCGGTGTTCAGTCATATGTCTCCAAAGAGGGCCGCCCGAAGGCGGCCGCCAGTCTACTGCCTGTTAATGTCGAGATGATGGTCGGCCACTGCCGGGGCCAACGCAGTTATAATATTGAGAATGATAACCATTATCAATGCATGAAGTGAAATTTATTGTGGAAAAGGTTTTGCGGGGTGCTTATCGTGAAAGAGCACGCCAGATGACGTGCTCTGTGATAGGGCTATACTCGACGATTATTTTTCATCTGGCAGTGCGTAAGCAACGATATAGTCGCCCAGCTTGGTGCCAAAGGAACCATGGCCGCCGGCAGAAATGACCACGTACTGCTTGCCGTTGACCTCATAGGTCATTGGCGTCGCCTGGCCACCGGCCGGTAACCGCGCTTCCCACAGTTTTTCACCGTTGGTCACGCTGAAGGCACGCAGATAGTTGTCCGCCGTTGCGCCAATGAAGAACACATTCCCGGCGGTTGAGACCGGTCCGCCCAACATCGGCATACCCATTTTGAACGGCAGCGGCAGCGGAGAGCTGTCGCGCACGGTACCAATGCGTTTTTTCCACACGATATCGTTGGTCTTCAGATCCACCGCAGAAATGTAACCCCAGGCAGGCTGTTTGCACGGCAGGCCAAGTGGTGACAGGAACGGATTCAGGGTCACGCCGAACGGCACACCGTACTGCGGCTGGACGCCGGACTCGGTACCGCTGCCGCCTTTATCGCCGACCGGCGGCTCGATTGGGTTGCCTGGGCCGCGTGGGATCAGTTTTGATACAAACGGCAGTGCGATAGGGTTGGCGATGGCCACCTGACGGTCAGTATCGACAGACAGGCCACCCCATTCGAACATACCGAGGTTACCTGGGAATACCAAAGTGCCCTGTTCGGAAGGTGGGGTGAAGGTACCCTCATAACGCAGGCTGTGGAACATCACACGGCAGACCAGTTGGTCATAAATGGTGGCGCCCCACATATCCGCGCCGGTCAGTTTTTTCTCAGGGCGGAAAGTCAGCTCAGAGAAAGGCTGAGTCGGTGACAGGCGGTCGCCCTTGGCTGGGCCTTGCGGAACCGGTTTTTCCGGTGCAGGAACTACCAGCTCACCGTTGGTGCGGTTAAGAACGAAGATGTTGCCGGTCTTGGTCGGCACATAAATCACCGGCACCTTGTTGCCGCTCTTGTCGGTGATATCCGCCAGCGTTGGCTGGGCCGGTACGTCCATGTCCCACAGGTCGTGGTGCACCGTTTGATAGAACCACACCAGCTTACCGGTAGAAGCGTTCAATGCCAGCAGGCCGCTGGCGTAACGCTCCATGTTCGGCGTGCGATCGCCGCCCCAGATATCCGGAGTGGTCACCCCCATTGGCAGGTAAACGATATCCAGCTTGGCATCATAGGCTGAAGGCGCCCAGGAGTTTGGCGAGTTCGGTGTGAAGTGGTGTTCATCCGCCGGGATGGCGTTAGGGTCATCTGCACCTGGATCAAACGCCCACAGCAGTTTACCGCTGTTGACGTCAAAACCGCGGATCACGCCCGAAGGTTCGCGATTGGAGTAGTTATCGGTCACCGCACCGGCAATGACAATCACCTTATCGGTGATCACCGGCGGTGAGGTCGGCTCATAATGACCTGGAGTGGCATACGGCATATTGCTTTGCAAATTGAGTTCGCCGTTATTGGCAAAATCGGCGCAAGGCTGGCCGGTCTCGGCATCCAAAGCAAACAGGCGGCCATCATTCACCGGCAGGATAATGCGGCGTGCGCACTGTGCCGGAGAGGCGTCGGTGGCGTTGCCTGCGGCGGCAGGGGTCTCATGATAAGAGACGCCACGGCAGGTGATGTGCTGGAAGGTTGGGTTGAACTTCAACTGAGGATCAAATTGCCACTTTTGCTTACCGGTGGCCGCATCCAGTGCGAACAGCTTCTGGTGTGGGGTACACAGATAGAGCGTGTCGCGGATTTTAATCGGGGTCACTTCGTTGGTTATTTCCCCTGGATCGTTGGCGGTTTTCAGATCGCCAGTCTGGAAGGTCCAGGCTTCCTTGAGCTGACCGACGTTCTTGTCGTTGATCTGGCTCAGTGGGGAATAACGTGTGCCTTCCTGAGTACGGCCATAGGCCGGCCAATCGGCGTCTGATACCTGAGGGGCAACTTTCACCTGGGCCGGTTCAAGGGTGCCGTTGATCTCTTGTGGATCGTTAAACACCGCATAGGCCAGTACTGCGACGGTGAACACCAGCGCGATACTCAGTGCGCTGTAGGCCAACTTGCCGCTGGCAATCAGCTTGTGATAGATAAACGGCAGTACCAGCCACAGGCCGAAGAAGAAGGTGACGTCCAGACGCGGCGTCAGTGCCCAGAAGTCCGGGCCGACCTCCCACAGTGCCCAAATGGTGGTGCCAAGTAAAAATACGGCATACAGCAGCAGGGCAGTGGCGCGGCGGCGAGCCAACAGCCAGGCGGTAACCAGCAACACCAGGCCGGCAATGATGTAGTACAGCGAACCGCCGAGTTTGGCCAGCCAGATGCCGCCTCCTAGCAGATAGAGTCCGCTCAGCGCGGCAAATAGCGCCGTGATGATGATGAGCGGCGACAATGATGCTTTATTTTGCATAGTATTATCCTTACCAAAATGAAAAGTCCCCGATTTAGAGATTAAGCCATATCCAAAAAAACACGCGGTTTCTCCCTAAAAATCCATCCCGTGCGTTCGGCAAACCCTCTCCAGCGCCAAGGCTAAAAGGCAGTGGCAGTTAAAATGGTGGGGCTGGTTTTGGCTTGTTGAAAAACTCTGTCATGGGGGACGAAAGTAAAAAAGCACTGCATTCGGCGTAGTGTTTTGCCGGTTCATTGAGAGGCTGGCAACCGCTTCGCCTGAAGCGCGGCTAGGTTACTCTAATTGTTATTCTTTCGTTGCATACCTTGTGCTGTTTCGGCAGTTTTTTGTTGGCTTTATGAATCTGACTCATAAGCTCAAGCAGATTTAACGCATAGCTATTCTTCAACACCCGTCACCCGTTAGGAATTACCCGGTGAAGTGGTTGGAGCAGGTCAGCGACGCGCAGTACCAAAAATAATGGTTGCGCAACGATGATGCCCGACTTTCCAGGCAATATGGCTTGCCGGGTGCCAGTGGGGTTTGCGAAGGATTGGCCAGCGATGGCACAACAGCCAATTCATGACCTGCGGGTTGGTTCTCATTTACCTTGGATAAGCCGACTGTCGGTCATTAATCCAATAAGGTAAATGCCATGAACAACTGTCCTGATATATCTACGTTGCGCACCCTCGTACCGGCTGCTGTCGGAGAACTGATTGAGGTGACCTCCTATTATTCCAATTGGAATGCTCCGGTGACGTTACCGGACGGTGGCGGTTTATTCAGTGCGGTGCAATCGTCAACGCTGACTGATGACGGGGGGATGTACATCAAATCAACGGGTAATTGGGTCTGGGTACGAGTTTTGGACGTCTCGGGTACCGTTACTCCCGCGATGTATGGGGCGCGTGGTGATAATCTTGCCGACGATACTCTACCTCTTACTACATGTTTTCTTTCCCCTTACGCCGTGATTTGCCGGGCAGGTGCCACTTATTTGACGTCTGATACGGTCAGAATCAAAGATGGCAGGACGTCACGTAAAACCATCAATTTAAATGGTGCCACGATCAAAGCCAAAGCGGGCCATGTGAAACCGATGTTCGCCAATGAAACGTCGACTGCAGAAGCCTATGACTTTCTTCACGGCGTTGAAATGTTTGGCGGGAAGCTGATGGGAGTAGCCAACCGCGACAGTGTTTACAATTCGGTAAAAAGTCATGTTGGTTATTCTGGCGCTGACGGTAGCTATTTCCACCATATGCAACTGAGTGGTTTTAACGACGGATTCAGCCTCCAGGGGCGGTCGATGGCACACGACATTATTGTGGATGAATGCCGTGATGATTTCTTCGCCACCTATAATGACAGTAATGTGATCTCCGACGTTATTTGTGGTTATTGCCTCGGCGATGGATTTTTGGTTAAGGGAAATAATAACAATGTGACCAATATTCGCATGCAGGGGGCGGGTATTCCTTCGGACAAGCCTGAGGCTGGCTATCTTTCCGGTGCAGTGTTAAGTGTTGCGCAAGATAAAGATATGGGAAGTAATAATTATATCTCGAATATTCAGTGCGGTCAGTGGGGGAGCGGGATAGCCATTTTATCTGGTAGCAATAATACCTGTATTAACATTCAAGCGGGAGATTGCTATTTTTTAAACAACCCAACCAGTAGCGCGATCAATAACCGTGCTTGCGCGGTTTATGTTTCAGGGAAAGGACAGGTTGTCCGTAATGTGACTGCCGGTGCCTGCCTCAGTGGCGTTGAACTGCATGACGGTTCTGAAGACAACTTAATCGATGGTGTTTCTCTGCGCTCCTGTTTCCATAGCTTCGCGTTAACCGCGTCAGGCCAGCAGAGCCGTTGCCGCATTGGTCGCCTGGATATCGGAAAAGTCGATAGTGCGGACAGTATTTATATCCGAATGCCACAGTTGGTGATCGACGAGATTAACGTACGTGAATATTCAGCTGCTTATACTGCCGGTTCTGCGATTTGTCGAATTTTGGAACCTTGCTCTATTCGACGCTTGAGCTTTGCTCACGGATTACCTGAGGGTGTGCTGCCAATTGTTCTACTGGCAGCCGATTGTGATATTGACGAATTGATTATTAAAGAGACGAAGGCCGTTTGCCTGGTAACTACGGCCACTACTATCAAAGTCCCGCGCAATTTGACTATAGAACAGAGCAGTGAGGCGATTGATTCGCCTGTGAAGTTGCTGGGCGCGGGGCAAAGTGTGGCCGGAAACTGGAGTATAAAAGGGAAAAACAGTGTGTTACCGGCATTGCGCGGGCCGGATGTGCATCTGACTTTAGGCCAGTACACCGGTTTACCGTGGTATATTGATACACCGTTATCTTCGGATGTACGTATTAGTAAACCGGTTGGCGGTAACTACAGCAAGGCCACTACTGCGGTGGCTCAGGGCGGGTTTACGCTGAAAACGGGAAGTGGGCAGGCAACCGCTGCAGAGCTGGCATTAGCCTGGGATGGGACGCGGATCCATGTTGCTCTTGATGGTCAGGACATTGGTTTTCTAACGCCACAGAACTACAGCTGATCTGTTCCCCAATCGCTGCATATCAATAATTGTTTCATTCACCCTTGCCCTGCGTGCGATGCTGTAGGACTTTTTAGTTTATGTCAGTCCTGTTGCTCACAAACTGTTAGCGGCGGAGAATTCCATTGTTGACCTCATGATAATCTTTGGCCCGCGTCGTGCGGGCCATATAAAGACATCAGGTGGTTAGCTCCCCAGCCCGCCGAGGCACAGGTACTTAATCTCAAGATAATCCTCGATACCGTATTTTGACCCCTCACGGCCCAGCCCAGAGTTTTTAACCCCGCCGAAAGGGGCGACTTCGGTAGAAATCAGCCCTTCATTAATGCCGACGATGCCGTATTCCAGCGCTTCGGCGACGCGCATGACCCGACCGATATCCCGGCTGTAGAAGTACGAGGCCAGGCCAAACGGCGTGTCATTGGCCAGCTCAATGGCTTCGGCTTCGCTATTGAAACGGATTAACGGCGCTACCGGGCCAAAGGTCTCTTCATGGAAGATTTTTGCCTGTTGTGGCACATTGGTCAGGATGGTCGGCGTAAAGAAGTTATTGCCCAGCGCATGAGGATTGCCACCCAGCAGAACCTTGGCACCCAACCGCACCGCGTCGGCGATATGCTCGCTGACTTTTTCCACGGCGGCCGGGTTAATCAACGGGCCGATAGTTACACCGTCGTCCAGGCCGTTGCCGACCTTCAGCTTCTCTACCGCCGTTTTGAGCTTTTCGGCGAAGGCATCGTAGATGCCGTCCTGCACCAGAAAACGGTTGGTACACACGCAGGTCTGGCCGGCATTGCGGTATTTGGAAGCCACGGCGCCTGTCACAGCGGCGTCCAGATCGGCATCGTCAAACACGATAAACGGCGCGTTGCCGCCCAGTTCCATACTGGTCTTTTTGATGGTCGGAGCACACTGCGCCAGCAGTTGCGCACCCACCTCGGTGCTGCCGGTGAAGGAGAGCTTGCGTACGTCCGGGTTGGCGGTCAGCTCCGCCCCTATGGCCTGGCTCGGGCCGGTAATGACGTTGCAAACTCCGGCCGGTAAGCCTGCTCGCTCGGCCAGCACGGCGATGGCCAGTGCAGAGAAGGGGGTTTGGCTTGCGGGGCGGATCACCCCGGTACAGCCCGCAGCCCAGCCGGGGCCAGCTTTACGGGTGATCATCGCCGCCGGGAAATTCCACGGCGTAATAGCAGCAAATACACCAATCGGTTCTTTCTGCACGATAATGCGGCGGCCGGCCTGGGGCTGAGGAATGGTGTCACCGTAGACGCGTTTGCCTTCTTCGGCAAACCACTCGATAAAGGACGCCGCGTAGGCAATCTCACCCCGGCTTTCCGCCAGCGGCTTGCCCTGTTCTGCGGTCATGATCAGCGCCAGATCGTCCTGATTTTCCATCATCAACTCGAACAGGCGGCGCAGTTTGCCGGCCCGTTCTTTGGCGGTCAATGCGCGCCAGGCCGGCTGGGCCTTTTTCGCGGCGGCGATCGCCTGCGCGGTCTCTTTGGCCCCCAACGCCGGCACCTGACCGACCAGTTCGCCGGTGGCGGGATTGTGGATCTTGATGCTCTGGTCGCCTTTGATCGGCAGCCATTGCCCGTCGATATAGTTGGCCTCGCGGAACAGCGCAGGATCTTTGAGGGTGGCAGAGAAGTGATTGCTCATCGGTTTTCTTCCTTATCAGAATTCAACACAGGGTGACCTACCCCAAACGGCACCCCTTTACCCTAGCAAACTTTTCCGCCTCTATTTGCCCGCTCCGTGGCAACTAATCAATTTGCCGCCATGAGCACCTTCTGTACAAAAAACATCCGCCGTCGGGACGATACTGAAACCAGCAGGCATATGACCCTTTTCGATGTGATTAAAAGGAGTGTGCAAATGATGAAATCAGTGGACAGACATCTTTATGGCGGCGGAGAAATGGATTTTTTGGCTTCCAGCATTGCGTTGATGGAGTGGCAGGGGCGAGAGCTCGACGCCGGCAAAGTGGCCGGTAATATGTCGGAGTCGCAAAGCCGGTTGTTCTTTGAACGCCTGAGCTATTTCCGCCAGCTTTATCAAACCGCGTCAACGGTGGAACATAGCGTATAAACTCCTGGCGTCCCCTCTCCTTTGGGAGAGGGTGAGGTGAGACAGGCAGAACAGATGTGGGAATACCCCCGCCAACGCAGGGTTTTTTATTCCGTCCACACCCCGGTATTGAGCGTTGCCGGGGAGAACTCAAGATTACGCCCCCGCCACGGCAGCGCCTGTGAAAAACGCCATGCGCGCTGTATATCGAAACGCCAGTAGCGTTCCGCCCCTACCACCTCCTGGCCGATCTCTGCTTGCCAGAGGATCTGCGTTTCCCCCTGCAAATGTAAAACATCCCCGCGTTCAAAATCGATAAACAGCAGCGCTGCCCGCGGTTGCGCCAACAGGTTACCCAGGGTATTCATATAGCGATTGCCACGAAAATCCGGTATCCACAGGGTGCTTCCCTCCAGATAGATAAATCCCGGTTTTCCGCCCCGGTGCGAAATATCCACGCCACCTTGCACCTGCTGGATATGGGCGGCACTGGCCACGAAACAGGTATCCGCGCTGCGAATCAACGCCTGGGCCGCCGCATCCAACGTAGTGAGATGTTCGATTGGCGCAGGGTTGGCGGGTGCCGGATACAGCTCGCGCCGCTGGATATACTGCGGACAGTTGCCAAAGCTTTGCCTGACTTCGATCTCAATGCGGTTTTTGTCGGTACGTCCGATCACACCGTTGGCGCGGTTACGGCGTCGGTTGCTAAAATCCAGCCCCAGCGCTCCCACCGGCTGGCCGGATTGTAATGCTGCCTGCGCCGGATCGTCGTTGCGGCGTGAGGTACTGATACGCAGGTGGGTGCTGTCCGGCGTGCGCAAAAAACCGGGTGGGCCGCTAAACAACGTAGCTACCGGCCAACCTTGCTCGTCCAGAGTGGCAACAAACAAGTAAGGCAGCGCTTCGAAAAACTTGCGGTGCTGGTCTGGCATGCTGGGGAAAATACCGCCGCCCACCTGGTTAAATCCGGCCAGGGTCTGGGCACGTAGTTCATCGGGGTGGAACATCTGCGGGATCATCGGATTTACCTCTCGACGGGGTACGGCAGTGACGGCATGGCAAAGAAGCCCGGCAATGCGGCAATACGCGCTACCCAGCGTTGAATTGCCGGGTACGGGGCCAGCGAAATGCCACCTTCCGGCGCTACCGCCACATAGCTGTAACAGGCCAGATCGCCAATGGTGGCCTGTTCCGTCGCCAGAAACTGATGGTCGGTCAGATGCTGCTCCATTTGTGGAAGGAAGCGCGCACTGATGGCCTGCGCGACCTGATAATCTTCTGGCACGCCGAATTGGGCGATCAAACGAGCGGAAGCCGGCCCATAGCGGACTTCTCCCGCAGCTTTAGACAACCATTGCTGTACCTGGGCCGCCGCCACGGGTTCTTCGGGTAACCAATGGCTATCCGGCGCATAGCGCTTGGCCAGGTACACCAAAATGGCGTTGCTGTCGGCCAGCGCCAGCTCGCCATCCACCAGTAGCGGGATCTGGCCGAAAGGGTTCAGGCGCAGAAAGGCTTCGCTTTGGCGCACCGCTGCGGGGGCTGGGATAAATTCATACGGTAGTTCGAGTATCCGCAACAGCAACTCCACGCGGTGGACGTGGCCGGAAAGCGGGGTACCGTAAAGTTTTAGCTTTTGCATAATCACACTCCTGAAGGATTTTAATCAGCATACTCTTGCAGTCGGTGAGAGAAATCCGGCAATCTGGAAATTGATAATTTCACTTTATGGAACAGTCTATGGATCGGTTGGACGAACTGGCGATTTTTGTAGCGGTGATCCAGCATGGCAGCCTGGCTGCCGCCGGTCGCAAACTGCGACGTTCCGCCCCGGCGGTGACCCGGGCCATCGCCTCGCTGGAGCAGCGTTTTGGCGCCCGGTTGCTTGAACGTACGACCCGGCGGCTGGCCCCGACCGAGGTCGGACTGCGGCTGGCGGAGCGGGCGCATTTACTGCTGCATGAATACCAGGCGGCGGTACTGGATACGGCGGATAGCCAGCTCAGCGGCCTGCTGCGTATTACCTCGCCGGTGCAGTTCGGGCGTAAGCACGTGGCACCGGTGGTGATGGCGTTTCTCGAGCTTTATCCGCAGATGCAAATTGAAATGGTGCTCAACGATCGCAACCTGGATTTGATCGACGAAGGGCTGGACGTGGCGGTACGCATCGGCCATTTGCAGGACTCTTCCCGCGTGGCGCGTCGGTTGGGGCAGGTATCCCGAGTGGCGGTCGCCAGTCCGGCCTATCTGGCGCTACGTGGCGAGCCATTGGAACCGGCGCAGTTGGTCGACCATGACACCATCGTCGGCACCCAGCGGGCGTCGCTGCGCGAATGGCGGTTTGGTCCACAGGAAAACGGTGACAGGGTAAGGCTGACGCCGCGCTTGTTGCTCAATGACGTTGAAACCCAGTTGCTGGCGGCGCGGGCAGGCAAGGGCATCGCCCGGTTGCTGTCGTATCAGGTGGCAGACGACCTGGCGGCGGGGACACTGGTGCGCCTGCTGCCGGCGTTTGAACCCTTGCCGATGCCGGTGCAACTGGTGGCGCAACATAGCCAACGCATGCCGCTAAAAGTGCGTACCTTCTGGGATTATGCCTGGCAGGAATTAAGTCAGTTGGCGCAAATTCAGCCGCCGTTAAAATAGCGATTAAGGCTCAATAAGTTTCACTGGTAAAACTTGTTGAGCCGCAGAAAAGATTTATATTACCCTGCACGCATTGCTGTTGTCCCCTTCTTGACAATATTATTCCCAGTGCTAATAGTTAACGCATATCTTAAATAATAAACGAAGTTTAATATATGAAAATTTTGGCAGGCAGTTACGATAACGGTTCGACGGTGGACAATGAGGATGAAATTCTGAACTCATTCCAAACTCGCAGTCAGGCGGTTTATCAGCAAGTCCGCAGCGAACGTAATATTGCCTATGGGGGTTCACCCAGGGAAGTTTTTGACTGGTTATATTCTGACGAGACGCATCAGGGGACATTAATATTTATTCACGGAGGATATTGGCAATTTTGTTCCCGGGATGACTTTGCCTTTATTGCCACCGTGCCATTGGCATTGGGTTTTGACGTGGTGCTGCTGGAATATACGCTGGCACCACAGGCCTCGCTTGACGATATTTGTCGGCAAACCGGTGCGGCGCTAAACGCGATTCAACAACGCCTGGCACCCAATAAACTCGCGCCGGTTTACTTGTGTGGCCATTCCGCCGGAGGGCATCTGGCCAGTTTCTGGCAGCATCATCCTATGGTCGACGTGGTGTTACCGATCAGCGGTATTTTCGAGCTGGAACCCCTGTTAACCACCTACGTTAACCGACAATTGCAGTTGACCCAGCAGCAAATTGCGCAGTTAAGTCCGGCGCGCAATATACCTGAACGCATTAAACCGATGACGCTATTTTACGGCGCTGCTGAACTGCCGGAACTGATTGGCCAGTCACGGCATTACTATGCTGCGCTACAAGAAAAACAGCTGCCCGTCCGCCTGGTTGCGGTCGACGGTGCCAACCATTACAACGTGCTGGATTCACTGTTTGCCAAGGATGGGGCGTTGATCTGCCAGTTAACCACTACGGGGAAATAAACCATGCGTACCATTATCGATACCGGCTTACCGGAGATTGGCCAACCCTTTTCCTGGGCGACCAAAGGCGGTGGCATGCTGTTCACCGCCCATGGCCCGGTCAGGCCGGACGGCAGCATTGAAACTGGCGAGCCGGAAAAACAGATTACCCTGACCTTTGATAATCTGGCCCGGACGTTAAAGGCGGCAGAAAGCCACAGCGATAATGTTCTGCAGGTTATTGTTTATCTCACCGATGTGAGCGACGTTAAATTACTCGATGAAATTTATAAGCAATATTTTAATTATCCTTACCCCAATCGTTCAACGGTAATTGTTGACAAGCTGGTGGTGCCGGGAATGAAAATAGAAATAACCGTCACTGCTACCGCCTGAAATATATAACCACACCCCGCCCGAAAATTCATTAAATAATGAATTAAGGAACCACTATGTATAATCACATTGGCCGTTCGGCGGCCGATCCTATTATGTCGTTGATGGAAGCTTATTTACAGGATGAAAATACACAGAAAGTGAATCTGGGTATCGATCTTTATTACGATCAGCAAGGACGGATCCCGCTGATGCAAACGGTTGTTGCCGCTGTTCGATATTGCCTATCAGGGGTTTGGTGACGGTCTGGACGAGGGCTGTTTCGCGCTGCGTGAAGCATTGAAAACCGGCCTGGAATTTTTGGTCGCCAACGTTACTGCCACCATCCTGGATGTCACCCGTACTGCGTGAATAAGGTAGGAATGCCATGAAACAGATGAAAGGTTTTGAAGAAATTGCGCGGCGGCAGGGCGGTTTGAAGAAACAGCTCACCGCCGGGCAGATGACCATGCTGGCGATAGGGGGGGCGATCGGTACTGGGCTGTTTCTCGGCAGTGCCTATGCCATTCAGATGGCCGGCCCCAGCGTCCTGCTGAGCTATTTTATTGGTGGCGTGGTGGCGTTGCTGCTGATGGGATGCCTGGCGGAAATGACCTCTGAACACCCAACGCCGGGCTCTTTCGGTGACTATGCCGAGTTTTATATCAGTCCGCTGTTCGGTTTTCTGGTGCGTTATTCCTACTGGTCCTGCGTGGTCTTGGCGGTGGGTACCGAGGTCACCGCTATCGGTATGTATATGCAGTTCTGGTTCCCGACCACGCCGATCTGGCCCTGGGTGCTGCTGTTTTCTGCGGCGGTAATTGTCATCAATGTGATTGGCGTCAAGTCCTTCGGCCAGGTGGAGTATGCGCTGTCGACCATCAAGGTGGTGGCCATCGCGGCCTTTATCGCCATTGGCATCGGCATTTTGGTGTTTTCCGCTAACCCGGCCTACGGTATTCACAACTTTACTGCCAATGGTGGGTTCTTCCCGTTTGGCGTCAAGGGCATGTGGTTCGCGGTGATTGTGTCGATTTTCAGCTATCTGAGTATTGAGATGATCGCAGTGGCCGCTGGTGAAGCCAAAAACCCGGTGATTGCGGTGAAGACTGCCTTCAAGGGCACCATCTTGCGGTTGTTTATTTTCTATATGCTGTCGATTGCGCTGATGCTGGCGATCGTTCCCTGGCGGCAGTCCGGAACCGGTGAAAGCCCGTTCCTGATGGCGATGAACGTCATCCACTTGCCCGCCGCCGCCGGTATCTTCAATTTTATTGTGCTGGTGGCTGCGCTGTCGGCGATGAACAGCCAGTTGTATATCACCACCCGTATGATGTTCTCGCTGTCGCGCGCCGGGCAAGCCCCGGCTGTGCTGGGCCAGGTCAGCAAACGCGGTATTCCGGTGAGCGCATTGGTGATGTCGTGTATTGGCATTGTGGTGTCGATCGTACTGAGCTTGGTTTATCCGGAGAAAGCCTTTGCCGCCATGATGTCTATTTCGGTGTACGGCGCTTGCTTTACCTGGCTGATGATTTTTGTCACTCACCTGTTTTTCCGCCGTCAGCATCGCCAAACCCACCTGAAATTCCGCATGTGGGGTTTTCCCTACACCACGCTGGCCGGTGCCGGACTGATGACCGCACTGTTGATCTCGACGGCGTTCACCGAGTTTTTCAAGATGACGCTGTGGTTCGGTATCCCGTTCACCCTGCTGCTGGTGGCCATCTACTTCTTCTATAGCCGCCATCAGCGGCTGCCCGCAGTGATGGAAACGTCGGAGTTAGAGTAAAGTGGTTTGCTGATAATGTCGTTATCTGGTTCTGGTAATAAACCACTTTAACCGGAGAATAAGGGATCTTTCGCCGGTATAGAGTGGTGTTGCCATGAGCAGTGAGACAGAAAAATTTCAGGTTGTCGGCCGAAGCGATAATTCGGCACAGGGGTGGGTTAACGGCTTTCTGGGGATGTTGATTTTTAGCGGTTCTTTGCCCGCCACGCGTCTGGCGGTGCAAGAATTTGAGCCGCTTTTCCTGACCGCGATGCGGGCGGTACTGGCAGCCATACTGGCGCTTGGCGCGTTGGGGCTAATGCGTCAATGTTGGCCGCAGCGGCAGGATTTTGTGCCGCTGGTGATGGTCGCGATCGGGGTCGTGATCGGTTTCCCGTTGCTGACGGCGTTGGCCTTGCAGCACACCACCTCGGCGCATGCGTTGGTGTATATCGGGCTATTGCCACTGGCTACCGCCTGTTTTGGCGTACTGCGCGGAGGAGAACGTCCGAAAATCGCTTTCTGGCTGTTCTCTGTGTTGGGCAGTCTACTGGTGGGGGCCTTTGCGCTAAGTCAGGGGGCGGGCGCTTCCTGGGTGGGTGACCTGCTGATGGTGGCGGCGATACTGCTTTGCGGTCTGGGCTACGCGGAAGGCGCGATGCTGACGCGTAAGCTCGGTGGCTGGCAGGTGATCTCCTGGGCGTTGGTGGTGGCTTTACCGCTGACGGCCGGGGTTGCCGTTTGGGCTGCACCGGCGAGTTGGCCGCAGGTCAGCGTAGGGGCGTGGCTTTCTCTGGGCTATATTTCGCTGTTCAGCATGTGGATTGGTTTTATCTTTTGGTATCGCGGTTTGGCGCTGGGCGGCATTGCCGCCGTAGGTCAGTTACAACTACTGCAACCCTTCTTTGGTCTGGCGCTGGCCGCGTGGGTGCTGCATGAAACCATCCAGCCTTCGATGATTGCGGTGATGGCCGGGGTATTGGTTTGCGTGTACGGCGCAAAGCGGTTTTCGCGCTGAATCGGGCATACGATATTCTCAAGTGAGTCCCCTCTCCAGGGGATAGGGCCGGGGTGAGGGGCTTAAGTCTCGGTTTTGCATGTTTCCCCTCACCCTCACCCTAACCCTCTCCCAAAGGAGAGGGGATTGCTGCATCGGCTAACGTCATCAGCACCTGATTCAGTCGTTGGGCGGCGCGGTGGATTTGCAGATCATCGTAGCCGCCCAGTCCGAGTATCAAGCCGCTTTTCCCGCTGCCGACGCCATACATTGGTGAAAGCGCACTTACCGCTACTCCAGCCTCGGCGGCATGGCGAGCGACCATTTGGTCGTCCAGCCCCGCCTTCAACCACAACACCATATGCATGCCCTGATCGCTGGGGTGCAGCGTCGCCAGCTCGGCAGAAACATGGGCATTGATGGCTGCGGTTAATACCCGCCGTTTTTCCGCATACACGCCGCGCATACGGCGGATATGACGATCCAGATGCCCCTGCGCCATAAAGCTGGCCAGCACGTGCTGATCGGCGCTGGGCGGGTGGCGGTCCATCAGTACGCGTGCGCCGCAAAAGGCATCCACCAGCGGCCTGGGTACGATGGCGTAACCCAGCCGCAACGAAGGGAAAAGGATCTTGCTGAAGGTGCCTAGGTAGACCACTCTCGCCGGGTCTACCCCCTGCAATGACGGAAACGGATGGCCTGAATAGCGCATTTCACTGTCGTAATCATCCTCGACAATCCAGGCCCGGTGCTTTTTGGCCCACGCCAGTAGCTCGAGCCGACGCGTCATGCTCATTGGCATGCACAGCGGGTATTGGTGAGAAGGCGTGACAAAAACAGCTTTGGCCTGCGGCGCGATTTTACTGCCTGCCACCACGTCTATTCCTTCGGCATCCACCGGCACTCTGACCATTCGCCGGTCTCTGAAGACGCTGTTAAAGATGGCGGTAATGCCGTGATAGGCCGGATCCTCCACCCAGGCGGTGTCACCGGTGTCCAGCAGAATTTGCGTCGCCAGATACAGCCCTTGTTGAGTGCCGGAGGTGATAATCACCTGTTCCGGCGTACAGAGTACCGAACGGGATTTGCGGACGTATTCACAGACCGCCTTGCGCAACGGCAGTGCCCCCAGTGGTTCGCCGTAGCCTGCCGGAGCGCCTGGCCCACGGGCGCGGATGCGGTTGCCGAGACGACGCCAGACGTCATCGGGCGCGGTATCATTGATGGGCACCGAGACGGTGAAGGGAATCGGCGGCAGCGGCCGTAACTGACCGGCAAATCGCGCCAATGCCTGCGCCTGGCTGGAAAGGGGAATGTCACAAATATCAGCCGGATTGAGTGGTGCCGGGGGCTGGCGATGAAGTGACAGGGCGACGCGGGTACCTGAACCGGGTTGCGCTTCGAGAAAGCCCTCGGCCGTCAGCTGTTCGAAGGCTGCCAGCACCGTGCCTCTGGCCAACTGCAACGCACCTGCCAGCACGCGGGTGGAGGGGAGCAGTTCGCCAGGTTTAAGTTCGTCTCTGTTGATAGCGGCCCGCAACGCTTGAGCAAGCTGCAGGCTAAGCTGCCCCGCTTGACGATCAAGCTCGCCGATGGCGGGGACTTCAACCGTTTTGGCCGTTCTTGGCATCGATTCCGGTCCAGGTAAAAAGAGTTAAACAGGGTAATCACTGTAAACCACTTTTTACCGAAATAGCGTATTTTGTGATGCTTAAAGCTGACTTTTTGGTATCAGGTGGTCGCCAAAACTTAAGCGCTGACGGCCCGGTTCGATTTCGCTCAGTGGGGCGACTTCTTGCAGAGAAGATTTACAGCGCAGTACCAAATCATGGTATTCACGCGTGCCGACCACTTTCCACGCCAGTTCCTGTTCGGTCAGGTCGCGCAATACCCGTGCCGGGCTACCGACCACCAGCTTGTTGGCTTCAATCACCGCGGCGGCCTTAACGAACGCCATGGCACCGACGATGCTGTTCTCACCGATCTCCGCGCCGTCCATGATCACCGCATTCATGCCGACCATGGCGTTACGGCGGATGCGGCAGCCGTGCAATATCGCGCCGTGGCCGATATGACCGTCCTGTTCCACCACGGTGTCCTGCTGCGGAAAGCCGTGCATCACGCAGTTGTCCTGGATATTGGCGCCGTCACCAATCACCAGACGGCCAAAGTCGCCGCGCAGGCTGGCATTGGGGCCGATATACACCTGTTTGCCGACGATCACATCGCCAATCAATACCGCCGTCGGGTGCACATAACTGCTGGGGTCTACTACTGGGGTCAGGCCATCAATCTGATACACGGGCATAGCAAAAACTCCTAAGGTTGTTTCCCATAATAGTACGTGAGCGACGCTGGCGGTCATTTGAGCGCGCAGCAAGGCGCGGGTCGTGAGGTTTGGTGGGCCAAATAAGCGGCTCGTAACACAGGTGCGCGTTCAAATGGCCCCAGCCCTTCGGGTCTGCGACGGTGCCACGTCCTATTGTGGGACACGACCTACAGTGAAGGATCGCGCGGCAGGCCGCCAAAGCGCCGGTAATAGCCGGCCGCCGGGGCGGGCAGAGCGCCGATGGTAGTTTCCGCCAGCGCGCTGACATACTCGGTCGCGGCGCGGTCCACCCGTTGATAAATATTGATACACAGGTTGCGGGCGATCTGTCCCTCCCACTGAACGGGTAACAGGGCGTCCGGCAGCAGCGGATCTTTGAGCACCACGCGGCGGAAGAAGTGGATCAATAATAGCTTAATCTGGAAGCAGCGCTGGGGTGTCAGCAGGGCATCGTCGGTTTCGCGCAGCAGCGCCATTAGTGGGCGGAAAGAGACGATAAACTCATGATAATCGGCGGCGACCTCGCCCAGCGCCCAGCAGTTGGCCACCAGCTGCTGCAGGGTTTGTTCGGAGCGGTTATAGGGGTAGTCGGCACGAAAATAGATCACTTGCTCGCTGGCATTAAGCTCGCCAAGCAGGGCGGTGACGTCGGTTTGTACATGGGTAGGGGCCGCCATCAGGTTATTGGCTATCTGGCCAAAACCCAGCCAGCCCAGCTCTTTTTTCAGCCGTGCCCGTTCGCTTTTCTCCGCGCTTTCCAGCAACAGCAGATCCCATTTCCCGTCCCAGGCCGGTGGCTCGCTGAGGTAGATTTTCGACTCGGCGTGGCGGAACTGGCGCATACCCTGTTCGGTCACCCGATAGAAGCTGCGGCGACCGATTTTTTCGACCTCCAGCCAGCCCTCTTTTTGCAGGCGAAATACCGAGGTGCGCACAAAGCGGTCACCGAAACCCATCGCCTCCAGCAGTGCGCTCAGGCTGCCGAGCCACACTTCGCCACCGCGATGACTCAGCGCATCACCGTACAGGGAGATAATCAGTGACGTGCCGCTGATCGGCTGGGCGTCTATAGCATGGCGGATAAACTCATCCAGTTTATGTTCCATATTTTCCCATGGGTTAGCTGACGATGAGACACAACATTACCACAAATTCTTGAGGCGTCATCCGTGACGCGAAGAGAATCAACGGGGGCGCAGGTCGACCACCCGCTGGGCCTTGCCTTCCGAACGCGGGATATCGCCGCAGTTGGCAATGCTGACGTCGGTGCTGACGCCGATAATCGATTTGATATGGTGACGAAGCTGGTGGCAAATCTCACAGCGCTGCTGATGGCTGAGGCTGAGCGCGGCCTCTTTTAATTCTACGCGTACCGCTAATGTATCCAGGTGCCCACTGCGGCTGACCTGCAGCTGATAATGTGGCGACAGCTGTTCGAACTGCATAATTTGTTCTTCCACCTGCGACGGGAACACATTGACGCCACGGATGATCAGCATGTCGTCGGAGCGCCCGGTGATTTTTCCCATCCGGCGCATCTGGCGTGCATCGCCCGGCAGCAGGTGGGTGAGATCGCGGGTACGGTAGCGGATCACCGGCAGCGCCTCTTTGGTCAGGGTGGTAAACACCAGCTCGCCGTGCTCCCCATCCGGCAGGGCAATACCGGTTTCCGGGCAGATGATCTCAGGCAGGAAGTGATCTTCCCAGATAGTCGGGCCACCGCCGCTTTCGGCGCACTCCATCGCCACCCCTGGCCCCATCACTTCGGACAGACCGTAAATATCCAGCGCCTTGATGCCCATGCGGCTTTCAATTTCATGCCGCAGCGCTTCGGTCCATGGCTCTGCGCCAAACACCCCGAGACGTAATGAGCAGCCACGGGCATCGCCGCCCATTTTGCGTTCCAGTTCGTCGATCAGCGTTAAACAGTAGGATGGCGTCACCATGATCACGTCGGGTTTGAAATCCAGTATCAGCTGCGCCTGCCTTTCGGTTTGGCCGCCGGACATCGGGATCACCGTGGCCCCCAGCCGCTCCGCGCCGTAGTGAGCGCCCAGCCCTCCGGTGAACAGGCCATAACCATAGGCCACGTGCACCTTGTCTTTGGCCGTAGCCCCGGCGGCGCGCAGGCTGCGGGCGACGATATCGGCCCAGTTATCGATGTCCCGCTGGGTATAGCCGACCACGGTAGGTCGGCCGGTCGTGCCCGACGAGGCGTGAATACGCACCACCTGTTCCATTGGTACGGCGAAGGTATCGAATGGGTAATTGTCGCGTAAGTCCTGTTTGGTGGTGTAGGGGAAACGCGCCAGATCGCTCAACTGTTTAAGATCATCGGGGTGCACACCCGCCTGATCGAACTTGCGTTTATACATCGGCACATTGTTATAGGCGTGGTGCAGTGTCCATTTCAGCCGTTCCAGCTGCAGCGCTTCAATTTCATCACGCGAGGCGAACTCAATGGCGTCGAGTGGCGGTGGATTGGTAGTCATCATTATTAGCCTCGGGGTTAAACTCGCTCAATGATCATGGCGATGCCTTGGCCGACGCCGATGCACATGGTGCAAAGCGCATAGCGGCCGGAACGCCGTTCCAGTTCAAACAAGGCGGCCAGCGCCAGACGTGCACCGCTCATTCCCAGCGGGTGGCCAAGGGCAATAGCGCCACCGTTGGGATTCACCTGAGGGGCGTCGTCCGGCAGGCCAAGCTGGCGCAGTACCGCCAACGCCTGGGCAGCAAAGGCCTCATTCAGTTCGACAACGTCCATTTGCGCCAGGCTTAGCCCGGCCAATTCCAGTACCTTGCGGGTGGCCGGCAGTGGGCCGATCCCCATCAAGCCGGGTTCGACGCCGCAGGTGGCGGTGGCGACGATGCGTGCTCGTGGTGTCAACCCCTGGCTGGCGGCCATCGTCTCGGAGGCGACAATCAGCGCCGCTGCACCGTCGTTTAGGCCAGAGGCGTTACCGGCGGTCACGGTTCCAGGTTGGCGGAACGGCGTTTTCAGCGCCTGCAATTGTTCCAGTCGGGTGTCTGCGCGCGGGTGTTCGTCCTGACTGAACAACGTCACCGCGCCTTTTTTACCGCTGAGGCTGACCGGCACTATTTCCTGCGCCAGTAAGCCAAGTTCTTGCGCCCGGGCGGCGCGTTGCTGGCTGCGCAGCGCGAAGGCGTCCTGATCGGCGCGGCTGATGTTGAATTTTTCCGCCACGTTTTCGGCGGTTTCCGGCATCGAGTCGGTGCCGTACTGTGCCTGCATCAGTGGATTGATAAAGCGCCAGCCCAGCGTGGTGTCATACAGTTGTGCCTGACGGCTGAAAGCGCTATCGGCTTTGCCCATCACCAGCGGTGCGCGGGTCATGGATTCTGCGCCGCCGGCCAGCACCAGCCCGGCTTCACCAGCCTTGATGCTGCGTGCCGCCATCGCCAGTGCGTCCAGCCCCGAACCGCACAGGCGGTTGACAGTAGTGCCGGAAACGTTCACCGGCAGGCCTGCCAGCAAAGCCGCCATACGGGCCAGATTGCGGTTGTCTTCCCCGGCCTGATTGGCGCAGCCGAGGATCACGTCATCCACCAGTGACCAGTCCACCTGAGCGTGGCGAGCCAACAGGGCACGCAGCGGCAGCGCGGCCAAATCATCGGCACGTAGGTTGGCCAATGCGCCGCCGTAGCGGCCAATCGGTGTGCGAACGCCATCGCAGATAAACGCCTGACTCATGGTTGTTCCCCTAAAATGGCATGGCCGAGGCGATGTGCCCGCCCGCGAAACCAGGCGACGGTTTTACCCAGCTGGTTGACTATCTCCACGTCGTACAGCCCGGTGGTTTTGCCCTGATGGCGTACCTCGGCGCTGGCGGTCAGGCGGTCGCCGGCCAGTGCCGGGCGAATAAACTCGATATTGCAGCCAGAGGCCACCGCTGCCAGCCCCTGACTGTTGCAGGCATAGGCGAAGGCGGTGTCCGCCAGGCTGAACAGTTGGCCGCCATGGCAGGTCTGATGTCCGTTGAGCATCTGCGGGCCGACGGTCATGCTGACGCGGGCAAAACCGGTATCAACCGCATCCACCCGCATGCCCATTGCCTGAGCACAGGTATCCTGTTGAAACATCTGTTCAGCGCAGCGTTGCGCCAGTGCATGTGGCGTATTGGCGTTCATGGTTGGGCTCCTGAAGAGAGGGATGCGTAATGACGCAGCAACGGCATCGGGCGGTAACGTGGCTCGCCGTAGTGGCTTTGCAGGTTTTCCAGCGTGGTCAGGATTTGTCGCCAACCCAGGGCCGCCCCCCATTCCAGCGGGCCGCGTGGGTAGTTGACGCCAAAGCGCATGGCGTGGTCGGTATCCCCGGCACTGGCGACGCCCTTGTTGACCACGTCAAGCGCCTCATTGGCCAACATGGCGAGGGTGCGCATCACCAACAGACCGGGATAGTCCGGCAAAACGATCACCTTCTTGCCGAGAGATTGCAGCAAACGCACGATGGTGGCGTTGTGCCGGGCCTCGTTTTGCGCCGCGCAGCTGATAGCGACGGTGGGGGCCTGCGAGTAGTCGGCTGAGAGATCAAACAGCACCACGGGAGTTGCGGTTTCATTGGCCACCTGGCTGGCTGTTTTACCATTCGTTAACATAAGTGTAACTTCATCAATCCGGGCGTAGGCGCTGGTCTGGCCAGGTTGTTTGATCGACTGCGCATTTCCACTCAGTAATTCGCTCAGTAACGCCATGCCCGCGGCATCGCCATGCAGCTTGATGCTGCGCGGCAATTCCGCCGTGGATTCCGGCAGAACTTCAGCCGCCGGCAGTTGATGATCGCCATAGCGATAAAAACCACGGCCGCTTTTGCGGCCCAAGCGCCCGGCCGCCACCAGTTCCTGTTGTACCAGCGAGGGGGTAAAACGAGGATCCTGGAAGAAAGCCTGAAATACCGATTCGGTCACGGCGTAATTGATATCCTGACCAATCATATCGGTCAGTTGCAGTGGCCCCATGGCGAAGCCACCCGCGTCGCGCATCACCGCATCCAGCGTGGCGGCGTCGGCAACCTGTTCCTCCAGTGCGCGCAGGGTCTCGGCATAAAACGGCCGTGCCACGCGGTTAACGATAAAGCCCGGTGTGGAGCGGCACAGCACGCTTTGCTTACCCCATTGCCGGGTTAGTCTTTGCAGTGTGGCGACGGTTTCGGCACTGGTGTCCAGTCCGCTGACGATCTCCACCAGCTTCATCAACGGGGCTGGGTTGAAGAAGTGCAGCCCGGCCAGACGCTGTGGATGTTGCAGCGCACCGGCGATCGCGGTAATCGACAGCGAGGAGGTGTTGCTGGCAAACAGCGTGGCGGGGGAGCACAGGGTTTCCAGCTCACGGAACAGGCTTTGTTTGATTGCCAGCTTTTCCGCCACCGCTTCTACCACCAGACCGCTGTCGGCCAGCGAATTAAGCGACTCTGCCGGCTGAATGCGCGCCAGCAGGGCTTCGGTGGTGGTGGCGTCGGCCTTGCCGGCCGCAACACGCTGATGCAGCCGCTGGGCGAGTGCATCGAGTGCCTGCCGGGCAGCATCGGCGACAATATCAAACAGCTGCACCTGATGCCCGGCGGCGGCGGCCACCTGAGCGATACCGATGCCCATGGTCCCGGCACCAATCACCGCCACCCTGAGGTTTAAGTTCGGCTGGTTCATGGTTATTTCCCGCTGAAATTTGGCGCGCGTTTGGCGAAGAAGGCGCTGACGCCCTCGCGGTAGTCGTCGCTGCGACCGCCCAGACGTTGCAGATCGCGTTCCAAATCCAGCTGCTGGTCGAGGGTGTTGTTGGCCGAACGGTAGAGCGCTTTTTTAATCAGTCCCAGCCCATAGGTCGGCTGAGTAGCCAGATGTTGCGCCAGCGTTTGGCTGGTGGTGGCCAGCTCATCTGCAGCAACCACCTGCCAGATCATGCCCCAGGCCAGCGCCTGCTGTGCGCTGACTTTGTCCCCCAGCATCGCCATCCCCATGGCACGGGCGTGGCCTGCCAGACGCGGCAGGAACCAACTGCCACCGGAGTCCGGTACCAGTCCCAGACGGCAGAAGGACTGGATAAAATTGGCATTGTCGGCGGCGATGACGATATCGCAAGCCAGTGCCAAAGCGGCCCCGGCACCCGCCGCCACGCCGTTGACGGCGCATACTACCGGTTTTGGCAAGGCGGTGAGACGGCGGATCAGCGGGTTGTAGAAACGTTCCACCGACAGGCCGAGATCCGGCGCCTGTTGCTCAACGCTGACGTTGCGATCGTTCAAGTCCTGCCCGGCGCAAAAACCACGTCCGGCACCGGTAATCAACAGGCAGCGTACAGTTTCGTCGCGCTCGGCGAGGGTCAGCGCTTCAGCTAGCTGGCGGTGCATTTCATCGTTAAAACTGTTGAGCCGATCGGGCCGGTTAAGGGTCAGGGTCAGCACCCCGGCTTCCAGATGGGTGAGAATCAATGCGTTATCCATAAATCAGCGCCCCTGATAGTTTGGCGTACGTTTTTCGAAGAAGGCTTTGATGCCTTCACGGCGATCGTCGGTGGCGGCCAGGGTGACAAACTGCTGGCGTTCGATGGCCAGCCCCTGGCTCAGACCGGTTTCTTCAGCCTGTTTCAATGCCTGCTTGGCGGCGCGTAATGCCAGCGGCGCCTGTAGGCTGATGCGTTCGGCCACCTGTTGCGTGCGCTCCAGCGTCAGCGCATCGACACAGACTTCGCTGACCAGGCTACTTTGCAGTGCGCAGCTGGCGTTGATGGCTTCACCGGTCAGCACCATCTGGTTGGCGCGGGACTTGCCGACGCAGCGGATCAAACGCTGAGTGCCTCCGGCTCCCGGCATCAGGCCAAGAGTGATTTCCGGCAGGCCAAAACGGGCGCTTTCGCCGCAGATAACGATGTCGCAGGCCAATGCCAGTTCACAACCGGCACCCAGCGCATAGCCGTTGACCGCCGCCAGCAGCGGTTTGCTGAACTGGGCCAGGCGCTGCCACAACAGCGGACGGCGATCCGTCAACGTGGCGGGCAAGTCCTGTTTTTGCAGCTCGTGCAGGTCGGCACCGGCGGCAAAGAAGCGGGGCGCGCCGGTAATCACCACTGCGCCAACGCCGGCATCTGCATCGGCCTGTTCCAGTAAATAAACCAACTGCTCCAGACACGGAGTGTTCAGGGCGTTGCGCGCCTCAGGGCGATGCAGTGTCAGTGTCACCACCCGCTGGTGTTGCTGTCGCAGGACAAAAGGGGTTTCCATTGGCGGCTCCTATACGTCAAAGTCCAGTACCACACCGTCGCCGCGCGGCCACGACTGGCAACTTAATACGTAACCCGCCGCCAGTTGATCCGGCTCCAGGCTGTAATTGACCGCCATATCCACCTGACCGGCCTTTAGCTGGCACTTACAGGTAGCGCATACCCCGCCTTTGCAGGCGTAGGGCAGGTCGGCACCCTGGCGCAGTGCCGCATCCAGAATGCTGTCATCCTGAGCGCCCACCTCGATATTCAACCGGCGGCCATCGAGCAAAATCTCAACCCGGGTGGCGTTGCGGTTGGCGTCATTGACCGGCCGGGCCACCATACCGCTGGTGTTAAAACGTTCGCTGTGAATGTGCCCGGCAGGCACGCCCGCCTGTTCGAGTACGCTCTGGGCATCGTCCATCATGCTTTCAGGCCCGCAGATAAAGGCGTGGTCATAGTCGCGGTAATTGAGTAATGCACCGCCGATCGCCAGCAGATGTTCACGGTCGATACGGCCGCTGAGCAGTGGGCTATCAAGATTTTCCTGGCTGAACAAGTACAGCGGCTGAAAGCGCTGGGGATAGCGGTTCTTCAAATCGGACAGCGCTTCTTTGAACATCACCGAACGGCTGCTGCGGTTGCCGTAAATCAGCGTGAAACTGCTGTTTGGCTCGAGTTGCAGCGTGGCCTTGATGATCGACAGCATCGGCGTAATGCCGGAACCGGCGGCAATCGCCAGATAGTTACCGCTGTTCTCCGCCTGTGGCTGATAGCCGAATCGTCCTTGCGGCACCATCACTTCCAGTGCGTCGCCGACTTTCAGCATGCGGTTAACGAACGAGGAGAAGCGGCCCTGATGAATGGCTTTCACGCCGATCTGCAGTAACCCTTCCTGCGGCGAGCTGCAAATGGAGTAGCAACGGCGCAGCTCTTCACCGTCGACCAGCGCCTTCAACGTCAGGTGCTGGCCGGGCGTATAGCAATAGTGACTTTTCAGTTCTTCGGGCACCCGCAGAGTGATAGCTACGGCGTCCGGCGTTTCGCGCTCGATGGCGGCGACGTTCAGGCGATGGAAGACCGTCATGGTTTTTCCTAAATGCATTTGAAGTAGTCGAAGGGTTCACGGCAATCGCAACAACGGTACAGCGCCTTACAGGCGGTGGAGCCGAATTCGCTGATTTTCTCGCTGTGGGTGCTGCCGCATCGCGGGCAGGGCACCGGGCCGTGTGCCTGGGGTTTGTCGCAGGTATGGCCCTGTGGCGGCGCGACGCCATATTCCCGCAGTCGCTCACGCGCAGCCGCATTCATCCAGTCGGTGGTCCAGGCCGGACTAAGACGGATATCCACTTTTACCGGGCTGAAGCCGGCCGCGGCCAACTGCTGTTCGATCGCTGCGAGCAAGAACTCGGTGGCGGGACAGCCGGAATAGGTCGGCGTGAAGGTAATACGCCAGCCGCAACCGTCTGCTGCTACGTCGCGCACCATGCCCAGATCGGTAATCGACAGCACCGGCAGTTCCGGATCGCTGATCTGTTGCAGGCAGTGCCAGATTTGCGGAATTTCAGCGGCTTGCAGCCGGGTAATGTTCATGACGGCCCCCTACCAGTTCGCGTTGGGATAGGCGCGTTGCAGAAACTGCATCTCCGCCAATAACGGGCCGAGGTGCTCGCTGTGTCGTCCCTGTTTGCCACCGTGGCGGAAAGCCTGTTCGCTCGGTAACTGCAGGCCGGCCTGTTGCAGCGTGTCACTCACCAGCGCCAGCCAGGGGGCTTCAAATTGGCGTGGATCGGCGGCGATGCCCTGTTGTGCCAGTTGCAGTTCCAGCTCATCGGCGTGGAACAGCTCGGCGGTAAAGCGCCACAGACTATCCAGTGACTGCTGAATTTTTTGCCGGCTGAGCGGGCTGCCGTCACCCAGGCGAATCATCCAGCCACGGCTGAAACGCAGGTGGTAATGGGCTTCTTTCAGTGACTTGGCGGCGATGGCGGCCAACTGCGCGTCGCGGCTGTTGCTCAATGCCTGATGCAGTTGCACGTGGTAGGCGTCAATCAGGAACTGGCGCACCAGGGTGTCGTTGAAACCGCCGTTGGGTTGTTCCGCCAGCAGCAGGTTGTGAAACTCGCGTTCGTCACGGCCAAAGGCCAGACGGTCTTCGCTGCAATGCGGCCCGGTCAGTTCAGCGGCGTAGCCGAGGAAGTTGCGCGCCTGGCCGAGCAGATCAAGGCCGATGTTCGCCAGCGCCAGGTCAATTTCCAGTTCCGGCGCGTGGCCGCACCAGGCACACAGCCGCTGGGCGAGGATCAGTGGCGTATCGCCCTGACGCAGGGCATAGGTGATTAGAGGATCGTTAAGAGTCATGGCCGCCTCTACATGTTCTTGATGCCGTCGGGAATGGTGTAAAACGTCGGATGACGGTAGATCTTGTCATCGGACGGATCGAAGAAGGCTTCACGATCTTCCGGCTGCGAGGCGATCAGATGGCTGGACTGCACCACCCAGATTGAGCAGCCTTCGTTGCGGCGGGTATAGGCGTCGCGAGCATTTTCCAGCGCCATCTGGTCATCGGCAGCGTGCAGACTGCCGACGTGACGGTGCGCCAGCCCTTGTTTGCTGCGGATAAACACTTCATACAGCGGCCATTCAACGTGTGTCATCATCGGTTCCTTTTATGCGGCGGTTGAGGTGTTTTTGGCCGCGTGGGCCAGGGCGCCTTCACGCACCCAGGCTCCTTCGTCCCAGGCGCGGCGTTTGGCCTGCAGCCGTTCGTGGTTGCATTGCCCGCGGCCTTTAATCACCTCGTGCAGTTCACTCCAGTCGATTTCGCCGAAGCGATAGTGGCCGCTGGCTTCATCCCAGGCCAAATCGGCATCCGGGGCGTTCATCCCCAGGGCTTCCAGTTGCGGTACGGTATTGTCGACAAACTTCTGCCGCAGCTCGTCGTTGCTGTGGCGTTTGATCTTCCAGGCCATGCTTTGCGCGCTGTGGGGTGAATCGGTGTCGCTTGGGCCGAACATCATCAGCACCGGCCACCAGAAGCGATTAATCGCGTCCTGCAGCATGGCTTTTTGCTGTTCGCTGCCGTTAGCCATCGCCATCACCGCCTCATAACCCTGGCGCTGGTGGAAGCTCTCTTCTTTGCAAATTTTCACCATCGCCCGTGCGTAGGGGCCATAAGAAGCGCGGCACAGGGCTACCTGATTGACGATAGCCGCGCCGTCGACCAGCCAGCCGATCACCCCGATATCCGCCCAGTTGAGCGTCGGGTAGTTGAAGATCGAAGAGTATTTCATCTTGCCGTCGAGCATTTTCTGGTAGATGTCCTGGCGTGAGCAGCCCAGGGTTTCGGCGGCGCTGTACAGATACAGACCGTGACCGGCTTCGTCTTGCACCTTGGCCAGTAACACCGCCTTGCGGCGCAGCGTCGGCGCTCGCGTCAGCCAGTTGGCCTCCGGCAACATACCCACCACTTCGGAATGAGCGTGTTGGCCAATCTGACGGATCAGGTTTTGGCGGTAGGCATCCGGCATCCAGTCTTTGGCCTCAATAGAGGTATCCGCCGCAATCTTGTCGTCGAAGTGTTGTTGATATTGCGCGTTAGTTGTCATTTTTGCCTCTTGTTGATTCGTATTTTTAATGTTTAATATAAAAAATTGAATCATGTTAAGTAACCATAAGGCTACAAACTGATAACAAAAAGATCAAACGACATTTATGTGGTTTTGCGATAATAATCACAGGTTTATTTTATAAATTATTGTTATTTATGTTTATTTTAAAGTTACTGGCAGCGAAAAATAGCCTGTTTTTCGAGATTAAAGGTCGTGATGTTTTTCTTTTGTTAAATTTATTCAGGAGAAAGTTGGACAATACCTGATACGTAATTAATTATTGTTGTGTAAATTTATGAATTACGGAGGAGCAAATGCAGCAGTTACACAGTTACCTTTCTGGCGGCTGGGTGTTCGGCCAGGGCACCGCCCGCGAAATCCATCACGCCGTTACCGGCGAACCTCTGTATCAGGTTTGTTCCGACGGGCTGCCGCTGGCCGCCAGCCTGGAGTATGCACGCAGCCGGGGTGGCAAGGCGCTGGCGCAGATGACTTTCCAGCAGCGCGCACAGATGATGAAAGCGGTGGCCAAGCACCTGTTGGCTCATAAAGAAGCGCTGTATGAAATTTCGTACCAGACCGGCGCGACCCGCAGTGACGGCTGGGTGGATATTGAAGGCGGTATCGCCACGCTGTTCGCCTATGCCGGTCTGGCGGGGCGTGAATTGCCGGACGATACCCTGTGGCCGGAAGACGAACTGATCCCGCTGTCCAAACAGTCGCAGTTCGCCGCCCGCCATGTGCTGACTTCGCGTCCTGGTGTGGCTCTGCATATCAACGCCTTTAACTTCCCCTGCTGGGGGATGCTGGAAAAGCTGGCACCGACCTGGCTGGCGGGGATGCCGGCGATCATCAAACCGGCAACCGCCACCGCGCAGTTAACACAGGCGATGGTCAAATTGATTATCGACAGCGGCTTGGTGCCGGAGGGCGCGCTGCAGCTGGTGTGCGGCGGTATCGGCGATATGTTTGAACATCTCGATTATCAGGATGCGGTGACCTTTACCGGCTCGGCGCAGACCGGTCAGCAACTGCGGGCCCATCCGCGCCTGCTGGAAAAATCCATTGCCTTCACCATGGAGGCCGATTCGCTCAACTGCTGTGTGTTGGGGGAAGATGTGACGCCGCAAATGCCGGAGTTTGCGCTGTTTATCAAAGAAGTGTGCCGCGAGATGACTGCCAAGGCTGGGCAAAAATGTACCGCTATCCGGCGGATTATCGTGCCGGCAAAGTGGGTGGCAGAAGTACAGCAGGCGCTGTTGCAGCGCCTGGCCGGTATCACGGTGGGTGACCCTAAACTGGAGCAGGTGCGCATGGGCGCGCTGGTCAGCTACGAACAACGCAATGACGTACAGCAAAAGGTCGATTTTCTGCTGCATAACGGCTGTGAACCTTTGTGCGGTGCTGTGGCGGATAAACTGACTGTGATGGGAGAAAATGCAAATAACGGTGCATTTTACCCGGCTACCCTGTTGTACTGCGCCGATCCCTTTACCCATCAGGCGGTGCACGGTACCGAAGCCTTTGGCCCGGTGGCGACGTTGATGCCTTACCAGCACACCGAACAGGCGATCGAACTGGCGTTAATGGGCCAGGGCAGCCTGGCGGGATCGCTGGTGACCGCCGATGAAACTCTGGCAACGCGGTTTATCCGTGCGACGGCCTGCGCCCATGGCCGTATGCTGATTTTGGATCAACAGGCGGCAGTAGAGTCCACTGGCCACGGTTCCCCGTTACCGATGTTGGTGCATGGTGGGCCAGGGCGAGCGGGGGGCGGCGAGGAACTGGGCGGATTACGGGCGGTGAAACATTATATGCAACGCACGGCGATCCAGGGCAGCCCGGCGATGATGGCGGCAATTGGCCGTGAGTGGGTACGCGGGGCGACGGTGATTGAGGATCCGGTTCATCCGTTCCGTAAATACTTTGAACAACTGCGGCTGGGTGAAAGCCTGCTCACCGCACGGCGTACCCTGACCGAAGCAGACATCGTTAACTTTGCCTGCCTGAGCGGTGACCATTTTTATGCTCATATGGACAAGATCGGTGCCGCCGAATCCCTGTTTGGCGAACGGGTCGCGCATGGCTACTTTGTGGTTTCTGCTGCTGCCGGTCTGTTTGTCGACCCAGGTGTGGGGCCGGTGATTGCCAACTACGGCATGGAAAACCTGCGTTTTATCGAGCCGGTGAAAATTGGCGATACTATCCAGGTGCGGCTGACCTGCAAGAAGAAAATCCGCAAGCCGCAGAAAACCGCGGAAGATCGTCCGCATGGCGTGGTGGTATGGGATGTACAGGTGCTTAATCAGCATCAGCAGGCGGTGGCGTTGTACAGCATTCTGACGCTGGTAGCACGCCAGAAAGGGGATTTTGAGGCGGCAAGCTAAAGACGGCGGGGATGGCAGCTATGTTAAGATACGCTATCCCTTTGACTAAAAATTGTGCCTATGACGATCCAACAACTCCAGCTAAGTGGTTTCCGTTCTATCCGCAACCTGAAACTGCAACTGGGCCGCCTGAATGTGATCAGCGGCCCGAACGGCTGCGGTAAATCCAACCTGTATAAAGCGGTACGGCTGATCCACGAGGCGGCATGTGGGCGCCTGTCTACGGCGCTGGCCGAGGAGGGCGGCATTCAGAAGGCGATGTGGGCCGGAGGATTGCGCCCGGGCGATCGGCGGGGCGATCCGAAACGGATGTTGCTGTCTGCCACCCTTGAGGACTTTGATTATCAGTTGCAGCTGGGGTTCCCCGATCCTACCGACAGCCTGTTTCAACTCGATCCGCTGGTCAAAGAGGAGTCGCTGTGGGTAGCTGGCCATGGCCGTCGCCCGTCGACGAGGGTGCTGGAGCGGCGCAATCAAAGCGCATTCCTGACGAATATTCAGGGAGAACGCACGACTTATCCCGCCAGTTTACATGCGGAGGAATCGGTGTTTGGTCAGCTTGCCGACCCCCACCTGTATCCCGAGGTGTCGCAGGTGCGGGAAAACCTGCGCCAGTGGCGCTTTTATCATGAGTTTGCCGTTTGGCCCGGTTCACCACTGCGCGCACCGCAGGTGGGCATCCGCGCGCCGGTACTGGCGCATGACGGCAGTAATCTGGCCGCCGCTTTTGAAACCGTTTGCGAGATAGGCAACGGGGAGTTGCTGCATGAGATCCTGGGGCAGGCCTTTCCGGACAGTCAGTTTGAAATACAGGCACCGCAGGGGCGTTTTCAGCTATTGATGCATCGGGCCGGGATTTTACGGCCTTTGGACAGTGCCGAGCTTTCGGACGGTACGCTGCGTTTTCTCTGCCTGGCCGTGGCGATGCTTAGCCCACGCCCCCCGGCATTTATGGCCTTTAACGAACCGGAAAACAGCCTGCACCCGCAGTTGCTGCCGGCACTGGCAATGCTGATCGCCGAAGCCAGTCGATACAGCCAACTGTGGATCACCAGCCATTCACCACAATTGGCCGAACTGATTGGCCGCCACAGCCTGGTCACACATTATCAACTGGCGCAGCAACAGGGGGAAACCCTGCTGCTAACCGCGGATTAAATCAAGGGTTTGCGCAACAGCGTTTCCAGCATTTTTAGCGGCGACTGCCGTGGGTTTTTCATCGCGCTGACCGGCAGCAGGAAGGTTTGTTCCAACATAAACTGGCCGGCCATCGCTGCGTGCGGCGTCTGATCGGAAAAACAGATCCAACTGCTGCCCGGCGGCAGGTCGAGTGCCAGCTGTGGGCCTTGCTGCTGGTAGTATTGGTCGGCTTTCATTGCATCGTGCAGGTGCAGCATCAGGTGGTCGTAATGGCTGCGGCGGCGTTTGGTGATGCCGACCTTATGCTGCAGCCAACTGCTCAAGGGTGAATAGCGCGGTAGGCGCGGTATAAAACGTCGTGCCAATTGGGGGAAAGGTTCACCGACGCGCCATTGGCGATGCTCACCATGCGGATTGATGTTGGTAAAAATACGCAGGATGCGCTCACCCTGATTGGGGCGTGATGGGAAGGCGTCAACGTGCAAACGGCTGTCGTCCTTACGCCATGAGTTGGTCGCACGCCAGGACGAAACCGGGTGCAGGCGCAGGCTGTTAACCGGTGAATGCAAGGTTTGCTGATAATGAGGCAGTAAACCGGCGATTAACTGTCGGCAGGCCTGATAATAACGGTGCAGCAGTGCCTGTACCTGTGGTCGTTGCGCCGTTATCGTTACGCCAGATAATTTTTGACTTTCTGGCCAATAGCTGATGTTTTTACGTTTTATATCCACCAGTGCGGGATCCAATAACGTTATTTCATCGGTTAACAATGGAAATTTTAATTCGGGCAAAAACAATACTTTTCCTTGTTCCAGCGCCAGGGCGGCAGTGTGGGAAACTGGCAGAGTAGCACTGTCCCACTGTCGTTGTGGCAATGTCATCAATGCCTGTTCCGGCATAAGGCTATCCATAAGCATCCTATCTCCTTGCAATGTAGGGATATTTTAATTTTTTATATTTGAATGGAATTTATAACCAGCGGGAATTATTCCCGAATTGAATTCGTGGATAATAAGCTGGATTTAATAATGGTAGCATTATTAAAACTCACCAAACACTAAACAGAAATTAAACGATATGCTAATCGCACGAAAGGGCAAAAATAGACGTAAGCGGAATTAATGGGTTTGTTATTGGAAATTAATCAAAAGCATCGAGCAGGCATGATAATTCTATTATTTGGCCTGGTCTTTTTATCTGGAGCCGCCTTTTGCTAAAGGCGGCTCATTGGGTCAAGCGGAGTAAATGCGGTTTTTGCCCTGGGCTTTCGCTTGGTAAAGTGCGCTGTCAGCCTGATTGATAAAGCTCATCGGCGTGTCGTTATACATATGCGGCACCTTGGCGTAGATCCCTATGCTGATGGTGATGATGCCATGCGGGTTGCCATCATGAGGTATTTTTAGCGCCCGCACCGCTTCGATGACGCGTTCGGCGAATACCAGTGCACCCTGGGCGTCGGTGTCCGGCAATATGATGGCCATTTCTTCGCCGCCGTAGCGGGCCATGATGTCGTTGCTGCGGCTGGCCATTCCCTTGAGCATTTGTCCGATCTGTTGCAGACACTGGTCGCCGGCGACATGGCCATAGATGTCGTTATACTGCTTGAAATAATCGATATCCAACATCAACAGCGCCACGCTGCGGTAGTTGCGTGAGGCGCGCATCTGCTCATTCTTTAAGGCGAAATCAAACTGGCGGCGGTTGGCCAGCCCGGTCAGTCCGTCCAGCAAGGCCAGTTCTTCCAGGGTTTGGTTGATACTGGTGAGCTGATCGCGAGTGCGCATCAGCTCGGCTTCGGTGCGCACGCTGTGGTTAATCTGACGCATCAACACCGTCCCCATGGCCAACAGGATGGCAAGCAGGGTGGCGCCACCCAGAGCAAACAGGCCGGAGTCGTTGCGCCAACCAGCCAGCACATCTTTTTTCGACAACCCGACAGCAATCACCAGCGGATAGCGGTTAACCCGTGAATAGCCGTAAATCCGTTCTACCTTGTCGTAGCGCGAGGTAATGGTGGCATTGCCGAATTCGGAGTGTGGCAATATTTCCCGGAACAGCACGCCCTCGGAAATATTCTTGCCGATGGCCGCCAGGGAATAAGGGCGACGGTAGAGGATGATACCGTCGGCCAATAACAGATTGAGTGAAGCATCGCTGTTTAGCGCAAAGGTATCGTAAAACTGGCGGAAATAGTTGATATACAATGTGGCCAGCACGACTCCGGCAAAGCTGCCGTCCGGGTGGTTGATGCGGCGTGACACCGGAATGATCAAATCGCCGGTAGAGCGGCTGCGCACCACCTTGCCGATATAAACTGCATTACTGTTGTGCTCGAGGTGATATTTAAAATATTCCCGGTCGGCATTGTTGGCGTTTTGTACCAAGCGGCCCGATGAAGTGACGATCCAATTGCCTTGTGCATCGTAAACAAACAGCCCGTGCAGCTGCGGCAGGTTACCCACCTGGGTTTGCATCACTTTTTGCAATCGTAACAGTTGTGGGCTAGCCAGCCCGTCAACCTGAATGCGTTCACTCAGTTCGGACAACGTGCTGTCGGTCTGCATAACGGTGTCATCGGCATGCTGCGCCAGCGCACGGGCCAAATTGGCCGATTCATACTCGGCACTTTGCAAGTCGCGCTGATGGGCATTCCAAATTTGCCAGGCGTTAAACAGGATCAGCGTAACGGCAACGATGACGACAAACACGCCGGCCTGAAATAATAACGGGGAGTTTTTACCGTTGCGAGGCCGTTCGGCATCCTGCAGTTGCTGCTGTGTCATGTCACCCTTGCTGTACAATCTTTAAATCGAGGTAAGAACAATCCTGCATATTATTCGTTAATCACCTGGACCACTACACATTAAACGGTGAAAATGAATAAGTTGTTGAGGGCAGAGGAAGAATATATTGGCTCCGATTATACCCTCCGCATTAAACCTACGGAGAGAATACAGGGATCGCTCGCATGTCTGACTACATCATTATTACTTTGCTGACGCTGGTGGTTTATTACCCGGTGACGCTGGGAGTGCTGGCGTTAATGATCCTGTTTGCCTGGCGGCAGCGTAAGTCACCGTACTGGCGTTTGGGATTGGTGCTGCTGGCGGCGCTGTTCGTGCTGTTCGCCATGGCGGCCTATGACTGGTATCACTACAACTGATAGTTGATGCCAGGGTGCCCGCGATCAGAGGCGGACACCGAGCGGGATGACGAACTATTCAACGTTAATCATCCAATTGACGCCAAACTGGTCGGTCAGCATACCAAAACCTTTGGCCCAGAAGGTGGACTGATAAGGCATGGTGACCTGGCCTCCTTGCGACAGTTTTTCAAACAGTTCGCGCCCTTGATCAACGGTACTTGGGTTGAGTGACAGGGCAAATCCCTTGTGTGATGCGTCGGCACCATCCTGCGGGCAGCCATCCGAGGCCATCAGCGCGGTGTCGCCTATCAGCAACCGGGCATGCATGATGGACTCCGGATTGACGTCTTGAGGGTTGCCCTGTTTGGCTTCTTCGGGCATCTCTTTGTAACGCATCATCATTTCAAGCGTGGCACCCAACTGCTGCACGTAGAAGTTCACTGCCTGTTCACAGTTTCCGCTAAAGAATAAGTAGGGTTGAATCACCATGACATTGACCTCTGTTATGACCCGTCTGGGCGTTTAGTGGCCTACGGCGGGCGGGAAACAATAGTTTCTAATTGCGACTATTGCTGTTGGAAACTTACAAGTGTAGTGCGATTTCCGCTGAATGCTTGGCTGCCGATCACGCTGTGGGCATTTTTCGCCCACCTGGAAGTATTGACCAAAAAACCAGGATGGTTCATCCCGGTTTGGACAGATTATCTGAGCGGTCACAGTTCCTATACTCGTTACAACCTTCACTAACGGAGTCACTGTAATGAGCAAGCAATCTTTGAATGGAAAAGTGGTGTTGATCGCTGGCGGTGGGAAGAACCTGGGTGGCTTGGTGGCGCGCGATCTGGCGGCCAGTGGGGCAGCAGCGATAGTGGTGCATTACAACAGCGATGCGACCAGGGCGGCAGCGGAGGAAACGCTGAAGGCGGTTAACGCGGCGGGCGCCCAGGCGATAACGGTGCAGGGCGATCTGACCAAGCCTGGCAACGTGGCGCAGCTGTTTGAGCAGGCAATCAAGGCATTCGGCAAAGTGGATATTGCCGTCAATACTGCCGGCCTGGTGATCAAAAAACCGATTGCCGAGGTGACCGAAGCGGATTACGACAGCAGTTTTGACATCAATTCCAAAGCGGCTTTCTTCTTTATCCAGCAGGCAGGCAAGCATTTGGCCGACAACGGTCGCATTGTGTCCATCGTCAGTTCGCTGCTGGCGGCTTATACGCCGTTTTATGCCGTCTATCCGGGCAGCAAGGCACCGGTGGAGCACTTTACCCGCGCCGCCTCCAAAGAGTTTGGCGAGCGGGGCATCAGCGTGAATGCCATCGGCCCTGGCCCGATGGATACGCCGTTCTTCTACGGGCAGGAAAGCAAAGAGGCGGTGGAATATCACCGCAGCGCCGCGGCGCTGAGCAAGTTCTCGAAAACCGGCCTGACCGACATTGAGGACATCGCGCCGATCGTCAAATTTCTGGTCACCGACGGCTGGTGGATCACCGGGCAGACGCTGTTTGCCAACGGTGGCTATACTACCCGTTAATATCAATTTTGCTGCGGCCGGTGCCGCAGCTTGTTTAACAGGATGCACTGCCGGTGGATAAAATAGGGAGATTGCGGGTCTTTATCCAGGTGGCCGAAGTGGGCAGTTTTATCCGGGCTTCGCAGATCCTGCTGATGCCAAAAACCACGGTTTCGGCCGCGATCCAGCAATTGGAACATGAAATGGGCGCCCGCCTGTTTCATCGCACCACTCGCCGGGTACAACTGACCAGCGACGGTGAACTGTTGCTCGAAAAGGCACGCAGCCTGCTGTTTGACGTGCAGGCATTGGAAAGTCTGTTTCATCGGCAAAACGGCCTGATCGGGGGGCGTTTGACGGTTGATGTTCCCAGCCGTATCGCCCGGAGAATGATCGTGCCGGCGCTGCCTGACTTTTTTTTGCAGTATCCCGAAATTCAACTGTTTCTCAGCGCCAGCGACCGTTCAGTTGATCTGATCCAGGAAGGGATCGATTGCGTGGTGCGTGTCGGTAGCCTCAACGACAGCAGTCTGGTCAGTCAGCCGCTGGGCCGCCTGAGTATGATCAACTGTGCCAGCCCGGATTATTTGCAGCGCTACGGGATCCCGGAGCAACCTGCCCAGTTGGAGGATCACTGGGTGGTGGGCTATGCGCAGCCGACTTTGGCCGGGGCAGATACCTGGGTTTGGCAGCGGGGCGATCAGCACATGGAAAAAATCTTGCGTAGCCGGGTCACGGTAAACAATGCGGAAAATTATATTGGGTGCTGTCTGGCAGGGTTGGGGATGATTCAGATACCGCGCTTTGATGTTCAGCACTACCTGGAGGACGGGAGCTTGTGTGAGGTTTTGCCGCAGGCCCGGCCACCGGCAATGGGCATTGCCTTGCTTTATCCCCATCGTCGTCAACGTTCGGCGCGTTTAACCGCATTTGCCGAATGGTTCAGCCAGTTAATCAAGCCGTTTTGCGAGACCTGAGGCCTGCTGGCTAATGGGATTTTTATCCAGGTGAACCCCTATTTCTTCTTGGCTTTCAGGTAATTAAATTTCTGTAAAAACAAGACACAATTAAAACTGCCAAAAAAGTGACAAAGGATGTGTAACATTACATCAACAGCAGGGCGACTGAGCCATTCCAGGCTGCCGCCAGGGCATAAATTGCGGCCAGTATCAGCAGAAACGGCGTGTTGGTCATGCTCGGTCTCCGGCGCGAAGCCTCGCCTGTCGTTATAGCCTGTACAAATGACAGCGAGATGAATGCGGCTAATTTTTGCACAGACAAATTCAGACGGACGGAAATGGGTAAACTGCTGATATTTGACTATAGTAGTTGTGTGAAGACGCGTGTTTATCGAGGTTTACCCTGTATCGTTCTACCGTTAAGGGAAGGGACAGGTGTAAAAGTACCGAGCAGGCGCCGTAGTGGGTCTGGTGATAGGGTTTCTTAAGGCAAAAGGTAATAGGGAGAGTAAAAATGGGCATTATTTCCTGGATCATTTTTGGGTTAATCGCCGGTATCTTGGCTAAATGGATCATGCCGGGCAAAGACGGTGGTGGCTTTATCGTGACCGTCATTCTGGGGATTATCGGTGCAGTTGTCGGCGGCTATATCAGTACCTTCTTCGGTATGGGGCGCGTTGATGGCTTTAATCTGGGCAGCTTTGTTGTCGCAGTTATCGGTGCCCTGGTGGTGCTTTTTGTCTACAGAAAGATCAGAAACTAATCAGATGCTGATCAATGGGGTCGCTGCGGCGGCCCTTTTTTCGTTAAATCACAAGGGTCGAGCGGCCTGAGCCGACGGCTGGAAGGGGATTACCATGGGTCTTTTTGATAGCGTATTGGGTAACATTCTCGGCGGTGCCAACGGTGGTAAAGGCATCGATTACGTCGCCATTATGCAATGGGTTGAGCAACAGGGTGGTCTGCAGGCTATCCTGGACAAGCTCCGTCAGGGGCAATTCGGCGATGTGGTCGGTTCATGGCTGGGCAACGGTGAAAACCAGCAGATCAACGGCGATAACGTGCAGCAGGCACTGGGCAGCGACGCCATCAACCAACTGGCCGAAAAGCTGGGCGTCGATCCGGCTCAGGCATCCGCCACTATTGCGCAGTTCCTGCCAACGGTCGCTGACGCCGCATCGCCAAATGGCGAAGTGCAGCAGGACAGTAATGAACTGGGCGATATGGTCGGTAAACTGTTCAAATAATGGTTATGCCCCCGGCCTCTGGTCGGGGGCATAGTTTAACGTCATGCCTTCAATGTTCCTCAATGCCGTCAGCAAATACTCCACCCAGGCCCGCACCTTACCGGGAATAAAGCGCGCAGCGGGATAAACCGCATGCAGCGCCATCGGTGGATAACGCCAGGCCGGCAAAATGGGCACCAGTGTGCCACTCGCCAATTGCCGACCGATCAACGGTCGCTGTGCGCCGCCAATACCCAGCCCCGACTCAATCGCCGCCAGCAGTGAAAATGTATTGTTAGCGCGAAATACCGGACGCAGCTCCACCATCTCAGGGCCATGTGGGCCGATTAACGTCAGCGTGTCTGCGTCGCTCAGACCGCTATAGCGGATGTGTGGATGGGTTGCCAGCTCTGCCAGGGTTTGCGGTTCACCCTGTGCCGCCAGGTAGGCCGGCGAGGCCACCAGAATACGTTGTAACTCTCCCAGCCGTCGCGCCACCGTGCCAGGTGAACTCAGTTCGCCAAAGCGGATCGCGACATCAATGCCTTCACCGATCACATCCGCGCGACGATCGTCCAGTAGCAGCTCGATGTTCAGTTGCGGATGTTGTTGCTGAAAGGCGATCGCCAGCGGCGTCAGGTGTTGTTGGCCGAAACCTGTTGGTGCATGGATGCGTAACGCCCCTTGCAGCCGCAGGTTTTGGCCATGTAACACTTCTTCCGCTTCACCCATCGCCGCCAGAATCGGTTTGATTTGCCGATAATAGCCTGCGCCGGCATCGGTCAGCGTAACGGCGCGGGTGCTGCGAAACAGCAGTTGTGCGCGCAACTGTTGCTCCAGGCCGGCAATCTGTTGGCTGACCGCCGGTTGTGTCAGGCCCAGATCGCGAGCGGCGGCCGATAGGCTGCCCAATTCGGCTACCCGAACAAAAGTCTGCATGGCGTTTAGCTTGTCCATCGGCCCTCCATCTATAGATTTTACTTATAAGTGATAGTCATAAACCCCATCTACCGCAAGCTTAACTAATCAATCACAGTGAAAGTCTCAATAGATACTGAAGCGGAGACATAACATGCAAAACGAAAAACTGGCGTTGGTGGTCGGCGCTAACGGCGTTATTGGCGGCAAGCTGATTGAAGAGCTGGAACAACAAGGTTGGCAGGTGATTGGTCTGTCGCGGCGCGGCGGCGTTGATCGGCCGCAGGTGCGTTATCTGGCGGTCGATCTGTTGGATGCACAGGCAACGGCTGATGTCTTGCGACCGCTGACCCAGGTCAGCCACATTTTCTACGCTGCCTATCAGGATGCACCGGACTGGGCGGGGCTGGTGGCGCCAAACCTGGCGATGTTAAGCAATGTGGTGGAGGCGCTGGAACCGGTGGCGCACGGGCTGGAGCACATTAGCCTGATGCAAGGCTATAAAGTGTATGGTGCCCATTTGGGGCCATTCAAAACCCCGGCACGCGAGAGTGATGCCGGGCACATGCCGCCGGAGTTCAACCTGGAGCAACAAAGCTATCTTGAACAGCGTCAGCAGGGGAAAAACTGGCACTGGAGCGCCATTCGCCCCAGCGTCGTTGGCGGCTTCTCGCTTGGCAACCCGATGAATCTGGCGCTGACCCTGGCCGTTTATGCCTCGATCAGCAAGGCGCTGGGGCTGCCACTGCGCTTTCCCGGCAAACCTGGGGCTTACCACAGCCTGCTGGAAATGACCGATGCCGGGTTACTGGCGCGGGCTACCCTGTGGGCGGCGACGGAGCCGGCGGCGGCTAATCAGGCATTTAACATCAATAACGGTGACCTGTTCCGCTGGAGCGAGCTGTGGCCGAAAATTGCCGGCTATTTTGATCTGGAAGTGGCGCCGCCGTTGCCGATGCCGCTGGAGTCGGTGATGGCGGATAAACGTGAGCTGTGGCAGACGTTGGCGCAACGGCATGATTTGGTCGAGATGGATTACCGTGCGGTGGCGAGTTGGCGTTTTGCCGATTTTGTTTTCTCGTGGGATTACGACATGTTTGCCGATGGCAGTAAGGCACGTCGTTTTGGCTTCCATCAATTTGTCGAAACCGAAGCGATGCTGTTCTCGCTGTTTGACGAATTTCGCCGTCGCAAGATAATTCCTTAAGTCGGCTGGCGGGACGGGCGTTTTTTATGGCAATCTTTGGCTGCCGCACCAAGCGGCAGTCAGGAGGCCGTCACCCCGACAGGCCCGGATCAATGATGAGGAATTAACCGTGACAGGGATAACTGCCATACTGACGCTTTTGCTGGTGCTGGTGACTATTGTGCCACTTTCAAAGCATGCAGCCTGGTGGATCCGGGTGTGGGATTTTCCCCGCCTGCAAATACTGGCGCTCTCGCTGCTGGTGTTATTGCTTAACCTGCTGTTTGTACCGCTGTCACCCTGGGTGTGGGGCATGATGGCCGTGAACCTGGCCTGCGTGGCTTATCAGGCCGCGTGGATTTACCCTTATACCCGGCTGAGCAAACCCCAGGTGCTGGATTTTACCGGCTACCAGAAGAAACCGCGTATCCGCATTTTAGTGTCCAACGTATTAACGCCCAATCGCCAGGCGGAGAAACTGCTGGCGTTGGTGGCGACCGAAAGGCCGGACGTGCTGGTGGCGGTAGAAACCGACGCCTGGTGGGAGCAGCAGTTGTCGGTGCTGGAACAGGATTATCCTCACAGCTTGAAATGCCCGCTGGATAACCTGTACGGCATGCATGTCTATTCGCGGCTGAAACTCAGCGATGCGCAAATACAATATCTGGTGGATGAGCAGATCCCATCAATGCATATGATGGTGCATTTACCGCAAGGACCGCAGGTGCGCCTGCACTGTGTACACCCGATGCCGCCGAGCCCAACCGAGAATGAAGAGTCGGAAGATCGCGATGCCGAGCTGGTAATGGTGGGAAAAAGTGCGGCCAAATCGGAGTTTCCGGTGATTGTGACCGGCGATTTGAACGATGTGGCCTGGTCGACCACCACGCGGCTGTTTCTGAAAGTCAGCGGCCTGTTGGATCCGCGCCGTGGGCGTGGCATGTTCAGCACTTTCCACGCCGGTTATCCGTTGCTGCGTTGGCCACTGGACCATGTGTTTCATAGCGATCATTTTGTGCTTGGCTCACTGCGCCGCTTAACCCGCGTCGGCTCGGATCATTTCCCGATTATGGTGGAACTGGTGTACTCGCCGAAGCAGGGGGCACAGCAGGAAAGCCTGGAGAAAGGCAGCGAAGACGAAGCGCTGGCGCAAGAGAAGTTAGCCAATACCGGCTCCATGCCGGAGGACGTACACACCCCAGGCAGTTGAAAACGTCCCCCCGCAACCACTACTGCGGGGGGCGTGTGAGCTAGATAGTCAGCATGATTTTACCGATATGCTGACTGGACTCCATCAGCGCATGGGCTTCGGCAGCCTGATCCAGCGGGAAGGTTTTGAATATCTGCGGTTTTAATGCACCGCGCTCCAGCAGTGGCCACACCTTTTGGCGTAAATCAGCGGCAATTTGCGCTTTGTCTTCCACGCTGCGTGCACGCAAGGTCGAGCCGGTATGGGTCAGGCGCTTGATCAGCAGCGGCATCAGGTTCAACTCCTTCACCACGCCGTTCTGGGTGCCGATTTGCACAATGCGGCCGTCCATCGCCGCCGCCTGATAGTTCTTCGCCACGTAGTCACCGGCAATCAAATCGACAATAACGTCGGCTCCCTTGCCGTTAGTGGTGCGCTGGGTCTGCTCAACAAAATCTTCGCTGCGATAGTTAATCGCCACATCGGCACCCAATGCCAGACTGGCCTGGCGTTTTTCTTCGGAGCCGACGGTGGTGATCACCTTGGCACAAAAGGCTTTCGCCAGCAGGGTGGCGACAGTGCCGATACCGGAGGTGCCGCCGTGGATCAACACGGTTTCACCGGCCTTAAGACGCCCGCGTTGGAACACGTTGACCCAAACCGTAAAGAAGGTTTCCGGGATCGCCGCCGCTTCAATCAGGCTAAAGCCCGCGGGGACCGGCAGCGCATTGCTTTCATGTACTTTGCAGTATTCTGCGTAGCCGCCGCCGGCAATCAGGGCGCAAACTGCGTCACCGATGGCGTAATTTTGTGCCCCAACGCCGGTAGCGACAACGGTACCGGCGATCTCCAGGCCAGGAATATCCGATGCGCCAGCAGGCGGAGCGTATTGGCCGCGACGTTGCATCACATCAGGGCGGTTAACGCCGGCGGCCGCGACTTTCACCAGAATTTCACCCTGTTGCAAGGTAGGCAGCGGCCTTTGGCTGCTAATCAGTACCTCTGGTTCGCCAGGCTGGCTGATTTCGACGACTTTCATGGTGCTGGGCAGCACTGGGTTGGCTGACATGGTGATTCTCCTCAGTTGGCGTTCAGGCGCAGTAACCAGTGTAGGTAACCGCCTGCTGTAATTCATGTTTTATCTTACAGAAATGCCGAAGGGAGAATGTGGATCATAGGGCGGCCGCAAGGGGAAAGGTGGGGCGCCGCCGCAGGGGCGGCATGGGATTAGTCATTGGGCGGGATGCGAAAACCTTTTAGCGAGACGATAAAATGTTCTTTCCCTTTGGAGATTTTGGCGCCTCGATCACACCACAGGCTGGCGAGCTGGAAAAAGTCGTCGCTGTCGATGTCATAGGCCAGTTCGATTTTTTTTGCCGTGCCGTAGCGGATCAGCTTTTCGGCTTCCTGGTGGTTGGTTGCTCTAATGGTGGTCATAACGAAATCCTTGGTATTAAGCCAGTGCGGATAATCGCCAACCATGATATGGCCATATTGTGACAATTTTGTGATAAAAAAATGACAGAGTGCAGTTCTGTGGCCAGGGGCAGGGTGTTAATGCCATACCCCTGTACGCTTGCATTAACGATCGTGTGGACGCAGCAGGGTACTTTTCTTCTGAGATTTAAAGTGCTTATACAGCGCGAACCCTGCGATGCCGGTTAATACGGCCAGCAAGGATAAATATTCAGTCGCCATCTGACAACCCTCCGATAAAGCATGGCTAAGGAGTGGCTATTTGTGACAGCTATCACGTTACGCAGCAATGGGATCATTCTGGAAGTCGGCAGGTGGTTGATATTTACACATAAAAAAAGCGCCTATAGGGAGGCGCATAAAATATTGCAACACAGCTTGTTGTGTTCAGCACCAGGAGGAGTGGTGAACAGAGTGTCATTGTATGAACACTCTGCTGCGGCCGATATAGGGATAACTCTTAAAGCCGCATTACCATTGATAACCCATGCTCACATTGTAATCAGGTTCCTGATCGGTGGAGTAAGGATCCGACTGGCGGCGGCGATCGGTTTTTTTCACCGGGCCGTTATTCGGACCGTATTTAAGTGACGAATACGGTTTGGCGCGCGGGCGACTGCAGCCGGGATGATCACATTCCATATCAACACGAAAACCGGTTTTGTCTTCGGTTTCCGACCACACCACCGGTGGTTTGGCCGATTTTTTTTCTGGGCCAAGGGCAGTTTGCGGTGCGGGTGCCGGTTTGATACTGGGGTCCGGTGCGGTGTAGGACAGGTCCAGCGCCTGGGCCGGAGCGCTCAGCATCAACAGAACGGTGCAGCAGGACGCTGCCAGCGTATGCCATCTCAGCATGGTCAATCTCCCTTTATAGTTACGCTGCGTAACTATAAAACAGCCAGACGAGAATTACTATCATTTGTAGCCGGTAATTAATCACTACCCCATAAACCCTTCATCGCGGTGCCGACCGGCATTCTGACGGCCTGTATGTCACAGGAGCTGCAGCGTAACCGTGAAAGGCGTAATTGTGAGCAATGTCAAAGAGGTGGCCATGAGACAGAGGCGATATTTTGTAAATATTGTGGCCGTGCCTTACCCCCGCTAGCCGGGAAACACAGTCACAAATGACGAAGAATTAAGCAGGTCGGGTGAAATCCTGTGCGTTTAGCCTCGTTTCTAATGAGGTGCTTATAAAAAGAGTTGCTATTAAAGCCTCATCATGAGTTAATGCTTCTCGGCCTGTGGTACAGACCTATTTATGCACGACATTTTGAGTAAAGTAGTTCAAATTTAAAGCGTTATCCTAGATAGCTCTTCACTGACGAATTTCCTTTCTAGTGCCTCCATAAGTAACTGATGACCGGCTATTTCTTGCCCATGGTGGCGTAAATTTAATATTGTAGGAATTAAACATGTCTAACATGATCAAAGGTCAAGTGAAGTGGTTCAACGAGTCTAAAGGTTTCGGTTTCATCACTCCAGCAGACGGCAGCAAAGATGTGTTCGTACACTTCTCTGCTATCCAGGATCAAGGCTTCAAGACCCTGGCTGAAGGCCAGAACGTACAGTTCTCTATCGAGAACGGTGCTAAAGGTCCGTCAGCGGCTAACGTTACCGCTATCTAATCGGCCTCTCGCTGATTAATAAAAACCCGCTAAGGCGGGTTTTTTTGTGCCTGCTATTTGCCTAAGGCAAAAAAAAGCCCGCAAGTCTGCGGGCAAAAGTTCCTTGTTACTTCTTCATTTGCAGGTACTTCTCTGGGGGGAAGCACCAGGGAACAGACTACCTGTTGCGCGTTTAGGATTCTGCGGACAAAACGTTAAGAAAGTGAAAAGGCCACAGCCCGAATGGCCTGCTACGCTTGTAGAAAGGCACTACGCAGGTGGGCTGCGGATTTAGCGCGGTGTACGGTATTTTTCTCACCTCATTTTGTAATACACTGACATCAGTGATAAATAATGGGGTAGAGCATGAAAACCAACGATCTGGTAACGGTAAAAACTGATGGTGAGCAACGGCGTGAGGGAGTGATTCTGGCGGTAGAAGAGTTTAACGAGGGGGTTATGTATCTGGTCTCTTTGCCTGACTATCCTGCGGGTGTCTGGTTCTTTAACGAGATAGACAGCCGTGACGGCACCTTTGTTGAACTGCGACAGGGCGCTTCTCAGGCTCCAAATAGTCCAATTTGTTAATTTAATTTGCAAGGTTTACGGTGGGTGATTATTTTACAGAGCTAGGAATAATCTGCTTTTTGCTGCGGGAATACCCGCCGCGGCCGAGATTTTCGTCGCGAGCAGGTATTTAGGTTATTTAAATGCGTGGTTTCCAGTACTCTGTTCTGAACAACATTTAAAACCAACGTTTGGCAGAGTACACAACAAAGCTTTTAACCTAGCGGCTATTGACAAATATCCCACTGGTTAGCGTGTCGGTCAAACGAACAACATGGTAAATAATCTGTTTGTTGTGCGTTTTAATTTTTCTTTTGATATTTCCCTTGTGGGAAGAGACAGTTTTGGCTTTAATTTGCATCTGGTCGGATATCTGGATGGTACCCTGGCCCGACATCCACATGCGCAGCATGTTTGATTCAGTTTGGCTGAGCGTAACCGGTGTCTGATCAAATGAAGTTTTTTCAGTGCGAGGAGTTTTTCTTTCCAGGTAGTGACTAAGTAGTTGATTCATAGTCTCTGGCTTGATCGATTTTGACGAGATGATGACATTTTTACGAACATATAAATAATCGTCAAAATGTACGTTGGTGATGGCCATAAAGATGAAGAATAAGGTGTCAGGATGCAGTGAAATCACCCCTTTTATACGTTCCGTCGCGTTCGCTTCGTGTATAAAACAGTCTTCGTTAATAAACACCAGGCTAGGCTTCAACTTGCTGCATTTTTCATGTAGATCGTCGATATCACCAATAGCATTAATCTGGCGTTTTTTTACTCCGTGCGTTGTCAAGTAGTCTGTCAAACCCAATCTGGTATAGCTGCATGAATCCATAATGATCGTTGGCATATCTCACCCCCCACTTAAATCCGTTTTACCGCGGTAATAAAAAAAGAAAAAACCTGAAGCCAAAAAGGCAAAAAAGAACAAAAAGAGTCACATCTAGGAATGTTCTATCAATAAATACGGTAGTACTCAACGATATTTTCTTTCTAAACTAATTAACATCATGAACCTATAAGTTTAGCTTAAGTCAGAATAATCTGCTGGCACAAGGATTGTGGGGCAGTAACGCCAACTGGTGCTTGATCCGCGTGCTCGTTGGTATTTTTATCATTGAATCTGCCCATCATGTCACGAAACGAAATTTTAGATTGCTAGGAAAAATCTTAAAAAAAATTCATGTGTTGTTTTTTTAACATTCCTTAGTTTATTTATTCATCAGTGCTAATGCTGTAAGGTTTTAATGATTTTATTTTTAATAATATTATCATAAGGTTATATTGGTTTTGTTGTTTTTTGATAATGATAATTTTTCCACTCCTTATCACTTGCGACAACTAATAGTCACACAGAGTTAACATTGATTGGTCTTTTTGTTACAAAAATTGGCGTTATAACAAAGAGTTGATGTGATTATTCGTGCTGTTATGACAAATGTGATAAATGTCAGCGAGTGATTAATTGGTTTTACTGAACTATTTGGGCAGCACCCAAGGGCACCAATATCCATTGCTCGGCCGTGGGCTTACTGCTGCCGTAGAATAATCACCGGCAGCAATCAATAGAGTGGCGTTACTTTGACCTGCCCGAGCAACCAGACTCTGCCAGACAGTGACGCATCGATTCCAACGCCAGATGGATATCGTTTTCCTCGGTCATCCAATTGACCAATGCTGCACGGATCCCCGGTTGTCCGTTATAACGGGTCGGGGTGCAGCGCACTACGCCGTGCCGATCGAGGCGGGCTATAAAGCGATCGCGTGCAGCAGTAGCATCGCCTGGGGCATTTTTGAGCGCAAAACACACCACGTTCAAATTGACTGGCGCCAGCAGGTGGAAACCCGCGCTGGCCGTCAGCTCTGCCCCCAGCAACTGTGCCAGTCGAACATTGCGCTCAACCATATCTTGCATACCGCTGCGGCCATATGCTTTCAGCGCCATCCACAACGGCAGAGCGCGAAAACGCCGCGAGTTTTCCGGAGTCAGGTGCAGGTAGTTGTCTGGCCGCAGCGTCGGCGCTTCCAGATAAGCCGAATGGTTCTGGAAAACCTGCATTTGTAATGCCAGATGACGGCTGAATTGGATCGCGCTGTCGTAGGGCACATTCAACCATTTATGCGCATCGACGGTAATCGAGTCAGCCTGCTCCCAACCGGCTAAGCGTGGCGCATAGTGCGGTGAACAGGCTGCCACTCCGCCAAAGGCCGCATCAACGTGTAACCAGAACGGGTAGCGCTCGCGCAGCGCCAACAGCTGCTGCAGGTCGTCGAAGGTCACGGTATTCACCGTTCCGGCGCTGGCCAGCACTATTGTCGGTATGCCGACGCTGGCGGCCAGATGCCGTTCCAGCTCGGCCGGGTCGATAGCTTCAGAGTTCGGCAGGCTGTCGATAATTCTCAATGCGTCGCGACCGATGCCGAGCATGCTGAGTGCTTTTTCGCTGCTGGAGTGCGCATTTGCTGACAAAACCTGTATGGCTCCCAAGGCTGCCAACCCCTGTTCCGCGACATTGATGCCACGCTGCTGCCCCAGCCACTGGCGGCCGATGGCCATGCCGACAAAGTTGGCCATGGTTGCCCCGCTAACAAAACTGCCGTTGAATGTCTCTGGCAGACCCAACAAGTCTTTTAGCTGCACAAGGGTCGCCAGTTCAATTGCCGCGGCCACGGTATCGTCACTCAGCAGACTGTTTTGGTCGATAGTGCTAACCAGCCAATCTGCGGCCAATGCAGCAGGGGTCGAGCCGCCGGTAACAAAGCCAAAATAACGCGGTCCGGCGCTGGCAGAAAGGCCCTCGGCATAACGCAGCCAGAAATCGTCCAGTGCCGCCAGTGCGCCATCGCCGCCGTTTGCCAGTAAATTGTCCCCCGGTTGTAGCTGTTGAGCGGCCAGAGGAGGGCAAACCGGGCGCTGTTGCAGGCCCGTCAGGAAGCCTTCGGCCAACTGCCGGGTACGGTCGAGTATCTGTGGAAATTGCTCAAGGTCCAGCTGTAAACGTGGGTGCATTACTGACTCCAGATGTAAAGGGCATGAGTGACAGCCTAGAACATTTGCTTTGTGGCGAAAATCGATGAAAAATAGCCTTTTTGGATAGTCTGGCTAACCAATGCTAAATGACGCGATCCCACTGCACATTCTGCCGACCTTTGTGATTGCCGCTCGGTTAGAGAATTTGCGCGCTACCGCCCTGCAAGTTCATCTTACCCATGGTGCAGTTAGCCAGCAGATCCAACAGCTCGAACGGGCGATCGGTTGCCCGCTGTTTGAACGGCAGGGGCGCGGGCTACGCCTGAATAGTGCCGGGCGTGAGCTGTTGGCCGTTGCCGAACCGGCGCTACAGGCATTGCAGCAGGGCGTCAGTCGGGTCAGGAAGATTGCGCAAAGTCAGGCTCTGCGTATCAGCGTGCTACCCTCTTTCGCGCATTACTGGTTAATGCCGCGTCTGCCATCTTTTCATGCCGCCTGTGCCGACATTGCGCTGGATATCGATGCCTCGCTGGCAGTGCAGGATCTGGTGCGTATAGGGTTTGATGCGGCTATTCGCCTCGGCAATGGTCAATGGCCAGAGATGCAGGCACAGTGGATTGCCTCCGGAGAGGTGGTGCCGGTGGCGACCCCGGCGCTGGCCGAGCAGTGGCAGGCAGCCTTTGACCGTGGTGCGCCAGGCATACCGCTGCTGGAACATGATGTTACGCCGTGGCGTAGCTGGTTCACTGCGCATCAGCAGGTGGAGTCCGGTCGCCCCTTGGTATTATTCAATGATGCAGGATTGTTGATCCGCGCGGCTGAGCAAGGGTTTGGTATCGCGCTGGTGAAAAAACTGCTGGTGAGTGATGCGCTGGCAGAGGGCCGGTTGACCGCACTGGCACCGGCACGACATTTTGATCAGATAGACTTTTATCTGGTTTGGCCGCAGAGTGCCGGATTGACGCCGGCGGTCGAAGTATTATTGCAATGGTTGCAGCGGCATTTGGCCTGAGTTTAGCGGCGTAGCCATTGCGGCTGCGAACTGCCAAGGGTTGTTGCGGGCAATGCCCAGAGCAATGCTGTGCCGTTCAACCGTAATGGCGCGATAAGGCGTTGTGCCGCGCCCCAATGGGTCAGCTCGGTTTCCGGGTTTTCATCCGCCGCGCTGGCCGCCGTCAGTGGCGTCAATGGATATTGCTGTGGGTAAGGATGTTCAAGCAGCAGTTGTGCCGTCCGTGCCAGGGATAGCCGGACACTGTAGCCGGTACCCTGTCGCAGGCGTTGACGCATGCCGTGCAGCACCGCCGTCGCCATCAGGTAGCCGGTTGCGTGATCCAGAGCCTGTACCGGCAGGGGGACAGGTATGGCGGCGTTTTTCCATTGCATACCGGATTCTGCCAGCCCGCAGCTCATTTGCACCAGACTGTCGAAACCGCGCCGTCCTCGCCACGGGCCACTCCAGCCATAGGCGTTGAGGCAAACGTCGATCAATCCCGGTGACAGTGTGCGGCGTTGTTCTGCACCATAACCCAGCTTTTCCAGCGCCCCGGCGCGATAGCCATGAACCAGAACGTCGGCGTTTTTCAGTAGATGCTCGAAGGTGTGGTGATCGTGCGGGTTTTTCAGGTTCAGCCGTGCGCAGCGCTTGCCGAGGATCACTTCATGTTCGACGCCGGGCTCATCCCAACCGTAGGGATCGATGCGTAATACGTCGGCCCCCAGACCGGCAAGAAAACGGGTGGCGACCGGCCCGGCGATAATCCGCGTCAAATCGAGCACCCGCACGCCGTGCAGCGGTCTGGCGGCAGGCAGCGCCCAGCCGGGGGGCGAAGCTTCCGCTTGTTGTTGTTGATGGCAAAGCGGTTCCTGCGCAACGCTCTTGCCCTGAATATGTTGCCGCCACGCCTCGACCGAGCGCATTTCAGCCGCGCAGCCGCCGGCTTCGATCACTGCCAGCTCCAGTTCACCTTTTTTCCACGTCAGCACCTTTTGCGCCAGTGCGTTTTTATCCAGATGCGGGCCCAGCACTTGTTCTACGGCTTTGCGGTGATGAGGGGCATTGGTATGCAGGCGGATCCAACCATCACTGGTGGCATAGTCGCCTGCCAGCGCGTCCCAGGCGGCCGGCAATGACCAGCCTAGCGGCCGTAAGGTCCAGCCGAACCACAGCGATGCCAGGCGGCGATCGACCAACACCTGCGGTTCATCGCCCTGATTTTGTTGCAGCAGTTGGGCGCAGGCCAGCCCGGCGGCCCCCAGGCTGGCGGTTGCCAGCTCGCTGACCGGGAATACGCTGTTCAGGCTGCCTTGGCCGCTGACCGTCAGCGGAATTGCTGGCGTGTTGTCGCTTTGGCCGAAACTTTGCCCGATTTCTGCGAGCAGTGTTTGAGTAAGGGTATCCATCATCAACTCCAGGTTGCCGGTTGGGGGACTGTGCCTAGCCTGGTTCACCCCGACCGGACTTGCTATGGCGTGATGTTCAGGGTGCGACCGTCCGCCAGTTTGGCGCGCAGATTATGGGCGGCAATGCCGTCGAACGCTTGTTGGCCAAAGTTGGCCGTCAGGGTTGAACCGTCGCTGAAGGTGGTCTGCTGCACCCAACCGGCTTGATCAAGCCATTGGAAGTCGGTCAGTGCCTTATCCCACAGTGCCAGATGCAGCGGACGGAAGGCCGCATCGGCCTGTTTGATTTGTGGCAGGCGTGTCTGCAAGGTCGCGCGGCTGAGATGGAACATCGGCGCGGTGTTGTACAATAGGCTCAGCAGGCTGCGGGTGGTTTGGACATCGCTGAACTTCAGGTTGTCGTAATTCCAGTGGTGGCTGCTGATCACCGCATCGTGAAATACCGCCTGATACATCGGCAGGCGATAGCGCGGATCAAATTCCACCGTGCGATAAGGCTCTTTTACCTTGGCCGGGCTGAAGAAAAAGGCCGGCTGGGCATTGGGCCACCAGGCCCCCAGGTAATAAGGCGAGGACTTGTCCTGATTCATCTGTTTGTCCCCCCAGCCAAATCCCCAGGTTTCCATGCCGTGGGCAAACATGATGTGGCGTGCCGTCACCGCGTTGCCATCCTCGGAACCGAGGGGCAGCTTAAGGGTATTGCTGAACCAGGCCAGCCGCGTATTGCGGGCCTGCGCCATTTGCGCTGCACCGGTCGGGTGATCGGGCTGATAGTCGTCGGAAACCATCCCGGTACCGTCAACGTCCAAAAACAGGCTGTTTAGCCCGGCCAATTGCACCAGTTCGCGCATGCGTTGCTGAGAGTAAGGCAGCACGCAGCCCGGATTCAGATAATAACCCTGCTTGCCGAAGCCGGGTTTTTTACTGCCGTCGGCCCGTACTATGGCGCATTCTTCACGTAGCGCCGTCGGCAGTTGGGCGGTTAGCCAACTGTCATTGACTCCGCGAGGGATCGCGGTGTCGTAAGAGTCATAACTGGCAATCAGGTAACCCGATTTTTTGGCACTTTCCACCGCCTGCGGATGCAGGAATTCGGCGGTCCAGTTATCGGTACCCAGCCACAAACGGGGCAGGCCGGCCTGGTGCAACGCCTCGACCAGCGGTTTCGCCAGCCCCTGTCCCCAGCTATCCGCCGGTGCCAGGTAGGCCCCAAGCTGTCGTTGTGCCCATGCCCGGATGTCAACGGCTTGTTGACGCTGTGCCTGTAGAAAATCCCCGTCATCCGGCGTGGCCTTCAGTGGCGTTAGTACCACCAACGCTTGATTAAGGGCATCAACCAGGGTTTGTTGCTGCCAGGCTTCTGGCTTTTTTCCTGCCAGTTTGTGCACGGTTTTCTGGCTTTCGGCGTCCATTTTCTGCCACAGCGTTTCGCCGGTGGGCGATGCCAGCCAGGCAAGCAAACCCGGCCAATTCTTCACGTCGGCCGGTGCCAACAGTTTGTCGCCCCATAGATAAATATGGGTGGCACCTATCAGTTTCTCTCCCTCCGGCGCGATACGGATTTTATCGCGCAGGCTGCTGAACTGCCCGCTTTGCTGTAGATACTCGCGGTAACGGCGAGCACCGGACAGTGGGGAATCCCCCACATGCAGTAACACCTCGAATGCCTGTTGTTGATTAAAACGATTGAACTGGTGGCTGCTGTGCATGGTGAGCCGGTTTTTGGCACTGGCGAAGCTGACCTGATTACTGAATGGGGTAAGCAGTAACCAGCTATACACCTTGCCTTGCTGTTGTTGGCTCCACAGCGGCAGCTTCAGATCCCAGTTGGTATCCAGCGGCGTCATCTCTTTTAGCAGGTAGCGCTGCCAAACGGCATTATCCAGCGGGATACGGCTGCCTTCGCCAATCGGTAACAGTACAGTGGTGGTCTGTGACGGCAGGGTGTACCAATTCAGCGTTTGCGCACGACTGCTGCTGAAGCTCAGGCGCAAATCGCTGCCTTCCAGCCTGGCAGTGAGCTGCATGGCGCTGTTGGGCCATTGCCAACTTGCCTGGGCAGGCGTGCTTTGCAGGCTGGTCACGGTTTGCCCGGCCAGCGCCTGGTTGACCAGGATCTCGCCTGCGGTGATCTGCAGCGTGGCCGGATCGATTTCATACCGGGTATCACCCTGTTGCAAGAGCAGGGCCTGGGCGGGGAAACCAGCAAGCAGGGCGAGGCTGATAGAGAGGCGAAGCATGTTCATCGAATAGTTGTCCTTGCTGATGATTGTCCTGCTGAACTTTCAGTTTATCGGGAATTAACGGGCGGCCCAACGTCAATAATCTATACCCGTCATCTTTCAAGTGGCAGCGTTGTTATCTGCGCCCGCTGCAACTTGAAAGCGATAGGGTATATAATCGTGTGATGGGTCGAATATACAAAATTATTGAGTTTAGTTTTTGTTTAATAATTTGGCCTTTACATCATTACCCCAGGTCACTATACTCAGCCAAAATTTCAGTGAGGAAACACAAGTGGACAGTTTTAGTTGCAGTGATATAAACAAGGCAAGCTGACCGATCCTCTTCTGATTTGTTGCTTGCCGAAAACGGCGGGCAGCACCCCTCTCAATTTATTCTGAGCTGTGCAAACCCGAATTTTATTATCGTCCCTATTGCCAATGGCATCGGGTGAATTGATTTGGACGCTATTATGGCCACTTTCAGCCACAGCCTTTTCCCTCCAGGCATTAACACGCTCAACCGCTGATTTATTATCGGCGCGATTTCGCGTGTGCTAAAAAGCACATGATTTTATCTCCTGCAGTTATTTAAGGGGAAAGTCATGGCTATGACTCCTTTTGTTTTAAATTTATTACTGGCGATGAGCCTGGGCGCGGTTATTGGCGCTGAGCGGCAATGGCGCCAACGTATGGCCGGTCTGCGCACTAATGCATTAGTGGCCACCGGAGCCGCGGTATTTATTCTCAGCTCCATGTCTACCGATCCTTCCAGCGCCGGGCGAGTTGCCGCACAAATTGTTTCCGGCATCGGCTTTTTGGGGGCCGGGGTGATCATGCGTGAAGGGCTGAACATCCGCGGGCTGAATACCGCCGCCACTCTGTGGTGTTCTGCGGCGATTGGTGTGCTGTGCGGTCTTGGGCAGTATTGGGATGCGGTACTGGCAACGCTGGTGATCCTGAGTGCGAATATTCTGCTGCGTGAAGCGGCACAGCGCATCAACCTGCAACCCCAGCAGCAGGCGATCGATCTGGAAGTGTGTTACCGCATTCAGATCACCTGCGGCGAGCAGGATGAAATACTGGTACGTACCTTGATATTGCAGGCGCTCAATGGCGTGGCATTAAGATTACAATCCCTGCGCAGCGCTGATATTTCCATTCCTGGTCAACTTGAAGTTTGTGCGGAAATAACCGCGAATGCCTCGGAGCAAAAAGAAATTGAGGGAATAGTTTGCCGTGTCAGTTTGGAAAAAAGTGTGAGTGCCGTGCGCTGGCGCATTGCTTCTGAATTGCCCGTTTAGTTATTGATTAATATTCACTGTATTCAGTGATAAGGAGGCGTCATGGACGGTGACCCCGAAAATTTGATTATTCAGCGTTTTTGGCGTGGAAATAAACCGTGTTAATTACGTCAATTAAATAAATTCCACTCTGTGTTTATTCACCCATTAATCGGGCGGGGTAACCCTGTGCGCAGAGTAAAATAAGAGAATTGCGTCATGACCTATATTAATGAAAACGTACGCCGTCGTGATAAAAAAACGACGCCTTACGCCATCGCCCAAGAGGCGAAAAACAGCGTTGATCAGACGCTGGCCAATTTAAAATGTAATCGCAATGGCTTGACCCAGGACGATGCAGTCGAACGCCTGGAGCAGTATGGCGTTAATCAGGTGGCTCATGAGAAGGCGCCCCATGCGCTGGTGCAGTTATTCGCCGCGTTTAACAACCCGTTTATCTATGTGCTGATGGTGCTGGCCGCGATCAGTTTCTTTACCGATTACTGGCTGCCGGCCCGGCGCGGTGAAGAAACCGATCTTACTGGCGTGATCATCATACTGGTGATGGTTTCACTCAGCGGGTTACTGCGTTTTTGGCAAGAGTACCGCACCAACAAGGCGGCGGAGACGCTAAAGTCGATGGTGCGTACTACCGCCACGGTACTGCGTCGCAGCAGTTACAGCGCACAGGCGTTGACGCTGGAAATACCGATCCGCGAACTGGTGCCGGGCGATATTATTAAGCTCTCTGCCGGCGATATGATACCGGCGGACGTGCGTCTGCTGGCTTCACGCGATCTGTTTATCAGCCAGGCGATCCTGACTGGGGAAGCGATCCCGATCGAGAAATACGACGCGATGGGCAACGTCAGTCAAAAATCGAGCGAGGATGAAGTTTCCAGTGAACATGCGCTGCTGGAACTGTCGAACATCTGCCTGATGGGCACCAACGTTGCCAGCGGTACCGCCACGGCGGTGGTGGTTGCGACCGGTGGGCGCACCTATTTTGGTTCCTTGGCAAAGTCGATAGTCGGTTCCCGTTCCCAAACCGCGTTTGATCGCGGGGTGAACAGCGTCAGTTGGCTGCTGATCCGCTTTATGTTGGTGATGGTGCCGATCGTCTTGTTGATCAATGGCTTCACCAAAGGCGACTGGAGCGAAGCGGCGCTGTTTGCTTTGGCTGTGGCGGTCGGGCTGACGCCAGAGATGCTGCCGATGATCGTCAGTTCCAATCTGGCGAAAGGCGCCATTGCCATGTCACGGCGCAAAGTGGTGGTCAAGCGTTTGAATGCCATCCAGAACTTTGGCGCGATGGACGTACTCTGCACCGATAAAACCGGCACCCTGACCCAGGATCGCATCATCCTCGAACACCACCTGGACGTCAGCGGCGTCAGAGACAATGAAGTGTTGTACCTGGCCTGGCTGAACAGCTTCCACCAGAGCGGGATGAAAAACCTGATGGATCAGGCGGTGATCCGCTTTGGGCGTGGCAAACCTGGCATTGAAGTATTGGGGCGTTTCAGCAAGGTTGATGAGTTGCCGTTCGATTTTGTGCGTCGTCGCCTGTCGATCGTCGTGGCGGATGAAAACCAGCAACAGCGGCTGATCTGTAAAGGGGCCGTGGAGGAAATGCTGGAAATCGCTACCCACGTACGTGAAGGGCAGAAGATTTTACCGCTGGATCCGGCGCGTCGTGAGGCACTGCAGGCGTTGGCCGCCCAGTATAACGAGGATGGATTCCGCGTACTGGTGCTGGCAACCCGAGAATTGGGGGAACAGAAAAATGCCTTGCCGCTAAGCGTGACAGATGAGCGCGATATGGTGATCCAGGGTGTCCTGACCTTCCTCGACCCACCGAAAGAGAGCGCGCAAGAAGCGATTGCTGCACTGCAGGAAAACGGTGTGGCGGTGAAAGTCTTGACCGGTGATAACCCGGTGATCACCTGCAAGATTTGCCGCGATGTTGGCCTGGAGCCTGGCGAACCGCTTTCCGGTCCGCAAATTGCCGAGATGGACGATGCCACATTGGCGCGCGAAGTGGAGCAGCGCACGGTATTTACCAAACTGACACCGCTGCAAAAATCGCGGGTGTTGAAAATGCTGCAGGCGAATGGTCATACCGTTGGTTTCCTCGGGGACGGCATTAATGATGCCCCGGCGCTGCGCGATGCGGACGTAGGTATTTCAGTAGATACCGGTACGGATATTGCCAAGGAGTCGGCAGACATCATTTTGCTGGAAAAAAACCTGATGGTGCTGGAAGAGGGGGTGATCAAGGGGCGTGAGACCTTCGGCAATATCATCAAGTACCTGAACATGACCGCCAGTTCCAACTTCGGCAACGTGTTCTCCGTGCTGGTGGCCAGCGCATTTATTCCGTTCTTGCCGATGCTGGCGATCCACCTGCTGATCCAGAACCTGATGTACGATATTTCTCAGCTGTCGCTGCCGTGGGACAAGATGGACAAGGAGTTCCTGCGTAAACCACGCAAGTGGGATGCGAAAAACATTGGCCGCTTTATGCTGTGGATTGGGCCGACCTCGTCGATCTTCGATATCACTACCTATGCGCTGATGTGGTTTGTCTTCGCTGCCAACAGCGTGGAGCATCAGGCCCTGTTCCAGTCCGGGTGGTTTATTGAGGGTTTACTGTCGCAAACGTTGGTGGTGCATATGCTGCGTACCCAGAAAATTCCGTTTATTCAGAGCACGGCAGCATTGCCGGTTCTGCTGACCACAATATTGGTGATGGCGTTGGGGATTTATCTGCCGTTCTCACCGCTTGGCGCCCTGGTTGGGCTGCAGCCGCTGCCCTGGGAATACTTCCCGTGGCTGGCCGGTACCTTGATCAGCTACTGCGTTGTCGCTCAACTAATGAAGCGGTTCTATATTCGCCGTTTCGGAGAGTGGTTGTAATTATTGCGGGCGCAGCCTACTGCGCCCCTAAAGCAGTTTCTTCACCAATAAACCCAGCATGATGGTCAGGGTAAAGGAAAACAGCGTACCGAGCAGCACATACTCGGTACGCATTTTGTCATCACTTTGGCGTAAATCACCAAAGCGAAAGATTGACTTGGCCGCCAGCAAAAAACCGATCGCCGGGATCTGCCCTATCAGCACAAAAGTCAGGATCAGCGTCCTTTCCAGATAACCGATTTGTTTGCCTGCGCGTAACAGTGAATCGTTATCCGCTTTGGCTGACGGCGGCATCTGTGGCGTCCAGCGCGCCAGCAATTGCCCCATCAGAATGCCCATCGGCATATAAATCAATAAATAAGCCAGCAGCACCAGACCGGATTGCCAGCGAGCCGCGGCGTTAGCCAGCACGCTTATCAGGGCGAGGGCATCCGGTGTCAGCAATAGCCACAGCAAAACAATCACCGTCAGGTGCAGGCCCTGATCGAGCAGAAAACCGCGTGCCTGGCTGAGGCGGGTTAACAGGGTGACTTTCAGCAGGTCGGTCAGCCAGTGACTAATGGCAATAACCAACAGGGCGAACAGCACTTGAGCAGAAGAGATCCCGCCATGCAACAGAGCAAAACCGGCCACGACCCAGGCGGCCAGCACGCCGTGCAGCAGGGCATGCAGCAGAAGGAAGCGAGAGCCTGCCCGATGACGTATTTTATCCTCAACCCAACTACGCGGTTGCAGTGGGAAGTCGGCAAGCAAATGGGCTATCAGCAACCAGATCAGCAGGGGCAGGTAGCTTAAATCCATATTCAGGTGATCCTGTTAATCGCGTGAATAAATCGCATGATTTCCTCGTAGGCTGCGCGTTTGAGCGTTGCAGAGACCGTAGAGGCGGCCTTTTGCAGTTTCTCTGCCACTTCCTGGTTACTGGTGGCGAAGATACGCGCCTGGGCTATCCGCGCTTCGGTTTGCGAAAGGCGGCTAACCACATGATCTAACATTGGCAACAGATCGTTGACAATGGCATTGGTCTGATCGTTATCATTTTTCAGAGCCAGTCGGCAATTTTTCATCAGGCCGTCCAGCGCCTGACCCGAATTCACAAAGGCGCTGCCATAGCCGGCGCTCTGAGCTTGCTTTGTCCCCAGGCCGACAGCAATGCGGGCATCCCAGCGTTGAGCGTCCATGGCTTTGAGCGCGATGCGGATATATACCGCCAGCAGCAAACCAGACTGCGGTTCGCTCACAGCCTGAAAGGCATCGCCACGGAACATCTCGAACTGCTCAATTAGCTTAGCCTGTTGCAACTGGCTAAGCAGGGCATTTAAGCCACTAAGGTAGTGAGTGGTGTCTGACTGCCGGGAATTGACCAGATCGCCGGTGATCACGCTGACTTGGGCTGTCATGTGTTTGTCTGCTCTGAAGCGGGGAGTTAGGGGTGAATTTCGCATCTAAATACGAATATGTCAATAATTCGCATCTAAATACGAATATAAAGGTTATTCGTCTCTCAATACGAAAAATTGAGGTTCGGCTGAGTGGGCTGAGTGGTTCAGCCGGGAATACACGGGCCAGGGGGCTCGCCACCGGCGAAGCGGGGGATATAGCGGTTATGAACGGGTTTTCAGAAGTTTTGTACCAACACTTCACGCGGCTGTTCGCTGCCGTGCTTCAACAGATAGTCGAAGGATTTCTCGCTGTTTTTCAGTTGCTGCAGAAACTCCTGCGGGGACAGGTCGTGTTTTTTGCCGCTCATATAAGCCAGCGCCAGTTCTTTTGCCTGATAACGTGAGAAGTTGTACATAGTGGTTAGCCCTCGAAACGGTGGATTACAGTGCTAAGGATTGTAACCAAAGAGCACATAATGAACAGACGCTTTGACGTATGGATTCGATAGCTAAAACTTAACCTGACGTTTCGTCATACCTTTCAGCGCATCAAATCTTCTCAGACAGGAACTCGACAACGCTGCGGTTGAAGAGATCCGGGCAGGCAATATAGTTGGAAATTGGCCCGTGCTCTATCGCAGTGCCGATGCATTCCCGCAATGGCAGCGCGGTGGCGGCGATGAACGTGGGGGGCAATGCTTCGCCAATTTCGGCGGCAGAGTTACGTGAGCGGGTGCTGCCACAGCTGCAACGCACGGCAATCATGGACCAGCTCAAGTCTTGTCGATGAGTTTCCCCGGCCATGTTGACGACAGACTGCCAGCGTATCCCTTCATCATAAGTAAACCACAGCGACAAAACTTGGCTTTATTAGATAAGAAAGTTGTCGATCACGTCACAGTTTCTTTTGCTGGCATCCTGATGCGCCAGAGTGCCAACAAATTTTGCTGAAAATGGTGATTTTAACGAAATAAAAATTATATTCGGTCATTGTTTTGTCGCTAACTGGTTATATTATCTAGATAATGCAATAACGCATCAATGTGATGCAAAAATGCTCTTGCTAATATTCATTAGCGTTGCTAATTCTTAATGCCCATCGTATTAAATAAATTTATAAAATTTGGGGAGTATATTTAGTATGGCGAAATTTAATCTCGGGGCGTGCATTAACTCCCTCAGATCATTACGTGTAAATAATTAAATTATTATCTCTATTGCGTGCACTTAATCTAATAGGTGGGTGGATGTATTCTTACGAATATATTTAATTACCTGGGTATAAGCGATATTTTTAACGAGAGTCCTTATGGAAACAAATGCCGTTGAGTCTAAATTCAGTTTTGGCTCCTATACCCGATTACTGTCCGGCCCCGGACATGCAGCGCTTTCGTTATTTGGGCTATTGTTGCGCTTTCCAGTAGCGATGCGATCTATCAGTTGCATTATGCTGCTTTCTGCCACGACCAATTCGCTGTGGATTGCAGGTACCGTCGCCGGAGCCTTAATGATTACCCAGGCTTTGGCCAGCCCGATACTGGGTGGCTTTGCTGACCGATTCAGCCAGCGAAAAGTGCTTATTGTTACCAGTTGCTGTCATGTTATCGCCATAGCTTTACTGATTGCACTGGTGTTTCTTGATGCCCATTTATGGCTAATTATGGCCGCTGCTATTGCTATTGGCTGTTCATCAGTACCGGTTGATGGTTTTATTCGTACCCGTTGGGCGGCGATGGTCACCGATGAGGCTCTGCGAACTGCCTACGCTTTAGAAACCGTCCTCGACGAGATTATTTTCTTGTTGGGCCCATTGGTCGCCATTGTGTTAGCCACGGTATTGCACCCCGCTGCAGGGTTGGTTTTATGTGCCATCTTCACTTTCAGTGGGTCGATGGCGCTGGTGCTGCATCGGCGTTCAGAGCCGGTGATTGTGCAGAAGGTCGACGAAAAAAACCGCAGAGCTATTAGCATGGTCTGGGTGCGTAGTCTGATGGTCTCCTATGCGGCGGTGGGAATCTTCCTTGGCTCGATTGATGTGATGATGATCGCCTTTGCCAAAGAGGTGGGTAATCCCACTCTCGCCGGCGTGCTGTTGTCTATTTGCGCCGGGGGCAGCCTGGTCGGGGGGCTGTGCTATGGTGCGATGAACTGGTCTATACCGCAGCCCCGGCTGCTGTTGCTCACTTCCGCCACGCTTTGCGCAGGTACTGTTCCCCTGGTTCTCACCAGTTCCCCGCTGGTTATGGGGTTGTCTGCGTTTATCGCCGGTTTGTCGGTGGCACCGTTGCTAATCACCTGCAGTAACCTGCTGGAATCGTTAACGCCGAAAGGCTGTTTATCCGAAGGTTTTTCCTGGCTTTCAAGCGCCGGGTGGCTGGGTTTTTCCTTCGGCGTCTCGGTCGGCGGGCAACTTTCAGATCAAACAGGGGCTGCCCAGGTCGCCTGGATCGCTCTGGCCGCCGGCATGCTCGCCTTATTAGCCAGTCTGTTCAGCCAATCACTACTCAGTAAGAAATCAATGCCAAGCCCTATTTAAGCGAGTTATTTCACTCTTATTACCGAGACAGGAAAACGGCCATCGTGAACCAGTTAACCACGGGTATTCCCGTTCCACGTATTAGCTTTAATGAATTTGTCGCTATGGGAGTGGAGGCTATTTTCCGAGCCGACGTTCCTGTGATTATTACTGATTTACCGCTTGATACCAGCAATAGCGCTAATGACCTTATTGCTCAACGGTTAGGTGATGACAATGTCACATTATTCCGGGAGGCGAGTAATAAGGAAAATACCGAGCGATGGCAGACCACGAAAATTCAACTCCGTGGCTTTTTGGAAAATGAAGAATACCGACGAGACAACAGCACCTGGTACCGAGTGGTTTCCAATATTATGCACCGGCCAGAAGACATCAATACTCTTCTCGGTTTCGATGCATTTTCGCTACTGGCTTCTCGTCGTGGTCTGAATGCGGCCAATTTATGGATAAGTTACCACGGTGTATTTACCCAAAGTCACTTCGATGAACTCGAAAACTTTAATATCGCCCTGCAGGGAAGAAAACGATTCATCCTTTATCCGCCCGGCCGACGCGATTATTACCCGCGATCTATCCTAAAGGGATTTGGCGACAAATCGCAGGCCTTCGATTTTAACAATATTGACCCACAGCGTTTTCCACGGCTGGCAGCGAAATCCCCGCAGCGCCGCGATTTTATTCTGGAGCCCGGTGAAATGCTGTATTTGCCACTGGGCTGGTGGCATCAGGCCGAATCGTTAGACGACCTGAATATCAACGTTAACTTTTGGTTGTGGGATCTGAAAATCCTGCGCAGGCCTTATGTTTTGTATTCCGCACTCTACACGGCCGCCTACCGTAAATTCAAAGGCATTTATAACTATCAACCCGAACCTGCCAAGAAGGAAGGAATTTGATGACCAGCCGCAAGAAGATCATGCCAACCAACCAATATCGCAACAACGACAAAGCTATCGGTATTGGTAATCCCTTCTGGGATATGTCAGAACAAAACGGACTCGCAGGGATCGTCGCCGGACTCGAAAACGATCTGCTGTCCACCCCGGGTGGTCATCAATTTGTCAATTTTAGCTGCTGTTCTTACCTGAATCTGGACTCCCATCCCAGGGTGATAGAAGGGGCTATCGACGCGGTACGTCGCTACGGCGTGCTGGATCACTGTATCGCCCGTAGCCGGGTCCAGCTTCCGGTGTTGAAAGAGCTGGAGGCATCGCTCGGTGAACTGTTCCAGGCCGATGTTCTCAGCGGCGTGTCGGCCAGCAGCATCAGTGGGGGACTGTTGCCGCTGATCGCCTCGGGGCATTTGGGTAACGGTGTTCGGCCGTTAATGATCTTCGATAAACATGCTCATGTGTCGTTGGCGGCGGCAAAACCCGCCTGTGCCGATGAAACCGAGGTTGTCACCAGCAATTACCACGATCTGGAGTTCATCAAGGACTGCTGCAAGAAATACCAGCGGGTTTGCTACGTGGTTGACGGCAGCGATAGCCTGGGCGGCTATGCGCCGGTTAAAGAGTTGGCCGAACTGCAGGACAAATACGGCCTGATGGTGTTCTACGATGATTCACATTCTATTTCCGCCTATGGCGAACGTGGGATCGGTTACGTTCGCTCACACAGCCCGGCTCTGAATGAGAACACCGTTATGGTGGTCACGCTCAACAAGGCTTTCGGCACCAGTGGGGCAGCAATACTGCTCAACGGCTATTCACAACCGATGTTGCGCCTGGTCGAGCGCTTTGGCGGCGGGCTTAACTATTCGCAAAATCTGAACACCGCGGCCATCGGTGCCAGTCTGGCCTCTGCTGAAATTCACCGCACGGCAGAGCTACCGATGCTGCAAAAGAAATTGTACGACAACATCGCGCTGTTCGACTCCCTAATCCCGACCGAGCAGAGCGGCAATACTTACCCGATCCGATTGGTGCCGATGAGCGATGAGACGGTGATCAGCGAAGGGCGCCAGGTGATTGAAGCCGGTTTTTATGTCTCACCGGTATTCTTCCCGATCGTCGCCAAAGGCACTGCCGGTCTGCGGGTCATGATGCGTGCCGGGCAAACAGAAGATCAAATTCGCCGTTTGTGCAAAATACTGGCTGAAGTAAGGGCTCCCCAATGACGGTTAACACACGCGCCATTCCGCGCAGCATTCTGTATACGCCTGCCTTGTCGCTCAACCGGGTCGTCAAGGCGCTGACTTATGACGCCGATGTCCACCTGATCGATCTGGAAGACTCGGTTCCCGGCCCGTCGAAGGCACAAGGGCGGATCATCTGCCGCACCGCGCTTGATAATGCCCCTCCGTCGGCGAATATTGCCGTGCGCATCAACGCGCTGGGTACGGTTGATGCGCTGCATGACCTGGTGATGCTTTGTGGCGGCGACACCGCGCCGGGGTTTATCGTCATGTCGATGGTCAGGTCACCAGCAGAGGTGGTTTTTCTGCGTGAGACTTTTGCTTCTGCGGGCAAATATCCGGAGATTTATCTGACGATAGAGACCGTTGAAGCCATTACCGATCTCGATGCCGTCGCGGCCGTAGCTGATGGCCTGATTTTTGGCTCTGCGGATCTGGCGGCCACGCTGGGCGTGCCCATCACCTGGTCGGGGATGCTGGCGGCACGTCAGGCGATGGTTCTGGCCAGTGCCAGACACGGCATTGGTTGCATTGATACCGCCAACTATCGTCTTTCTGAACCAGAGGTGCTGGCTAACGAAATCCAGAACATCAGGGATCTGGGCTTCCATGGCAAAGCTACCGTTCACCCCAGTGAACTTGAGCCTATCAATTCAGCGTTACGGCCTAACGAGGGCGCGTTATTGGCGGCGCGCCGCATCACCGAGGCGGTCAAGGCTGCGCAAGGGGGCATTGCCTTGCTGGATGGTCATATGGTGGGGCCACCTTTCGCCCGCATGGCCCATACCACCCTGGGATTAGGCCAGGCCTGGGCTGCGCGTTTTAACAGGAGCAACTCATGACGCTCTCCGTTGCCGTAATAGGGACCGGCGCCATAGGTATGGATCTGGTCAATAAAATATATCGCTCATCCTGGCTGCATTGTGGGCTGGTGGCAGGGCGCAACAAGGATTCAGCCGGTTTGGCTGTCGCCACTCAGTTGGGCTGCCCGATCAGCGCTGGCGGTATCGACGCCATTTTGGCTGCCCCCAAGCCATTCGATGTGGTGTTCGATGCCACCAATGCCATGTCACATGTCAAACACTGGGAGCTGCTACGCCCGCTGGGGACGTTGCTGATTGACCTGACCCCCAGCCACCTGGGGAAAATGATCGTCCCCACGGTCACCGGTACCGAAGCCCTGACCGATCGCAATGTCAGTTTGATTAGTTGCGGTGGGCAGGCATCGATCCCCATCCTGCATGCCCTGAGCCGACATTTCCAAATGAACGACATCGAGGTGGTGGCGACCGTAGCCAGCAATATTTTGGGGCGAGCGACACGAGTCAACATCGATGAATACGTAGAAACCACCCAGATTGCGCTGAGCGCTTTCACTGGCGTGGCAAATACCAAGGCGATCCTAAATATCAGTCCGGCAACGCCGCCAGCCATGTTCAGGGTCACTATTTTTGCTGATATCCCCGGCGTGACGGCAGAACAGATAACCCCGGTGGTCACTGCGGCGGCGGCGGCGGTGCGGGAGTTTTCGGCGGGCTATAGGTTAACGGCACTCAAAGTGAACGAAGGGCGAGCGTCAATCTCGCTGGAGGTGACTGCCAGCAGCAAGGTCATGCCTGTATATGCAGGCAACCTGGACCTGATTAATTCCGCTGCCATTCTGGTCGCCGAACAGTATGCGTACTATCGAAATAAAGCGGAGGTGGCCAATGACTATTCTCATTAACGATTCAACCCTGCGCGATGGCCAGCATGCGGTCAAGCACCAACTCACCGCGGTACAGTTGCGAAACTACGCCACTGCGGCAGACAAAACCGGCGTTGCGATAGTTGAAGTCGGCCACGGTAACGGGCTGGGAGCTTCCTCCTATCAGGTGGGGCGTGCGGCATTGAGTGACGAAGAGATGCTGACCACCGTGCGCGAGTCTTTGCAAAACAGCAAGATGGGGGTATTCATGTTGCCCGGTTGGGGCACCATCGCCGACTTGTCCAAAGCTCTGGCTTACGGCACGGATGTAGTGCGCATTGGTACCCATTGTACCGAGGCTACGCTGGCCGAACGCCATCTGGGCTGGCTGCGGGAGCAGGGCGCGGAGGCTCATGCGGTGCTGATGATGAGCCATATGGCCACCCCGGCCGAGTTGGCTGACCAGGCCGAGTTATTGGTGGGTTACGGCGCGCAGGCGGTCGGCATTATGGATTCGGCCGGCAGTCTCTTGCCGCAGGATGTCACCGCACGTATTACTGCCATGCGCATGCAGGTAGAGGTACCGCTGATTTTCCACGCACATAACAACCTGGGTATGGCGGTGGCGAATTCACTGGCCGCCGTTCAGGCAGGCGCCGGTATTATTGACGGCTGCGCTCGTGGGTTCGGTGCCGGGGCGGGCAATACCCAACTGGAAGTGCTGATCCCGGTATTGGAGCGTCTGGGTTTCAACACCGGCATCGATCTCTATCATTTTCTTGATGCCGCCGATCTTGCCGCCAGAGAGTTAATGGTGGTTCCGCCAATGATCGACTCTCTGGGCATCGTCAGCGGTCTGGCCGGCGTTTTTTCCGGTTTCAAAAACCCGGTGCTAAACCATGCCTGCAACGCTGGAGTGGATGCGCGCGATGTTTTCTTCGAACTGGGACGGCGACAAATTATTGCCGGGCAGGAAGACCTGATTGTTGAGGTCGTCGCCGAGCTGAAGAGGGCCGCTTCATGACCCTGCCAATCATCGACGCCGCTGAAATGGCAGGAGGTGATCGTCTGCGACAGGTGATGACGACCCTAAGTGACGTGTTCCAGGATTTACGCAGCGGTAAAGAACAATCGCCGCCGCGCACCTTACTGGATCATGGCCGTTCAGAGATGCTGGTCAGCCCGGCCAGCTGGCTGAAACGCGGTGTCGCCAGCGTCAAAATCACCACGCTCACGCCGGGTAACTCCGCCCAAGGGCTGCCGCTGATCCACGGCGTGGTGGTGCTGACCGACATCAATACCGGTCAGATGCTGGCATTACTTGATGGTGCAAGCCTAACGGCAGTACGCACCGGCGCAGTGGCCGGTTTGGCAACCGAGCTGTGTGCTAATGCCGATGCCGGGAACCTGGCCATTCTGGGCGCTGGGGTACAGGCCCGGGCAGTGCTGCTGGCAATGCTTGCCGTACGCCCGATCCACAAGGTGCGAATTTTTTCCCGTACGCCAGCCCGGACCGATCTGTTCGTGCAGTGGGCGCGAACGGTGACGACGGCAGAGATTGCCATTTGCCAGAGCGTGTTCGAAGCCGTGCGGGGGGCGGATATCATCTGCACCACCACCTCAACCTCATCTTCCAAACCCTTGATTGAGGCCGGTTGGGTAACGCCGGGGGCGCATCTGAATATTATCGGCGGCACCCATGAAGAGGCTGTTGAGGTTGATCCGGCCTTGCTGAAAACGGCGTTTGTGGTGGTGGAAACCGCCGCTGCCGCCAGGGAGGACGCGGGAGAGGTGCGAACCGCCCTCACGCAGGGTTACCTCCAGCCTGAAGATCTTAATGAACTTGGCGCCGTCATTCTTGGCGAGTCTGCTGCGGGCGAAGGGCAGACAACCTTGTTTCGCAGTGTGGGGCTGGCGATTGAAGACACGGCCGCCGCGATCGCACTCTATCCATCCACAGAGAAGAAACCATGCTAAGACGAGTTGGCGAAAATGAGTACGTTGAAGAACACGGTGGCGACTACGAGGACTTCGAACCCGGCATGACCATCAAACACTGGCCGGGGCGCACGCTTTCCGAAGCCGACAACACCTGGCTAACCTTGCTGACCATGAACCAGCACCCGTTGCATTTCGATCAGGCCTACGGCGCTCAGGTTGAATATGGCCGCGTATTGGTGAACAGCAGCATTACCCTGGCGTTGGTTAGCGGCATGACCGTGCAAGCTTTGTCTGCCCGAGCCGTGGCTAATCTGGGGTGGGAAAAAGTGCGTTTGAAAGATCCGCTTTTTGTCGGCGATACGCTGTATGCCACCAGTAAAATCCTGGCAAAACGTCCTTCAAAATCCCAGCCGAATAAAGGCATTGTCACGGTAGAAACCCTGGGTATCAAATCCACCGGTGAGACGGTGATTACTTTTGAGCGGTCGTTTATGGTTATGCGGCGGGATTATATTGCCGCCAAATCTTCATCCGCGCAGGAATAAATACCTGGCTCATTCCCGTTGATCACCGCAGCGGGGATGAGCAGAAAAAACCATTGAATGAAAGCGTTGTTACCCAGCCTGAGATCTGCGTGGCAACTCTGCTTGATAGTCCTTCAGGGCTGGGGGTTCTGTACTATGTTTTCTGTTTGCAGCACGCTACACACCGCTTCCGGTCGTGAGCGCAGCGGAGAGAACAGATGAACAAACGGGAATTAGAAAGCGCGATTGTCACCGACTTTTCCAAACGCATGAGCTACGGTGACTATCTGTGCCTGGACCAACTGCTGGACTGCCAACATCCGTTGTCCAACCCGCAGCATCATGATGAGATGCTGTTTGTGGTGCAGCACCAGACCTCTGAACTGTGGATGAAGTTAATGCTACATGAGCTGCAGGCGGCGCGGATGCTGGTACAGCAGGACAAACTCAGCCACTGCTTCAAAATCCTGGCCCGGGTCAAGCAGATCCAACGTATACTGTTTGAGCAATGGGCGGTGCTGGAAACCCTGACACCGTCGGAATACGTTGAGTTCCGTGACGTGCTGGGCAACTCATCGGGCTTCCAATCCCATCAGTATCGCTCGATTGAGTTTTTGCTGGGCAACAAGAATGCCGCCATGCTGGCAGTGTTCAGCAACGATGCAGATAAACACGCCGCGCTGAAGGCGATCCTCGAGGCACCGAGTTTGTACGATGAATACCTGCTCTATCTGTCACGCTATGGCCTGCCCATTCCGCAGGAGTGCATTGAACGTGACTGGACCCAGCCTTACCAGCGTAACCCGAACCTGCTACCGGCGTTTAAAGAGATCTACGACCACCCGCAAAAGTATTGGGAAGCCTATGAAATGGCCGAGAAGCTGGTGGATATCGAGGAGAACTTCCACCTGTGGCGTTTCCGCCATATGAAAACGGTGGAGCGGATTATAGGCTTTAAAACTGGCACCGGCGGTTCCAGCGGCGTCAACTTCCTGAAAAAGGCGCTGGAATTGACCTTTTTCCCGGAACTGCTGGATGTGCGAACCGAGATCGGTGCCTGAACGGTATCTTTGACCTGGATATTTACCAAACGGTGAAAAAAGGCTGAGTTTGCGGTGCAGGGAAGGGAAATGCTGAGGCGTCAGGGAGAGAAAAGGGGCTGAACCCGGCGAATACCGGGTTCAGTTCCCTATATTATCTGCTAGAAGGTACTGGCGATTTCATACATTAACTTCATATGCGCCTTTGAAATATCCGTCGTGCCGCTATCGCTGATTACCGAGACATACTGCTGCTCGCTGGTTAACAGGATTTTGGCTTGTAACGGCGCGGATCGTTCGTTCAGGGTGGTAAATAACAGAGTTTCGATGCGATCCAGATTCGGATCCGCTCTGCCCCTGGCCTGGTCCGTATAACGCCGGCCCATATAGAGCTCGGCATTACTGCGGCATTTTTCTTCATCCTTGATGATTTTTATCCGCGTTTCGTTAACGAACTCAATCAGCTTGATCCTCGCCTTGGCCGTTCTTTTGGTGGCTTCCAGCAAGTCTTTATTATCCGTCTGCTGACGCTCGGACAAGGTGTTTCTGAGCATTAACAGGCCGGCACTGACGATGCCGGTCGCGCCGATCGTCGTCATGGCATACCGGATATAGATATTGGTCATCAGCGTGTCTGCTGCCTGAGCGGCGGCGATCGCTGCATAGGTAGCCCCCGCGCCCGATAATGCACCGACGGCACCTATTGCCTTGGCGGCATAATCATAGTTACTCTTTTGCCTGTCGTTATAGACGTTGCCTCCATAACCCCGCAACGAGGTTTTATATTTTTGGAAGAAACCAGAGTTTTCTTGCAGAGTGGTATTGTTGCCATGATTTAATAGCCCCATTTCCATCTCGTTGGTGTTATCTTCTCCACCATTGCGCTGAGCATCACTGCTCTGGCGCAATCGTTCGAAACTGGACATGATTGCCCGTTCGGAGTCATTCTCATACTGGTTGAGCGCTGTATTATCCAGCTCATTAACAAAGGCGATAATTATCCGCAGCTCGTCAGCATTGTATACCGAGAGGTCGTTGAGCAGATTGTCTATCGCCAGCGTTGGGTCTGCCATAGTGCTGCCCTCGTTTAAATCTCTTTATTCTGTTTAATATCCCAACCGGCTTTGGTTTCTGCACCTTTGGTTCCGCTGGCGCTTTGCTCCCAGTAATGCAGGTTGACCTTGGAAGCCTGGAAGCGATATTTAACCAGGATATTGTCGGTGTGCCCAACACCGGTAAAGTCCGCCATACTGACCAGGACATCTTCCAGCACGATCCTGGTATATTCGACCTGGGTCCCCCCGGCCTTGCAGATAGAAAGTTCAACTTTGGTTACATGTTTACCGCTGGAGCAAAACTTCAGAATGGCCGGTGTAGATTTATCGATAAGTGCCTGCACCTCCAAATCCTTGAAATTTACTTTCCCTGTCCCGCCGCCACCGCCTACGGCCATATTGCCTGACTGGGTCGCCCCCCAGTTGAATGACAGAATATCAGTCCAATTTTTGTGATTAGAATCATTAGATTCACCAGTAACCCCGTCAACCTTCAGAAATGAGTCAATTGCCATTTTGATACCTATATGAAATTGATTAATTTGCATTGGCGAAGCGGATTTATATCCATCAAGGCCAATAAGTGAGGTGGTGCTTCTGGGCAGTTGGCAGCATATTGCCAACATACCCGGAATTAAGTTTGAACTAAATATTAATGGTGATTGCAACGGCTATAGGTGGGTATCTCTCCTTTGGTTTTTAGGGTGAGCTTGGTTGTGCAGCGCAGAGAAGTCGCACTATCACAGGTTTTTAAATTTATGAATAAATTAATGAGCGATTTTTATCAAACAGTTATTGATGAGATAGGGTGGTTATCTATTTTTATAATGTGTTTGGATATTAAGAAAAGGATGGAGTGTTCACTTGGTTATATTAATTATGTATTTATATGATCTTGCTTTTCTAAATAACCAACCTACCTAAATCTGGAATTAATCAGGGAGGTGTATTGAGCCATTCTGGTTTGCTATTCTGCTCTTCTCCAGATGTAGGCAAATTGGGCTTTAAAGGGGCATATTCCATTCTCAATTTTGGTCTGTCTTTACTTGAGAATCAACAAAGCCTCGTTTAAATAGTTAATGGTTGCTTTATGCATTATTTGTGTTATCAGTTACTGGCTAATATTAACCCTAAAAATCATTAGGGTGTTCATTCCTTAGTTTTTTCTGCCTTTCGTAGTAATCAGATTCCACTTCATGTGGTAGTTTTATTTTCAATCCCTTTCTTATTTGGTGCGCTATGAAAGATGCGCTAAAAATTCGATCGGCAAACACAGGATCGGATGCTTCAAATTCTTTTGCCGCATATAAACCCATTGTGAATTCTTTAAGTTTACTTTTGTCCTTTTCTTGTCCCGTTACAACGTTTTTCAAGTAAATTAGCTGTTGAACTATAGAGTTATACATAGGTTCTAAACCGCCATTGTTTTTGGCAGCTAAAATTTCAGCATGACGAACCCTCGCTAAAGCCAATGCTCTATTTATGTAATCAATAGCCGTGTCATTAATCATTTTTTAGAACCCACGTATCTTTATTTGTTGAAAACCATTGTATACCACCGCCCTCCGTCTGAAAAGGTTTGGCTGGCACAGACCAGTTGTCGAGAGCTGGTGTTGCAGTACTTCTTAACATTTCAACTTTATTTTGTGATTGGTAGGCTTTCACCTCTTTTGGTACGATAAGATCGGTACCACGAATTTGTCCTTCAGGATTAATTCCTAGTTTTGTTGGCGGTGTGTTTGCATCCATTGAATACCAATTTCCTTGCCAGTTACCGGGTGATTGATTTTGATAGGCGATCTTCCCTGGGCTGATAGCTTCAACAGAAACTCTGTTCTCAAGGTTTATCCCCATTAAATAATCGTCAATAGAGCTTTCACGAACTCCATCTTTTCTCATGAAATTAGTCGCGATCTCTCTATTTTCACGGATGTTAATGTCTTTATTAATATCTCCGGTTCTTTCAAACTTTTCATTTAAGTAAGCACGACGAGCACTAACTGCTTTTGTTTGCCTGAATGCATCAAACTTAGCACCGCCTTTCCCGCCGGCAAATCCGCCGACGAATCCTCCCGCCAGCATTGACCATTTCTGACCATCGCTGCCTTCACCGAAGAAAACACCGCCAATTAAACTGCCTGCGAAACCGCCCCCCAATCCGCCCAGCGTACCCAGTATGGCTATGGCAGGGGTGGCGAGTACGGCAGCGGCAGCGGCTCCCGCCGCAAGCAGCGTCCAGTTCACCCAGTCGGGGATCTCTGGTTCAATATCATCCGTTTGCTCTTTTTCTCCGCCAATAATGACGTTAGGTGAACCCGTGTGAATTTCGGCGCTACATGCCAGCAAATCATTGATACGGGCCGCAGGGAAATCATTGATATAGACTTTGGCTGAGCCTTGGGCAACGACCTTTTTGGCCGGGCCATCTTCACTGCATTCTCCTGTTGAGATATGCGCGCGTATGGCAGGTCTACCATTGATGTAGACATTCGGCGAGCCATCGGCAAGTACCCCGGTGACATGCCGAGGTGCCCAGGACATGCTGCCCAGCACTTCACCAAGCCCGCCTCCGGCAGAAGCGCCTGCCACTACGGCGGCGACAGCGACCGCAGCCGTGCCACCAGTAACGGCGATGAGTGCGGCACCGACAATCGCGCCACCAATCAACCCGGCGATCATCCAGCCCTGGGAGGCCGTATGGGCTATTTCATCCAGCTCTCGTGCTGCACCAAGTTCACTCATGGGCTAGGACTCCCTGGCGGTCCGAAGATACTCCGCAATTTGCCCGGGATTGTTTAGTTCTTGTGGCCCATTAACAGAGCGGCAAAGCAACAGTATCGATGAAAGATGCTGGTTGCTCTCGAGAGAGGATGTCCACAGTGCATAACGAGTAAACTCAGCGGAACTGTTGGTAACTACAGGGGCAATATGCAACGGCTCACCCAGTGAGTGGTAAAACAGGTAGCTGCCGTTTAATGCCCTTTTCAGGTCGATATGTTGATAAAGTTCGCTGATAGCCGTGAATACGGAAAGTTCTTTACTGTCGGTGTCAAATACAAAAAAATTGCCAATGGAGTCGGTCGCAAGCATGACGGGAACATGAGTGTCATCCTCTTTTTCATTGAAAACAATACTGGCAATAATCCCTTTATACTGTCTGTCATAGTAATCATTGAAGCTATTTTGACAGGTGCCAATAAAACAAACTATTTTTCTGCCTTGTAGCTCATCTTTCAGCAGAACGATATTCTGCTTTTGCCAGATTAGTGCTTCTGCAGACTTGAATCGGTAAAAAAGCTCTATGGATGGCTGGTGATTTATATCCCCATGAGATGAGGATATCAACTCGAACCCTTGAACAGTGGTCTGAAGATCCTGAGTCAACCGCGCAGCAACTTTTTGCAGCGTATCCTCTACGGTTGCATTAGCACGTGAAACAACAAAGGTAAATTCACTGGCGTTGTTTTCGCTGAGTGTGAAAATGTTCATTGTCCGGTCTTTAAATGCGTCGGGCAGTTCGAAGCTGGCTTCTTGCGTTAAATAATGACTCATTCAATATCCTGTATTACTTTTCTTCCTGCGAGAAAAAACTGTCTATTTGACTTTGTATTGTTTTTTGATGTTTGTCGCCTGGCGCATCGGTTTTCTTCTGGCCACTCGAAGGGTTGAGATTTAGCTTACCGCTGGATGTGTTAATTTCGCCAGATTGGTCAACGGTAATATTAAAATTAACACCGGTAATATTAATGTCGCCATCTTTGGTCAGTTCCAACACACTTTTGCCACATTCAAGACGAATCGATGTACCAGAACCAATAACTAATGCGCCGACAACATTATCTGTACGCGTATGCTCAGTCAGCATGGTTGAGTGGCCTTTAACTGCAATAGTCTGGTCTTCGATAACCCGCTGTTCCTCATTAGCACCAACGAAATGAGTATGGTTCTTATCGATGCTATGGCTTTCATCGTTCTTTACCTGGGTGTCCATGTTGCGTTCCGCCTGGATCCACACCTGTTCCGAACCGGCTTTATCCTCAAAGCGCAGGGCGTTGGCGTTGTCGGCGGTGCCATCCTTGGTGCGGCTCATAAAGCCCATTTGGGTCGCGGCGGCCGGCAGCGCCCAGGGCGGCATGCTGGCGTCGTTATACACGCGGCCGGTCACGATCGGGCGGTCCGGATCGCCATTGATAAAGTCCACCACCACTTCGTCGTTGACGCGCGGGATCTGTACCCCGCCGTAACCCTGGCCGGCCCAGGCGCTGGACACGCGCACCCAGCAGGAGCTGCCGTCGTCTTTGGGCCCGAAGCGATCCCAGTGGAATTTCACCTTGATGCGGCCGTATTTGTCGGTCCAGATCGACTCACCGGCCGGGCCGACCACTTTTGCCGTCTGCGGACCGTGAGTTTTCGGCCAACTTGCCCGTTGCGCCGGGTGCCAGGGGATATCCGCCGGCAGCACGGTGAAATCGATACGGTGTTCGCTGTGCTGATCGTCGCCGCTGGCGTAGCGGTTTTCCCTCAGCTGATATTTAGCCTGCAGCGTCAGGTATTCCCGGTTGTCGTCGATATGCGGGGCGTTATACAGCGTGAAAGTGCTGCCGGGGGCAATGCCCAATGCGGTCGCGGTGCCTTCAATCTGCTGATGCTCGGCCTGCCAGGCTTCCTGACGGATACGGGCGTAGAATTCCCCCTGCTGATGCTCGGTATAGCGTCCCGGCCAGTCGTAAACGTCAATCTGGCCCGGTGTCGGTGAGGCAGGGTTCTGACGGGCCTGGAACAGCCAGGCATTGGGTTTGCGGAAGTCGTAATCGTCGAGGCTGTAAATACCCGGCGTGACGTGATCGGACAGGGTCCACTGGCTGATGCCTTCTTCACTGGTACTGCCGCCAGACGGCGTCAGATGGTAAGGGATCATCTCGTAGCCGGGATAGGGCTGATGATGGTGGGGCGCATCGCCCAATACCAGAGTGTGCTTACCCATCTCATGTTTGAAATAGTAATAGATCCCTTCCAGTTCCATCAGCCTGCTGACGAAGTTGAAGCTGCTCTCGTTGTATTGCACGCAGTAGCCCCACAGACGGTAGTCGCCCGTGAGCTGGTCTTCCAGCTGCACATTATGTTCGGTCAGCAGAGTTTTGACGATCTGTGGCACCGTCTGTTCCTGGAAGATGCGGAAGTTACGGTCCTTGGTCATCGGCCACAGATCCGGCTGCACGTGCAGGTTATACACTGCATAGCGAGTACCGCCGATCTCTTCGCTGCTGACGGCGATCGACGTGATCTTGCCGTTCAGGTAGCGGGGTGGGCCAAGAAAACCCTGGGTCGGGATCTCCAGCGTCAGGGGTTGACCCAACAGCGCCTTGCGGTCGAGGCGGGCGTTTTTGCTCAGCAGTTCGATGGCGAAATCGAAGGGTGTGGAAAGGGCTTCAGTCCCCTCCAGCGAACGAAACAGCAATGACTCCTGGCCCAGTGGCGTATGCGCAATAATACGATCCAACATGAGAACGTCCTCTGTGAATGACGCATGCGTCAATCTCATGAAAATACGGTGAAGGCCCGCGGTGACGGGCCGGATAAGCGGGGTTTAGCCTGCTGCAACCGGGTTGACCAGCCAGGTGCCGGCGTTCTCGATGCTGAGCTGCTGACGGCGTAATTGATCGTTATGGCGGATTTCCAGCTGATAGCTGCCCGGTGCCAAATTCAGGCGGGCAAAGCCGTTGTCGCCTGGGGTCACCTGCTGGGGTTTGCCGTCCAGGCTGACCTGCTCACCGGGTTGCAGTTTGAAATACACCAGTGCCACCGGCGGTGGTGCCGGAGTGGTCTGGGCTGCAGGCGGCTGTTCGGCCGCCGTCTGTGGTGCGCTTGGTGGCTGCGTTACGGGTTTATCCACCGCTGCACTTTCTGGCGTATTGGCCGCTATTGGGGCTGGGGTACTGTCGGCCCCGCTTAGCCAGGTGATGACGCCGATCACCAGCAAAGCCGCCACGCCTGCACCTGCCATCATCGGGCGTGTCAGCTTCATGCCGTGCGCGGTCACGGTGCCTGCCGCTGCGGCACCGGCGGCCGGATTGGTGGCTACCAGCAGATTTTCCGGTGCGGCGGCTGGGGTGCTGATGATTTCGTTTTCATCGGCAATCGGCAGATGCAGCAGTTCGGCCATTTCGTCGATGGTTTGTGGCCGGTCTTCCGGTTTCAACGCCAGCGCATGGTCGATAGTGCGCAGCAGTTCCAGTGAATAGCCCGCCGGGCGACGCTCGGTCAGCGGTTGGTAGCTGTCCTCGATGCTGCGCACCACGCTGACCGGCGGCGGTGAACCGACGATCAGCGTATGCAGCACGGCACCCAGAGCGTAAATGTCGGTCCAGGGGCCTTGCTCACCGTCGCTGTTCTCGGTGTATTGCTCAATCGGCGCGAAGCCCGGTTTGAGCATGATTTCTGTTTCGTCGGACAGGTTGCCGATCTCTTTGCGCGCTGAGCCGAAGTCCAGCAGCACCGGTAGCTGGTTTTCCTGGATCTGAATGTTATCCAGCGAAATATCGCGGTGCAGGTAACCTTCCTGATGGATGGTGTTGATGGCGCTGAACAGCGGTGGCAACAGTCTGCGGATCCAGGCCTCGTCGATTTTCTCCGGTTGCTGCGCTTGCAGGTTCTTCAGGGTGGTACCGCTGTAAAACTGGGTGCCCATGTAGGCGGTACCGTTCTCTTCCCAAAAGCGCAGTACGTGCAGCAACCCTGGGTGAGAGAAACGCGCCAACAGGCGGGCTTCCTGAATAAAGCTGTTTAACCCGGCCTGGAAGGTTTTGCTGAAACGCTCGCCGCGTAGCCCGACGCTCAGATCGTCATTACGCATGGCCAGCGAGGTCGGCATGTACTCTTTGATGGCAATGGTGCGTTCCAGTTGATGATCGTACGCGCGGTAGACGATGCCGAAACCGCCTTCGCCGATAGCTTCCTTGATCTCGAATTCATTAAATCTATAGCCGTTTGGCAGGCTGTTTGAATTCGGTTTGCTTACCCCGGTTCCCGACATAATGATGACTCTCTGTGAACAATCGCCGCCAGACCGGCGGCCGCGGCGTTATGCCTGAAATTGACAAATAAATTCGTTTTGCTGCAGCGCGATATGCAGTTGGCGATAGCGCTGATCGTTGGCGCCGCCGGTCAGTAAGGTGTGGCTGATCTGCGGCAACAGGGTGTTGGTTAAAATAGCGTCGACCATGCGGCCGCCGGACTCCACCTCGGTGCAGCGGCTGACGATTTGTTCGATCACCGCATCGTCGAAGGTACAGACGATATCGTGGTTCTCCGCCAGTCTGCGCTGCACTCGGCCCAGTTGCAGGCGCACGATATTGCCCAGCGTGGCGTCGGTCAGCGGGTAGTAAGGCACGACCAGCAAGCGGCCGAGCAGCGCCGCCGGGAATACCGACAGCAGCGGTTCGCGCAGGGCACCGCTCAGTGCCTCCGGCTCCGGCATCAGGTCCGCATCGCTGCACAATCCGGCGATCAAATCGGTACCGACGTTAGAGGTCAGAATAATGATGGTGTTGCGGAAATCGATGTGGCGGCCTTCGCCGTCTTCCATCCAGCCTTTGTCGAACACCTGGAAGAAAATCTCATGCACGTCCGGATGGGCTTTTTCTATTTCGTCCAGCAGCACCACGCTGTAAGGGCGACGGCGCACCGCTTCGGTCAATACACCGCCCTCGCCGTAACCCACATAGCCGGGAGGGGCGCCTTTCAGGGTAGAAACGGTATGCGACTCCTGGAACTCGCTCATGTTGATGGTAATCACGTTCTGCTCGCCGCCGTACAGCGTTTCCGCCAGCGCCAGCGCGGTTTCGGTTTTCCCGACGCCGGAAGGGCCTGCCAACAGGAAAACCCCGACCGGCTTGTTTGGATCGTCCAGCCGTGCGCGGGAGGTGCGTACCCGGCGGGCGATCAGATCCAGTGCATGCCGTTGACCGATAACCCGTTGGTTCAGCGTATCCGCCAATTGCAGTACCGCGTCGATCTCGTTTTTCACCATGCGACCCAGCGGGATGCCGGTCCAGTCGGACACCACAGCGGCCACCACGTTGGCATCGACGGCGGCGAAAATCAGCGGGGCCTCGCCCTGCAGGTCACCAAGCTGTTGCTGCAACTGCGCCAATTGCGCGCGCAGTTCATCGGCAGAGGGCTCGGGCTGTGGTTCCTGGGTTGACTCATCAGTCGGCTCAGCCTCAATATCTTCCCGATGCAACCGGCCGCGCAGGTCGATAATCTGTTGGATCAGCGCCAACTCATCCTGCCAGCGGGCAGTGAGCTGCTCCAGTTGTTGCTGCAACAGCGTCAACTGAGCTTCAATATCCTGTGGGCGCTGCGGATTACCGATGCCGACCTTGGCTTCTCGCCGGGCGATATCCAATTCAATCTGCAGTGCTTCAATGCGGTGGCGGCAGTCTTCCACCTGGGCCGGCTCGGCATGTTGGCTGACCGCCACGCGGGCGCAGGCGGTGTCCAGCAGCGCCACGGCTTTGTCCGGCAACTGGCGTGCCGGGATGTAGCGATGCGACAGGCGCACGGCGGCGTCCACCGCCTCATCGAGCAGCAGCACGCGGTGGTGCTGTTCCAGCGGACTGACGGTGCTGCGCAGCATCAGCAGCGCTTTGTCTTCGCTCGGTTCATGTACCTGCACCACCTGGAAACGGCGGGTCAGCGCCGGATCTTTCTCAATGTATTTCTTGTATTCCGACCAGGTAGTGGCCCCGACGGTGCGTAATTGGCCGCGTGCCAGCGCCGGTTTCAACAGGTTGGCTGCGTCACCGGTGCCTTGTGCGCCACCGGCGCCAATCAGCGTATGGATTTCATCGATAAACAAAATGATCGGGGTGGGGCTGGATTGAACTTCGTCAATCACCGTCTGCAGGCGCTTTTCGAACTCGCCCTTCACCCCGGCCCCGGCCTGCAGCATGCCAATATCCAGCAGATACAGCTGGACGTCGCGCAGCTGTGGCGGCACGTCACCGGCCACGATACGCAGCGCCAGGCCTTCGACCACGGCGGTTTTGCCGACCCCGGCCTCCCCGGTCAGTAGTGGGTTGTTCTGGCGGCGACGCATTAAAATATCGACAATTTGGCGGATTTCTTCGTCACGCCCGGTCACCGGGTCAATCTCGCCGTTGCGCGCCTTGGCCGTCAGGTCCTGAGCATATTGCGCCAACACGCTGCCGCCAGTCTGCGCTGGCGTCGGCGTGGTGTCTGACTGGGCGCTCGGCATCAGGCTGTTTTCCGCCGAGTGGGCGGTGATGGTGGCAAATTGCTCCATCAGCAGATCGGCGTTGAGGCGATCAAACTGGGGGGAGATGGCTTTCAGCAGGTGGCGCAGGCTGTAGGTTTTCAGGATGCCGAGCAGCAGATGGCCACCACGGATCTGCGCAGCACCGAATTTCAGCGAGCCGTAAACCCAGGCCCGCTCCACCGCGCTGTCGATATGTTCGGACAGATCGGAAATTGCGCTGGCACCGCGAGGCAGGCGATCGAGTGCCTCGACGATGTCGCGGGCCAGTTGCCCCTCATCCAGTGCAAAGTGGCGGATCACCTGTTGCAGGTCAGCCTCCGGTGCCTGCATCAGTTGGTGCAGCCAGTGCGCCAGCTCAACGTAGGGGTTACCGCGCAGCTTGCAAAACGCCGTCGCACTTTCCAGAGAGGTGAATAACAGGCTATCGAGTTTGCCAAATAATACCGAGCGGCTGATTTCAGACATGGTTTTCCTCAGGTCGTGACGGAGCGCTGTGTGGCTCCGGCCAAAATAATAGTCAGAACGGGTTTTCCAGCGGTTCGGGGCTGAAGATCAGATCGTCAAGGTCGCGTTGGTGACGGGCATCTTCCAGCCAACTGCTTAATCCCAGGCGCTGGGCACCGCCGAGTTGGGTGCCGCTGAGCTGATCCTTCGCCAGGATCAGCCGCACTTCCCAGACAAACTCGATGCCCAGATATTGGCGCACCCAGTCGCGCAACTGCCGGCACAGTTCGGCTCCGGGCAGGAAGCGTTCATAGTTTTGTTGCGACATTGGCCCCAGTTCGATGCGGAATTTGTGCTGAATATCGCGCACTGCAATCCCAAGGAACGAAGACTCACCGAGCCGGGGAGCACCGCGACCTGCTTTGAGGCGCGCCTGTTCACGTGGTTCTACCCGCAGCCAGTGTGGGACGTTTTCCACGATGCGCACTGGCACCTTGAAGTACTGCTGCAAGATTTTGCTCAGACCTTCCGGGTCACGGCTGTGACGAATCAGATGACCGGCCATAAAATGCTTGGCATGGGCATTGATGCTGTCGCGCTGCTGCTGCGCTGGCTGGCCGATGCCAATCAGGCTGGAAAGGTATTGGTCGAAACGCCGGTTATCCTGACGATCCAGCGATACCGTGGGTTGTGCATCTGCCCAGGCACGGTAAAACAGCAGCGTCAGCCGGTGGTGAAACAGGTTGGCAAAGGCCAGCAGGGTGGTGTCCTGGTGGTGATAGACCCGTTCACGCACATATTCGGTCAGGTGCAGCGGCAGCGGCCCGTTGGGGCCAAACAGACCAAAGCTGAAAATCGAAACGTCGTGTAGCGGGCTTTGCGGCCGTGGGCTGACCTGTGCCAGCGTCGACGGGGCGAACGACAGTGAAGGTTCTTGCCCCAGCCGCAGCATTTCATGGCGCGGCAGGGGGGCACGCCCCAACAGGTAGGCCTGCCCACCCTGGGCGTCCAGGCGGCGCAACAGCTGAAATAAATCGTGCTTGTAAGGCGCATTGACCAGCCGCAGCCAGAAATCCTCCGGCAGGCGGTGCAAGGCATTGATCTGTGGCGGTGCCGTCAGTTCCGCCTCGGTGTGGAGGGCGTTCAAATCAGCGTCCTTTTGCCCATGCGCGCCTGCCAGTGAGCGATCTCACCGCGTTGCTGGCTGGAAAGCGTCATTTCGGTAAAGGTGTTCATCGCTACCAGCCGGGAGAACAAACGCTCCAGTACGCTCCCCAGCAGGTAGGGGCTGCTGCCAGAGAACGACTGTTCATCGACGGTTAGCTCGATGGCGATACCGCGGGCAAACACGATCGGCCCCGGCTCGGGGACCCGGCGGTATACCGGGCGCAGGTTACAGTGGCGTACGCCCTGGATTTGCTTGGTGATCGCCGGCTCGCTCAGGTTGCCGTACAGGCCGAGCAACTGACGCAGGCTGGCAGCCCCCTGTTCCGGGTCGCCGTCCATCATGCTGAGGTAGTTCAATTGCAGCTGGCTGATCAGCCGCCAGGTGATCATGCCTTCGGCCAGCGCCGGACGCGGCGGCGTCGGGCCTTTTTTCAGCGACACCTGTTTGATCGGGATCGAGTCCGGCATCACGAAGTTGCCCTGATCCTGCTGCAACAGCATCAATGGCAGATCGCGGCTGGTACACAGTACGTCGGCAGTGAGGTATTTCAGGTCGCTGTGCCAGGGCGACTGCCGTTCATCCACCAGCGAGACGAATACCTCCGAGCCGACATAGCCGGTGCGGGTGCCGTAACGGCGGGCGTGTTCGGACAACGTGCGCTGCTCGCGCCGCAGTGAAAAGTAGGCGCCGTAGTTGCCGTCATCCGCGCTCAGGGTGCTGTAAAACGGCCGGAATTCCTGCTCATAGCGTTTTTCGCTGGCGCTGCCGCCGAGCCGCTGAACAGAGAACACTTCATAATCAAGTGGACGAATATTATCGACCACCAGATGGTATTCATGGTTTTTTTCGCTGACGGTGATGCGTTCGGCGACTTTCGGGAACAGATTGATCACCGGCGTGCAGTGCAACGCCAAATGGGCGACGTCGATTACCCGTTCCAGCGCCGCATCCTGGCGGTCAAGCAGCACCAGGATCTCAAACTGCCGCAGCGCTTTTTTTCCTTCGCGTACGCTTTGCAACAGCGGGCGTATGCCATTGACGCTGAAGAACTGGAAGCGTGCGGGGAAGGCAAAATATTCCTGCAGCAGGCGATAGCCTTCAAAATTGCGCAGCTCGTTCGGCAGCAGCGCCTGATCGGCGGCAAAGCCTTCCTGCCGCAAGCCGTCCAGTGCCAGTACCCGCCGTTGCGGTTGTGCTTCCACCGTCTGGCAAATCAGCCCGACGCTGTGTTGCATCAGCAGTTCCAGTAGTTGCTGTGCCTGCAAGTCCGGGCCGGAGAGATAAAACATCAACTGGTCCAACTGCAGGTTGTTGAGTGTGACGCTGTCATAGCACTCCAGCCGGATGCGCAGCGCGCTGACGCAGCCACTTTGTTGCAACCCCAGGCTGGCCAACGGAATATCGGCCGGAATGCCGCCCAGTTCGACGCTTTTCAGCCGCACCGGTTGCAGCGTGACGTCGTGCGCGGTGGTATAGCTGCAGGTGATACCACTCTTTTTCAGCGACTGACTGTCCATCATGGTGCCGCGTGGCACCACAAAGCCGTTGCTGATATCGCCCTTGTTGCTGTCGGGTTGCAGCTCGGCAATCGCCATTGATGGTGTTGGCGACAGATAGTTGGGGTAGATAATCTCCAGCAGACGCTGGGAGAAACGCGGAAACTCCGCGTCCATCTTCAGTTGTACGCGCGAGGTGAGAAAGGCGAAGCCTTCCATCAAACGCTCGATATAAGGATCCGCGACGTCGATACCGCGCATGCCAAGGCGACCCGCCACTTTGGGATACTGCTCGGCGAACTCTGCGCCCATCTCACGCAGATAGGCCAGCTCGCGGTTGTAATAGTCTAAAAGTTTACTGTCCATCGGCTTACCCTATGTCTTTCAGATCGAAGTGGCCGTTCTCCAGGTCCACGTCGGTACGGAACAGAAACTCCAGCGGATAGGGCACGCACCACAGGCGTCCCTTGATTTCGATCGACAAGACGTTGTGCAGCTCCAGCGAGCCGGTGTCCGAAATGCAGCGCACCTGCAGCCCTTCGGGCAGGATGCGCGGTTCGAAATTGAGGATGGATTCAGTCAGCGCCAGCTGAATATCCTGCCACTCGATGTCCGACATGCGTTTGCCGGCCAGCGAGGCGATGCCGTAGTTGAGGGTTGAACGCCGTACCTGCGGAAAATCGCCCAAATCGAGACTGGACTCGCTGTTCACGCAGTTAAACAGCCACTGCAGGTCGCGCAGCACTCGGCGGCGCAGTTCGCTGTGTGAGACCAGGTTGCGTACCTGAGCTTCCTTTTTTTTCTGCGGTTCGTCGTCGGTCAGCATGTCGAGCAGCACCGGCTGCATTTTGTCGCGTGACGTCAGGCGTTCGCTGTCCTGACGGGAGCGATAGCCCTGACGGCGCAGGTCACCATCATCATGTTGGGTTGGCCGCTTGCTGTTCATCAATAGGCGCTCGCGTTAAAACTCAGGTGGCGCAGGCTGTGTAGCGGGAACTCATCATTCTCGCTCAGCCAGGTTTTCAGGCCCTGTCCGGTGTAGTGCGGACCTTCGCCAAGCGCTTGCCATTCGGTACGTTTGCCGAGCAACAGCGCATCATCACTGCCTGCGATCAGGGGATAGCGGGCGGGCAGTTGGCAGACCTGCTCGCGACCGTCGTTCAGTCGCACCAGTGCGTGGCTCCACACCAGATCAACGGCACTTTGCGGGGCCTGGAACTGAATTTCCGCGATGTCGGCGAACGGCAGCCAGTAATAAGTGCCGTTCAATGCCAGTTCACAAACCGGGCCGAGACGACCATCACCGTCGGTCAACCAATCAAACGCCACGGACTGTGGCTGTTCAGCCAGGGTCAGTTGCCCGGCACTGGCCGGTGCCGCTTCCAGAGCCTGGTCGCGCAATGCCTGTGCCTGTTCGGCTTCGCCCAAAGCATCGTGACGCAACGCCTGGATCATGGGTTGCAACCAGGGCTGGTTTTGTTGCAGCAATGCGGGGGCTGCCTCACCGGCGAACACCGCCTGACGCTGCAGTTCCGCGTTGACCGACTGCATTAACAGCAACGTGGTGGGCTGGGCGATGGGCTTCAATGCCTGCCAGGATTTCAACTGCGCATTGGCGCGCTGCCAGTTGCCGCTTAGACACAGTAATTGCACCAGCGCGGCACGCAGATCGGCATCCGCCGGTCGCGCTTTGATCTCATTTTCCACTGCGCCGATAGCGGCGCTGACCGAGCCGCCTTGCAACATGTTTGTTAATGATTTCACAGAGCTTCCCTTAATAATCAGTGAGTGGCGTTGTTTACCGACAAGTAGCTGCCACTGGCAGGGTCAAGACGATCGTCGGCCAGCTTTTCCACCAGCTTGAAGTTCAGCGGTGTGGCCGGATTGGTAAGCAGTGGTTGCCAGGCGCGCTGGGCCTGCTCAATACGATGTTTGACTTTGGCGGTGTCTGCGGCTTCTTCACGCGGCATTTCGACAATCACTTCACCGTTAAATGACCAGGCGTGAAGCTGCGGGGCAAAAGGTAACAGCGCGAAACTGCCTGGTGCCTGCGGGTTGGCACCGAGTAGCAGCCGCTGCACATTGGCGCTGACAACGTTCAAGGGGCGCTCGCCAACGTTGATCTTCACCAGCGGATAGCCTTGATAGAACGACAATGCCGGCGAGGCGGTTTTGCCATCTTGCTGTAGCGTTACGCTGCTGCTGCCGTTTAACCAGCCATCGTCACCACAACGCAGGGCGTCGCCACTCGGGATAAACAGCGCGCTGCCGTTGGCTTCTTCGCGCCAGTAGGTGCGGAAATGGCAGCCCTGTGGCAGGTCAAACTTTGGTACCGGTGCGCTATCTGCCTGCGGCGAGGTGACTGCCATGGCTGCGGGGATCACCGGTGCTGGGGGGGCAGCCGGTTCGACGGCCTGCTGTTTGTGTACCGGCTTCCAGCCCCGTGCCTTGCTGGCTTCGCCGGACGCCAGTTTTTCACCGCGTTTGTCGGTCAGGATCCAGGGGAGTTGGCTGGCTTTGGCACACTGCTTTGCTAACAGGTTGCCAACGCGTGGCAGGAAGTCGTCCAGGACTGCGGGATCTTTGCTTTGTGCCGAAACGATGCGCAGTGGGATGGTTTTGCCGCACCAGCTTGCCGGTTGGCTGTTTTTGACATCGTCTATAAACACTTCCAGCTTCTGGCTGGGGGAGTAGACCAAGCGATAATTCGCCGCCTGCGCGGCCGGTATCGCCACCAGGGCGATAAATCCGGGCATCCAGTATTTCATAGGTAACCTTGCTGTGAATTTGTACCTGACTCAGTCGCGGGACAGAAACCGCTCCGCATCCGCCAGAGAATGCAGCAGAGTGGTTTCCTGCGGTGAGCCAATCCAGACGGCGATAGCGCTGTAGTTATCGCTGTTATTATTTTTCTTCCATGCCTGCTCCATCAGGGCAATCCATTCGCTGGGGGAGTTGACCATATGCAGCGATTGTTCCAGTTCAGACTGGGTAAAGCTGTGCCAAAAACCGTCGGTACACAGCAGGAAAACGTCGCCGTCTTCCAGTTGCAACACGTCGCTATAGGTGGCGTCGCGTTCTTCATTCAGACCCAGGGCGAAATACAGCAGGTTGCTGTTGATGCCGCTGGTTTGGTAGCCGGCGTCCTGCATTTGCTGGATCAGGCTGTGGTCGGTGGTCACCGAATGCAGATAGCCGCGCCGGAACAGGTACAAACGGCTGTCACCGGCGTGCGCCCAGTAAGCCAGTTGGTAATCGCGATCGATAAACAGACTGACCAGCGTGGTGCCCATCTTGCCGTATTCGTCCGACTGCCGCTGCTGCTGGTGGATGGCGGCATTGGCACTGGCAATGTGTTGGCGAATACTCTGGGCATTCAGATGTTTTTCACCGTCGAAGTTTTGCAGGATGGTGTCGTGTGCCAGTTTGGCGGCAATGTCCCCACCGGGAAAGCCGGCGATGCCGTCACAGACCACGAAACAGGCGGCGCGGTTACCGACCACTTCACCGGTCTGATCCTGATTAGAGGCGCGGCCGCCCTGATTGGAGGTAGAGGCTATAGTGATATTCATTACGCGTCCGGTTGGGTCTGTGAGTCTTTATATTGATTCACTTCAACGTCATAGGCGTGAAGGAAGGCTTCGCCGAACAGGGTGTGAAAGTCGTCTTCGATTTCGCCGGAGGTCTGTTGATAGCTTTTCACGAAGTAATCCCACAGCGCCGCCTTACGGCTGGCCGGCAGGGATAAACGAGGTGCAGCGCCTTCCTGGCGCGCCTCTTCTTCAAGACGATCCGGATTAAACGACTGCAACATGGCGGCGATGATGGCGCGAATACCGGCGATCATGCCTAACTGGTGCGCCTGCAGGTCGATCAGTGCGTCGCGTACCGCCTGTTCCGGCGGCATAAACCCCGGCATCTTGCTGCCGAACATCTGCATTAATACCGTTTTTCCCGAGGGCAGCAGTTTGAACGGGTTATTGGCCTCGTCGAGGATCATGGTCATCTCGGCCTTCACGCCGCGCTTAAGGATTGAGCGTGAAGAGAGCAGGGCGACGGTCCCCTGAGAAAACAGGCTCAGCAGTCGACCGGCCTGACGGAGTTGCTGCTCATCAAAATGCGGCTGTGGCTGCAAGTCATCCAGACCCACCCCCTGTAGTAATGCGGCCAACAGTGGGCCTTCCAAGCGCTCCCCCGCCGGTGCGCTACCGTTTTGGGCTCGCGCTGTCTGATAGGCAATCGGATCGATACCCAAGCGGTTGGCCGGGCGTGGACGCGGTTGCGTTGGGGGCGGCAGGTTTGAAGGAGAAAGCTGTGGCTCTGGTTGCGGCATGGGCTCCGGCTGAGCGACCGGCTGCGGCGCGACTTTGGGTTGTGGTGCTTCCACCGGGGGGGGCATCACCGGTTGCTGTAAGGGGGGCGCTGGTGGTGGCACCGCAGTCGGAGGCTCTGGCTGTGCCAGAGGGACAGCACTGCCCATCAGCAGCCCGAGAGGATCGTTGCTGTTCAACGCGTCCGGTGATGTAGGGGCCGAAGAACCGCCAAACAGCGCCAACGGATCGAGTTCCTGTTCATTTTTTTCCAGCTCAGCGGGTTTGACCGACGCAGCTTGACTGGTCGTCGGGCGCTGTTCGGCCAACAGCGCACTCGGGGTGGTATCGGCCAAAATAGGATCGCGTTCGAAGGTGATGTCGGTGTTGAACAACATTGCCGGATCGGTTTGCTGCGACTGTAGTTGACGCAGTTCAACGTCACCCGCCAATTGTGCCAGCGGATCGGCCGGGTTCATCTCGCGCTCCGCCGTTTCCAGCAGCGGATGGCTGTCATGATTGATAACCGGCGCCGGGGGCGAAGTCTCCGTCGCGGTTGGCGTGAACTCTTCTACCAGGCTGTCCCAGATCTCATTCGGGATGGGGGCTGCCGATTTTTCTTTGGCGGCCGGTGATGAGGGGGCCGGCACCGTGTCGGCGCTTTTCACTGCCGGCTGAGTCTGCGGTGCAGCCGCTTGCTGTAAGGAGGTGACCTGGATCTGGTAATCGTCGATGCCGAGAATGTCACCATCCTGCAGCTCCACCTGACGGCCACGCTCCAGCGGGATATCGTTCAGCAACACGCGGGTGACGTTACCACGGTTGGTTACGCGACATTCGCCATCAGCAGAAATATGTACGATCGCCTGCAACCGGGAGATGGCGCGCTCTTCGTCCGGCAGTACCAGGTTGTTGTCCACGCTACGGCCAATGGTGCCGCCGGGCGGTAAAAAGTCGCAGCTGCTCTGTGGCGGAACCTGGCCACTTTTATTCTTAACAATAGAAAATCGCATAAGGCATTCCTGCTGATTAGGATATATTGCAGTTAATTATTATTTCGGTGTCTGGCTTACCAAAATCGGCGGTTATTTTGGTAAGCAAGTTTATGCTGGGTTTTTTGCAAATATTTAAGGGTTAATTGAGAACGGAGGTCAGTTATAAAAGTCAGCTGTCATCTTTGCCCCGGTGTTTGCTTGAAATATTGCCAGAATTGTTGGAAAGAGGGGTGATTCATCATTACGTCCTATGTAAGGAGATGCCCCATAATCAAGGGGCATCTTTATGGAAAGATTAAGCTTCGCGATTTTCCTTGATATTCCAACCTGCGCTGCTTTCTGCGCCTTTACCACCTTTATCGCTCTGCTCCCAGTATTGCTGTTTCACTTTTGATGCCTGGAAGGAGTAGGTTACGCCCACGGTGTCTTCACCGCCGGCACCGGTATACTGCACGGAAGTGACCAGCACGTCGTCCAGAGTGATTTTGACGTATTCAACCTGGCTGCCACCGGCTTTACAGACTGACAGTTCAATCTTGGTCAGGTGTTTACCGCTGGAGCAGTGTTTCAGCAGTGCCGGGGTTGATTTGTCGACCAGCGCGTTGACATGCAGATCGTTAAAGCAAACCTTACCGGCACCGCCACCACCACCCACACTCATGTTGCCTGGTTGAGAAGCGCCCCAGGAGAAAGAAGTAATGTCGGTCCAGCCTTTGTGATTTGAATCTTTAGATTCACCGCTGGCACCTTCAACTTTCAGAAACATATCAATAGCCATAGTATTTTCACTCTTTATTAAGGGTTAACAGTAGTATTAACGTTGCGTTGAAAAATTCAGGTAATAGCAGCAGGAGTTGAAATTTTGGTGATGCACTACCATTTAATATCCTTGTGCCATGCACCTCATTAAATACCGAATGTTGTCGGTATTAATTACCGAGTCATCATTAAAAAAAGACAATGGCCCAATGCTGATTACTGAGGGTTATCCTGGTGACAACTATCACGGGGATTACCGGCAATGATGTCACCAGACCCACTGCCTGACTTTCAGCACATCAGGAGGCGTCGTTCTGCTTCAGTGAAGGCAGTTTCGATACCAGACGCAGGGAGACGGTCAAGCCTTCCAATTGATAGTGCGGGCGCAGGAAGAACTTGGCGCTGTAGTAGCCTGGGTTGTCTTCGATCTCTTCCACCTGTACTTCCGCAGCGGCCAGCGGTTTGCGCGACTTGGTTTCCTGTGAGGAGTTGGCCGGGTCGCCATCCACGTAGTTCATGATCCAGTCGTTTAACCAGCGCTCCATATCGTCGCGCTCGCGGAAAGAACCGATCTTGTCGCGGACGATGCACTTCAGGTAATGCGCGAAGCGGCAGCAGGCGAACAGATAAGGCAGGCGGGCAGAGAGCTGGGCATTGGCAGACGCATCGGCGTCGTAGTATTCCGCCGGCTTTTGCAACGACTGGGCGCCGATAAAGGCGGCAAAGTCGGAGTTTTTGCGGTGCACCAACGGCATGAAGCCGTTCTTGGCCAGCTCGGCCTCGCGACGGTCGCTGATGGCGATCTCGGTCGGGCACTTCATATCCACGCCACCGTCGTCGCTCGGGAAGGTGTGGCACGGCAGGTTCTCCACCGCACCGCCAGACTCCACCCCACGGATCGCGGTACACCAGCCGAACTCTTTGAACGAGCGGTTGATGTTGGCGGCCATGGCGTAGGCGGCGTTGGTCCAGGTGTAGTTACCGTGGTTCGCGCCGTCGGTTTCTTCCTCGAAGTCGAACTCGTCAACCGGATTGGTACGGATGCCATACGGCAGGCGTGCCAGGAATCGCGGCATTACCAGGCCCAGATAGCGGGCATCTTCCGATTCACGCAGGCTGCGCCAGGCGGCGTATTCGGTATTTTGGAAGATCTTGGTCAAATCGCGTGGGTTGGACAGCTCCTGCCAGGACTCCATCTGCATCACGCTCGGTGCGGTACCGGCGATGAACGGGCAGTGGGAGGCGGCGCTGATTTTCGCCATCTCGCCCAGCAACTCAACGTCCTGCGGGCTGTGGTCGAAGTAGTAATCGCCCACCAGGCAACCGAAGGGTTCGCCACCGAATTGGCCGTACTCTTCCTCGTACACTTTCTTGAAGATGGGGCTCTGGTCCCAACCCACGCCCTTATGGCGCTTCAGCGTGCGGCCCAGCTCCTGCTTGGAAATGCTCATAAAGCGGATTTTCAGCATTTCGTCGGTTTCGGAGTTGTTAACCAGATAGTGCAGACCGTGCCAGGCGCCTTCCAGTTTCTGGAATTCAGCGTGGTGGATAATCTGGTTAACCTGTTGCGACAGCTTTTCGTCGATTTCGGCGATCAGCGCCTGAATGGTGCGGTAGGCGTCAGAGGAGACAGTCACGGTGTTTTCCAGCGCCTGCTGCGCCAGGGTTTTTACTGCATTTTCCACCGCTTCCTTGGCCTGGTCGGTTTTGGGACGAAACTCTTTGTTCAGCAGCGCGCTGAATTCATCGTTGGAGAAAGCTTCGCTGGTCTGCAGCGCTTTTTGTTGCTGAGGCGAGTTGCTCATCGATTAGTCCTCACGCTGATTGTTGTCGTCCGTGGCGGCCGGTTTCGGCGCATCGGTCAGGGATTGCAGTAAAGCGGGGTTTTGCAAGATCTTGGAGATCAGCTCTTCAGCGCCGTTTTTACCGTCCATATAAGACAACAGGTTGGAAAGCTGGGTGCGGGCGTCCAGCAGGTTGTCCAGCGCGTCGACCTTGCGGGCAATTGCAGCAGGGGAGAAGTCTTCCATGCTTTCAAACGTCAGATCGATATTCAACTTACCTTCACCGGTCAGGGTGTTGTCGACCTGATAGGCAACGCGCGGTTTCAGCGATTTCATGCGCTCATCGAAGTTGTCGATGTCGATCTCCAGGAACTTGCGCTCATCAACGCTCGCCTGTGGATCAACCGATTTCCCCACCAGGTCTGCCATCACGCCCATCACGAACGGCAACTGGATTTTGCGCTCTGCGCCATAAATTTCGACATCGTATTCAATCTGTACGCGCGGTGCGCGGTTGCGGGCGATAAATTTCTGCCCGCTACGGGATTTCGAGTTTGGCATGATTTACTCCATCTAATGGCGATTGGGAACGCGCCTCTTCCGGCTTGGAGAGTCAGGTTCAAATGCGGTTATGAGTATCGTTAAGAGAACAAAGGGGTCGGCGGCTAGTTGTTCTCCTCGTTATCGGGGCGACCTAGAATGGTCTCCAGTTGGTTAAGACCATCGGGTGCCAAATCACGGATTATTTGCATAAAGTCCAGTGCAATCAGCCGCTGTACCCGATCGATCATCAGCGGCGCTGGATGGCTGGGCTCATGAAGACGAAAATAGTGTTTTACCTTGTCCAGCATCAGTTGGGCGTCGTCGCGTGACTGAATTTGCGCACTGCGCCAGTTGAGCGTGGCGGCCGGGGTCGTTGTGGCAGCGCTCGCCGGGGGGGCGGCGATATCATCTGGCTGTTCGGCTGGCTCGCTGACCGGGGCGCTGTCCTGGCCGAACTGAGCGACCAGGGCGAAAATTTTTGTCAGGTTGTGCATTTCCGGCAGGGCACTTTCACCCAAATGGCGAGTGACCGTAGTACGGATGGCTCCGAGGGTTTCGGCGATGCGTATCACCAATTGCGCTTCCGGGCGCTCCGGCTGAGACAATTCATCCTGCAGGCGCGCACGGCCACCAGGAAAGGTAGGGCACTCGAGCTTACTGCCGTCGAGCAGGGCCCCGGCGTCGCGTAACGAGATTTCACCGGTTGCCCCTTTCAGCAACGGCGCCGCGCGCACGCTGGTGGTCAGCGCGGCTTTGTCGCCGAGATCGGCCAGTGCGTTGATGCGAAACAGTGGGTCAGTTTCGCCGTCGAACTCCAGCAACGGCAGCAGTGTGTCCCAGTAGCGCTCCAGCGCCTGGTGGATCAGCATCAGGCCGTCGGCGTAGCCTTGCAACCCGCGCAGCTGTGTCCAGGCGCGGGTCAGGCACAGCATTACCCGTAAATCTTTGGTGCGTGTCAGCAGCGTGGTCGCGAGTCGTTCCACCTGCACCCAGTCCGGCGCTTCTGCCGGAATGATGGTGCTGCCGAACTGCTGCTCGCTCTTGCCGGTCGCAGCCTGCGCCATCGCCAGAAAGTCGGTGTCATATTCCAGGTTTTCACCGCAGGGATTTTCTGCGTCAACCGGGGCTAACAGGGTATCGATAGCCATAAAATTTCCTTTAACAGGCGAGGTTAATCAAACATCTGCGGATATTGACCGCCACGACCGGGGCGCGCCCAGCCATTGGGCTCAAACAGCAGAGAGAACAGTTGCACGGTAAGGTTACCGCTGTGCACATGGGTATAGAGCGGATGTCCATCAGCCTGATTGGTCCACCAGAAACTGGTGTATTGCGCCGGGTCGAAACAGTCGGCCGCCTGTTGCCAGCCCAGGCCGGGCACGTCCGGATGCTGGAAGCCGATAATCGACAGGATCTCGGAATCGGCCTCCGCCGGTGGGGTCGGCAGCGCAGGGATCTCCAGCAGCGAACGGTCGAGTTGCTCGGCGGAAAAACCATTGCGCACGCCATTGAGCAGCCGGTGGCCGAGCTGGTTGTACCATTCCGCCGCCATGTTCAACTGCTGAGTGCGCCAGTCTTGCTGGCAGAACAGGCGCAGGGCGCAGATCGGGTAATGACGACCTACCCGATCACGAGCGGGCAGCAGGCAGCCCATCTGAACATACTGACTGCCGAGCGTGGCCGGAATGACGAAGTTCCATACGGGCGCATTGCTGAAAGGATTTCCGTTCGGGCCCGGTGGATTACGCTGCAGATTCACCAGGCCGTTATGGAACCAGTGGGCCCAATTGTTCACCACCATATCCGGCAGGCGACGCTGCAGGAAGTCACCGGCGGAAGGGATCTTGCCATACCAGCCAATGCTTGTGGTCGGGCTCAGGTCATTGCTCATCATCTTGTCCTTTCGGGGCTACGGGCAGGAGAATGCCGGTAACTGGAACGGATTGCGGATACTGTTGGGAGTGAACTCCAGCGTTACGCGGTGGCCATCCAGGTTAAAGGTTGCCTGGCGGCCGAGGCTGCTGCTACCGGCAGAAGTCTGCGCCATATCCACCAAACGGTTCAGCGCCCAGGGGCCGCTGGTGACCAGGCTGGCCGTAGAGCCGTTGGCCAGCGCCAGCTGCAGGTGCACCTGATTGGTATTACGGGTACCTGGCCAACTGATCACCAGAGGCACCTGCGGCCCGTGGCTGTATTTGAACAGTTGCCCGTCGATATCCAGCGTCAGGTTGAGGATGTCGTTATCCATCCGTACCGGTCGAACGGTCACGCGGTAAGACGGCGTTGCGGTGCCGTTGGCAAAGAAGGCGTCACGAATGCGTTGCGCCTGCTGAAATGAACGCAGGATACCTTCGCCACCGGGCAGCGTTTTGCCGTCTACGCCGGGAGTGAAACGCCAGTTGGCACGGGTGGTGTCGACCTTGCCCTGCAAATTGTCACGGAAGAAGCTGTCCATCAGCCCGCTGTTGGGCGCAAACATGCGTGCCAAATCGTCCGGCGTGACTTCCTGACGCGCCCTGGCGACCAGAGGATAACGCCCGGCAATCGCCTGACGGCAGAAGCTGCCGACTTCGACGCTGATGCGTTTCTTGACGTTTTCCATCTCTTTGCGTTGGGTGTCGCTGCTGGCACCAATCGCCAGCGACAGCAGCATCTGTTTGAACGGCACCGGCAAACGGCCCGATTCGGCCTGCAAGCGTGGAATGATATCGCTGGGCGGTGCCGACATGCCGCTGTTGGCCGCGCCCTGAACTGCGGTCAGGTAGCTGTACAGCTCATCAACCTGTTTCAGCACGCTGTCGAACGGGATCGCCTTGTTGCCTTCACCCTGACTTTGCGCTAGCTCGAGTAATGCGGCGAAATGCGCCATCACCAGTTGTTCCGGCTGGGCTGAGACATCGCCGTCGGCGTTGGCTGGTCGATTGGTGAATAGCGCTTCCAGTTGGTGGTTAGCGCTCTGGCTCAGCCGGTCTTCGGTTTTATCCAGCAGTGAACGGGAGTCAGCACTACTTTTCTCGTCGCGCAGGGTGACATTCTTGCTGGCGTTAATCAGCAGGTTACGCATCGGCGAAGGGTTGCCGGACAACAAACGTGCGCTGCTGATACGCTGGCTCAGGTTTCCGATATTGGCCAACTGAATATCACCCAGCAGTTCATCCCAGGCGCTGATAAAGTCCTGCATGTACAGTTGGCGAATGGTCTTGATCAAATCGGCGTTTTTCTGATCCGGCGTTTTGCTGTTCAGCACCCAAACATCTTCCTGACGCAGGGTATCGGTCACCGGATCAATATTGTCGTTGAAGGTTTTCCAGTAGCCTCGAGAGGTAAACAGGCCCGGTACCCCGTCGGTCACCGGTTTGCCACTTTTGCGCGAAAACGCCAGTTCGGTTTGTGGGCCGGCCAGGTCAACCAGGCTGACCGGTTTAATCTCGGTTTGCTTTAGTAGCAGACGTTTCAGACGGCCGTACACCCGCTGTGACAGGGGCGCCCGGTTTAGCGCGGCCTGCGCCTGTTCCACCATAGGTTCATCTTTGGCGTAAGGCGAAGCCTGGATCTGCCCGTCGAGCAGTTGGCTCAGGTGCCATTCAATCTGCTGTAGCTGTTTCTGGGTACTGCCCTGCGGCAGGTTGCGTTGCAGGTTGAGCATGACCCAGGCGCGCAGGAATTTGCCGTCGTACTGTTTCGGGAGATACAGCATCTGGTAGGCCTTCAGCGCTTCGTAGCTGAAATCGGCATCGCCATGGTTGTCGTTGCGCAGCGTAGTGGCGATCTGCTGTGCCACCTGCGGCAGCAGCAATTCCTTCAGTGCTTTTTGATACAGCGAGTCGCTGGCATCACTGACCTGCTCGCCACGATACAGCCCCATGCGATAGGTGAATGGGGGATCTTCCAGCGAGAAATTCTGACTGTCCGGCAAATGCAGCACGCTGTTGAGGAACGGCAGCAGCGAAAGCATATCGCCGTTGCCCAACTGCGTCAGACCCAGCCCCTGACGTTCTACGCCGGGCACCTTGGCGGCCACTTCAGCCAGATAAGCCTTGTTGTTGCTGTAGCTGGTGAACCAGAAAATCGCCAGGATCGCCAGGCAAGCCGCCAGCAGGATATAACCCGCCCAATGCACAGCGCGGTTACGGTATTCCCACCAGCGGTTGCTACTCGCCAACCCGGATTCCTGGAAAATCACCGATTCCAGCGTGTCTTTCAGGAAGAAGCTTTGGCCCTTGCCCGCCGGGATTGGCGCGGCCGAGTCCACATGGTTCCAGGCCGGGTTGGCGTGTGGTTGGCTGCTCGCCGTCGGCAATTGCAGGTAACGGTTCAGTTCGCCCATCACCCGGTCGAACGGCAGACCTTCCTGGGTACCGCTGGTAAAGTAAATACCGCGCGGGGTGAAGCGGGTTTCAAAACTGGAGGTGGCAAACACCTGTTCCAGATACTGGCCCAGCAAAGGACGCAGGGCCGCAAACTCCTGTGGGAACAGATAGCTTTCAGCACGCTGACGGCCATCATGTTCAACCAGCAAGGTCTCAGGCAGCGCGGCATCCAACCGCTGCTGAAGCAAGCCATACTGTTGTTCGAAGGTGACATTCAGATTGAAATCTGGCTGACGCGATGTCTCATAGGGGAAGGTGAACCCCCAAATTTGTTCGCGCTGCGCCTTATCAAAGCCGTTGAAATAGGCCATAAAGCCGTTAAGCAGGTCGGTCTTGGTCACCAAGACATAAACCGGGAAATGGATCCCCAACTGTTCATGCAGCTCAATCAGGCGTTTACGCAACGAGCTGGCCTGCGCGGCGCGGGCTTCGCTGCTGTCGCTCAACAGATCGGCGATGCTGATGGTCACCATCACGCCGTTGATCGGCTGACGGGTACGATATTTTTTCAGCAGTCCGACGAAGCTTTTCCACTCGTCGGCGTCTTCTTCGCGCTGGCTTTCCTGAGTGGTATAACGACCGGCGGTATCCAGCAGTACGGCGTCATTGGTGAACCACCAGTCACAGTTGCGGGTACCGCCCACCCCGCGCAGGGCAGACTTGCCGAAGCGGTCCGCCAGCGGGAAATGCAGGCCGGAGTTGACCAGCGCGGTGGTTTTACCGGCTCCTGGCGCACCGATGATCACATACCAGGGTAACTGGTAGAGGTACTGGCTGCTGAAGTGGGTCATCCAGCGGTGTTTGCTGTCCCCCTGACCCGGTGCGAAACGGGCTTTCTTCAACAATTGCGCCGCCTCATCAAAGCGCTGGGCCAACTGCTCATCCTGTTTGGCTAACGGCTTACCATTTTCAGCCGGAACTTCTTCGGCGGCACGCAGGTTACTTAGCAGGCGGCGGTTGAGCCAGGCACTGTAGATGCGTGGAATAATGCGACACAGGAACCAGATCAGATAGATAGCGCCGATGGTTAACTGGCGGTTAAGTTCCGGCTCCAGCGGCCGATAATCGCCGATCGCCACTAACGGGCCGATCATCCAGATGATGAACGCCAGCGCGGTAATGCCGGCAAAGCCCCATAACAGGCGGCTGGTGATGATGGAGAATAACGTACTGAGCATTACTTTCCGTTTCCTTGCGGCAAGCCGTTGATTTCCGCCTGGGTATTTTCTGGCGCAACCAACAGCGTAATTTCTACCCGGCGATTCAGCGCGCGGTTCACTTTGCTATTGTTCGGTGCGACCGGGTTGCTTTCACCGCGGCCTTCCGCCTTCACCCGTTGCGGGTTGTCGAGATGTTTCTGCAGTTGGGCGCTGACCGCGTCGGCGCGTGCCAGTGACAACTCCCAGTTGGAAGCGAAGCGCGCGCTGCGGATCGGCAGATTATCGCTGTAGCCGGTGACCAGGATCTTGCCGCTGACGCCGTTCATCGCTGCGGCAATGCGATCAATGACCGGGATATAGTTGCCGCGTACCGTCGTCGCGGCGGAGTCGAACAGGCCATCCCCTTTCAGGATCACCACGCTCTGTTGCGCTTCGTCACGCACCACTACCAGACCTTCGGCAATTTCTTTGCGCAGGAAGCTTTTCAGGCTCAGCGTCGGCGGAGCCGCCGGTGCCGGATTGCTGATGGCAACCTGTGGCAGGTTGGTCTGATAAATGGCTGCCAGCACCGGGCTGGTGCCATCGCCTAGCCGCCAGTTGAGGGCGATAAACAGCAATGACGCCAGAAAACCGGTCAGTGCTACGCAGGCCCATAATGGCACCAGAGGACGCCACAATTTTTGCTGTACCGGCAGATCCAGTGCGTTGGGGGACAGGGGGGGAGCGTAACCGCCGCGTACCGAGCGGATCAGTTGCAGCAGGCGTTGCTTCATGGTTTCCAACTGCGAGCGGCCATTCTCCATCACTCGATAGCGGCCTTCGAACCCCATCAGCAGGCAGAAGTTAATCAGTTCCAGCAGTTGGATGTGTTCGCGTGGGCTTTGTGACAGCTTGGCCAGCAGTTGGAAGAACTTCTCTCCGCCCCAGGTTTCGTTGTGAAAAGTGACCAACAGCCCGCTGCCGGACCAGACGCTGCTGCTGCCCCAGGGCGTCAGCGCGGCGGCTTCGTCCAGCGCGGTGCACAGGCAATAACGTGCGCCAATAATCACTTCATATGGCAGATTGGCGCGTTGACCCTGGAGTTCGAAGTGGCGAACTTTATCGATCAGTTGCTGGCGCAGTTGCGCCGGATTGGCGTGGGTGGCGGATTGGCGGATTTGCGAAATGGCGTTCAGCAAAGGGTTCGCGGCTTCTACCAACGGGTTGCCTGCCGGCGTCATGTTATTTTCCTGAGTCATAGGTTACCGGTCCGTATGGCTGCGAATCGCCCAGAATTCCATATCCAGCCCCGGGAAGTCGCCGGCCAGGTGCAGAGCGAAGGCGCTGGATTTTTCCATCTGCTTCCACAGGTCACTGCCTTTTTCCAATTCAAAATAGGTATAACCCGCGTGATAGGGGATCTGGCGTGGTGCTGCCGGCATGGTACGCAGCCCGATGCCTGGCAGTTGCAACTGCACCAGATCGCGAATACGCGTTACCGGGGCAATCTTCATTTGCGCCGGGAAGTGAGTCAGCAGCACTTCGGCGGCGACATCGGCACGTACCGCCAGCACGAAGCCGAAGTCGCGCATCATTTTGGTGTCTTGTACGGTGGCAATGTTCAGACCATGCGAGCGTTCGACCAGCGTCAGCTGAATGGCGTTGTCTTCCAGCACCACCGACAGCCCCTGGCGTAGCAACAGCATCAACTTGCCGAAGCACAACGCCAGGTTGTCATGGTCATACACCGGCAGCCGGGCTTCCGGTGTGCGCTGTGCCGAAAAGCTGGCCAGCTCGGTGGCGAACTGTAGCCAGTCGGCGAACAGGCGTTCTGGGTGCAGGTGATCGAGATGGTAAGCGTGGCTCACCTGGCCGAGATGGCGATTAATCAGTTGCAGCAGCATGAAATCGACCATCTCGGAACTGCCGCCACGCCCCGGTTGCAGCAGACGCTGACTCATCTGCTGGCTGCGCTGTTGCAGCAGGCCTTGCAGATCGTTGATAAAGGTTTTCAGCACCGGGCTTCCCTGACAGTTCAGCATCGGTGGAATTTGCGTCTGATCGAGACGCAGACTGGCATCACCGCGTTTTTCCAGCACACGGGTTACGCCAAGGGCCGTCCATTCGGCATTGAGTTCGCTTTCCAGCATCAGACGCAGACGCAACTGACCAAACTGCAATGCCGCACTGCCGACCGAAACAGCGTTCAGGTCGTCGACTTCGTTTTCATAGGCCAGATAACGCGCCAGCGCGTCCGGTGCTTCCTGAAAAATCACGTCTTCACGGCCCGCGCGGTAGGTCGGCAACGCCAGAACCACGTTTTCGCCGGTCTTGTTTTCGGCGATATTCAGCGGAGCCGGTGCCTGTTGGGCGCCGGAGAAACGAAAGGGCGTGCCGTCCGGCATGATGCCGCTGGCGGCGTTAAGCGCAATTTTGCCCTGACGCAGCAGGGTTTGATCCAAATCCAGATGGAGGAAGCCCCAAAAATAGCCCTGGTGGGCCTGGCCCCAATTACGCATGTAGCTTTCGAGATAGTTTTCCGCCTGCTGGAAATGATGAGGACGTAAAAACATCCCTTCAGTCCAGACGACCTTATGAGCATCTTTCATGGTCACACCTATGGTTACTTCGCTTGGGCCTGGCGGCGGGTCAGTCGGGATCTTTCACTGAGTGCAGGCCATTAATGCCTGCCACAATGCGGGCTTCCAGCTCATCCGGCGAGAATTGCCACACCTTGTAGAAATTGGTTTCGGTCGGTTCCGGCAGCGGCAGTGAAATGCGCCATGCTTTGCCATCGAGGTTCTGGTATTCGGCGATGATGCCGATATAGCGGGTTTCCAGTGTGCTTTGGCCACCGAGTTTTTTTCCTCTCTGGCCTGGCGTCAGGAAGAACTGGTCGCTGTCCAGCAGGCTGTTGCCAAGCACGCTTTTGGCATCGCTCTGCAGGCTGAAGAAGTCGGCGTCCATAAATTCGGCATCGGAACGTAGCAACAGTACACGAATTTTTATCGGTGCCGGCCGTTGGCCAGCCGCGGCGTTCACCTGGCTGTCGGCCTCGAAGACCAGGCTATAACGCGAAGGCACGTTCTTGGCAGAGGACATGCAGCCGTTGAGCAGCAATGCGCCCATTAGCAGGAACACTATCCCGCACCAGCCGGAGGTGTTGGGTGTTGTTATCATGGTGAGTCTCGTCAACCAGGGAGAAACTACTGGAGGATCCAGGTAGCAGAGCCGCTGTCTTTACAGGCTTTGCTGTCACCGCCGACTTTCACGCAGTCCTGCCGGGTCGCGCGATTACGACGTGGTAAATCTTTACGCAGTGTTGATTTGTAACGTGAAACCGGCACGCCGGCGTTGGTCTGGATGTAGCCCATCAGGTTTCCACCCTTGGCTTCTGTGATCGCCAGCCAATGATTTTCTACTTCCCCCAGCACATAGAAAACGGCGGCATTGTCCAGACTGCCGATGGCGCTGCCGTTGTAACCCGGGCTACTCATGATGCTGGCCGCGTACAGGCTGCGGTATTCCTTGCCGATGGGTTTGAACTGTTGCGGGGCCTGGATGGCTGCGCGGTGCTGAAGCTTGACGCCATCCACTTCGCTGCTGATCAGGGCGTTGATATCAAGAGCCGGCGGCGGTGGTGGCGGGGTGGAACAACCGGCGAGCGTCAGGGCGGCTAGCAGCGTTAGGGTAATCCGTGTTTTCACAATTTCCTCTTGATCTTTTTATGAGCAGAAATGAAGGGCTGTGTAATAAAAACGTCTATTTCAGGGGACAAACAGCAATATCTCTGACCGACTGGGGGGGGCGTGCTCAACGCAGTCGTGGAGTTTTGCAGATGGAGTTTGGCTTTGAGAATGACGAGATGAGGGGGCCACTATTAAGCCGTAGCTCCTCACCGGCGAGGAGCCGTATTTCAGCCTCTGGGCGCAGACGCGGGGAAACTCCCATATCGGTTAGCACCAAAATGGAGACATCCGGGTGATGTTGTTCCTGCCGGTGGCAAAAACGATAAGGTACGCTTGGACGCAATATTTTTATGAGTTTCATTGTGTGTGTCAGGCTTCCTGTAAATATCAGCGAACAGTTGACTGCATCGCTCAAAAACAATCCCGTTTTCCGGTTTAATAGATATCAGGTTACTTCACAATCTTGATGCTGGTGGCTGCTTGTACGCCGTGGTGGTCAGGTTTTCAAGACTCAAAAGCGCCAGCGAAATTCTCGTATCAGAAGATGTTTAAACCATTGTTAAACGGATGAGAATAACCAAGCAATGATAAGATAATTTCGTGCTTTTAATGGCTTTAGGCATAGCTACCGCACGAGAATTGACGCGCGATCCCGATAGCGTATCTGTCACGATTTGAGACATGGCCTGACGAAAAAATTAACAAACTTTACATATATTCAGAGAATCTGCAGTCTACAATAGCCCTGAAAATTTGCAAAATAACCTTCCGGATCAATGCTTAATTCGTTAGCTTACTCAGCTTTTTTTATTTAATTCATATAAAACATAGTGTTGCGAATTGATTGTTTTTTCTTTTTAATTTTATGGATCATTGGTAATACCATGAAATAATTTTGTAACACTTTAGCCAATTCACTTAAATAACAACCTTTTTTTAACAAAAACAAAGTGACAGGCTGTTTTATGTACTTACCATTTGAAGGATTAAGATGATTAAATATATAAATGGCGAGAATGTAATTTAGGAGTATTCCTATTGGTCTGGGTGCAAAGCCACCTGCACAAGGGGATTGGCATGGCTGTTAGCGCAGCAGAATGGATGAAGAACGGTGAAAAGGGGGAAGATTGAGTTGACCGAGGGTACCGTATAACCACGCGAGCGCAGGGTCGCGTTTAACCTGTTGGTAAAGTGTTCAGTGTTTCATGGTAGGGGCGTCGCATGCTGCGCCCGCGAGCCTAATCAATGGATTAAATCGGGTCGAAGCTATGTTCGACCCTTGCCGATTTTAGTGTTACTCGTCGCCGACGCGGATCACCAGCTTGCCGAAGTTCTTGCCTTGTAATAGGCCGATGAACGCCTGTGGAGCATTCTCCAGTCCGTCGACCAGATCTTCACGGAATTTGATTTTTCCTTGCTCGACCCACTCGCCCATCTGCTGCAGGAATTCGCCAAAGCCTTCTGCATAGTCATCAAAAATAATGAAGCCCTGCATGCGGATGCGTTTACGCAGGATCAACCCCTGCATCATCGGCAGGCGATCCGGGCCGGCAGGCAATGCGGTGGCGTTGTAGTGGGCGATAATGCCGCATACCGGAATTCGTGCCTGGGTATTGAGCAGCGGGATCACCGCATCAAACACTGCACCGCCGACGTTCTCGTAGTAAATGTCGATACCTTGCGGGCAGGCGGCAGCCAGTTGCTGGGCGAAATCAGGGGCCCGGTGATCGACACAGGCGTCGAAGCCCAGCTCTTCTACGGCATAGCGGCATTTTTCTTTACCGCCGGCCACGCCGACCACGCGGCAACCTTTCAGTTTGGCGACCTGCCCGACGACGGAACCGACAGCGCCACTGGCGGCGGCTACCACCAGGGTTTCACCGGGTTTTGGCTGACCAATATCCAACAGACCCATATAGGCGGTGAAGCCCGGCATGCCCAAGACGCCGAGCAAGCGGGAAGGGTGTTTCTGATCCGGGCCAAGATTACGCAAGCCGCTGCCGTCAGATAAAGCATAATCCTGCCAACCGTCGTAGCCCAACACCCAGTCACCGGGTTTGAAGTCAGGATGCTGTGACGCAACAACACGCGATACCGTGCCGCCAACCATCACGTCACCGATCTCTACAGGTGGCGCGTAAGAAGGGGCATCGCTCATCCGGCCGCGCATGTAGGGATCCAGTGACAGATAGACAGTGCGTAACAGCAACTGGCCTGTAGCAGGTTGCGGTGTCGCTACTTTTTCCAGGCGGAAATTGTCTGCGGTAGGCTCACCATGCGGGCGTGAGGCAAGTAAAAAACGGCGGTTGTGTTGCATAGACTGGGACATCAGACATTCCTTATGAGGATAGGATCCCAAGTCTAGTCAATCATTAACCAGAGCAAATAACCGAATGTGCTCAGCGTTAAAGAGGAATGATCAGTACGTCGATATGGCTGGTATTGATAAAGCGTGCTGCAGAGCAGGAAACCTTGTTCATCATGCTGTCGCTATGATTGCCGCAAACCACCAGATCAAAAGGTTGCTGACGGCTGGCGTAGTTAAGGCTATCCCCCAACTCGCCGTGGACGATCAACGTATCGGCTATTGGATAATCGGCCCGCAGCCGTAATTCTTCCATAAACAGCAGCGTTTCTTCCTCCATTAAGGCACGCAGATCGCCCAACATCGGCCCGGCGAAGTTATTGTACATTTCTGGATTGGCGATCATGCTCAGCAGGGTAATTTTGCCGTTGTAGGGGCGCACGATGGAGACGGCTTTTTCAACCAGGCGATGGCTGTCTGCCGCCACGGCGACGGTAACCAAAACGTTTTGATATCCCATCTTCCGCTCCTGTTTCCTGTCGTTAAGGTAAAAGAGTAGAGCCTGGCGAAACTAATAAATGTGTTTTGTATCACGCGCGTCAATAAATCATGGGGCATTGCCGTTATTTAGCAATAAATGATAAACAGGCACGCGCGTGTAATTAAAGAAAATTATAGCACCTGCGCCCACAGCGTTTTGGGTATCTTGCCCAAATCGAACAGTTTCCCGGCAACCAGCTCTGCCCGACGATGATCGGCAGCACGATACATGTTGCTGATTTCAATATCATTATCAAGGGAGTAGTTAAGCTTGTCGTACACTTTCTCTACGCTGTCCAGGCTGGTGCATTTCCGGAATGTCATCAGGTAATCCAGGGTATCAGTCATGATTAAAATATAACCTATTAATAGTTGTAGTCGGACGAAGAAACATCACCCTGTCATCATGCCAGTAGCAAAAGAGTGTGATGTGTGACCTGAAAAATTAATTTCAAATAAATAAATTTCAATACGGTAATAAATGGCTGAGTGCAAGGTGGCCCTGCATGGCGAATAATAATATGCCCGTGGATTGTCGGCAATGCCTGGCTGTCATTCGGCATGCAAAATAGGGAAATTTTCAGGGCCGATCAATCCAGGTGGCTCGAAGCTGGGGATTTTCCCTGACCACTGCCTGCTGCGGCGTGGAGGCCCAAGATCCCGAAATCAAGCCTTGGGATCTTGCCTTTACGTAAGCGATTATGTTGCATGCGGTATACCCGACCCAGGGCAAAACGGATGGACTGGCCGTCTGGTGGTCACTTCAAATCCACAGGGCCTAGATGAAACGCGGGTATAAAATAAAACGAAACTGCATTATGATTTATAAGAGTGATAGTGACCTCTATTGATTGATAAATATAAGCCAAGCTTTAGTCATTTTTAATTTTGATAAAAAACAATTAAGTTTTAAATCAACATTGCCGATAAAACGTTCTAAGATAATTTTTACGAAAAATATCGAAACCTGCCGCTTTCATTTTCTCAGCCTGGAAATATATAGTTACGTCTATTTTATTGTTCACAATTTAAGCGATTTATTGTTAACCAAATAAGAACAATAGATGAAAATTAAAACAACCAACGACGCCGATTTTAAGTCAAATCCGAAACCTCATAACCATATAGTTTACGCACGTTACTTTTCAAGGTGGATAGTTCATGACTTATTTAATGGTTATTTATACTGTCTTTATCGACTACGAGCAGATTTTTGTTCTGTTATTTTAGTTTGGTAATGCTTTTGTTCGAATTGATCTAAAAAAGATGATTTTTTGGCTTATATGCATTGCTTTTAAGACGTTTTTTTACTTGCGGTTGTTTTTTAGTCAATCTCAAGGTTAAAAAATAGGCGGAGATTGAGATATTTGGCTTAATTATTTTTTATATTTGTGATGTATGTCACATTGTGTTTAAAATTGCCTATCACTTACATTGTGTGTGCTAACGGTTCGGGGGTAGAGTTGCGCTGCATTAGGAATAATCTTATTAACTTTGTAAAAATAGTTTCACAGTGATTACACGCTGCTGAAGCAAAATGCTGTACATCCATACACGTAGGTTTACGCACGTATCAAATACTGAATGACGGTTCGAAATTAGTGATGTTGATAAATTTATAACGGTCGTTATTCAGGGATTCATTTGCCAACGTAGGGAACAAACCCAGGTCACGGGCGATAAAAATTATCACCCAGCGTATGTTTTTAAACATAGTCTGTCGGGATGGGGAATATGGGTACGTCTGAATTACTTAAGCATATTTATGACATCAATTTGTCATATTTACTTTTAGCACAGCGTCTGATTAATGATGAAAAAGCATCGGCAATGTTCCGTCTGGGGATCGACGAGACCATGGCTGATGCGCTTGCTCAACTTACGTTGCCACAAATGGTTAAACTGGCTGAGACCAACCAACTGGTCTGCCATTTCCGTTTTAACGATCACCAGACGATCGAGCGCCTGACGAAAGAATCGCGCGTGGACGATCTGCAGCAAATCCATACCGGCATTTTGCTATCAAGCCACTTACTGCAAGAACTATCGGCTAAAGACGGTAGTGCAACGAAGAAAAGAGCTTGAAGATGACAGAGAAAAGTATTGTTCAGGAAGCCAAGGATATTCAGCTGGCAATGGAGCTGATTACGCTGGGTGCCCGTTTGCAGATGCTGGAAAGCGAAACTCAGCTCAGCCGCGGGCGTTTGATCAAACTGTATAAAGAATTGCGGGGCAGTCCGCCGCCGAAAGGGATGTTGCCGTTCTCGACCGACTGGTTTATGACCTGGGAACAGAACATCCATTCATCGATGTTTTATAACGCTTACAGCTTCCTGATGAAGAGTGGGCACTGCACTGGCGTTGAGGCGGTGATTAAAGCCTATCGTTTGTATTTGGAACAGTGTCCACACCAACCGGGAGAGGCACCGTTATTGGCGCTGACCCGCGCCTGGACGCTGGTGCGTTTCGTCGATAGCAGCATGCTGCAGCTCTCTGCCTGCAACTGCTGCGGCGGCACTTTCATCACCCACGCGCACCAGCCGTTGAACAGTTTTGTATGCAGTTTATGCCAGCCCCCATCCCGCGCAGTAAAAAGACGTAAACTTTCTCCGCAACTGGCCGATATTATTCCTCAATTGCTGGACGAGCAGGTTAAACGCGTGATTTGAGCCGGCGACAGCGCCGGTTTATCCAGACTTAAATCGATTTGTGACACGCAAGGTTCGGCATACCGAACCCATCGACGCAGCCCAGACTGCTGCGTCGGTGCGTCTCAAACACGCGCTTATCCCACCTTCCATCCACATTGTTAATTTAAGGAATGCGTGTGCTAGTTATTTTGGGTTATCTCGTGGTATTGGGTACGGTCTTTGGGGGCTACCTGATTGTGGGGGGCCATCTGGGCGCGCTTTATCAGCCGGCAGAATTTTTGATTATCGGCGGCGCGGGTATCGGCGCTTTTATCGTCGGCAACAATGGTAAGGCGATAAAATCCACGCTGCGTGCCATCCCCAAGCTGATGCGTCGTTCGAAATACAGTAAAGATTTATACATGGACCTGATGGCGCTGCTCTTCCTGCTGCTGGCCAAATCTCGTCAGCAGGGCATGCTGTCCCTCGAATTCGATATTGATAATCCGCAAGAAAGTGAAATTTTCTCTAATTATCCGCGCATTCTTGCCGATAACACCCTCGTAGAGTTTATTACCGATTATTTACGGCTGATGGTGAGCGGCAACATGAATGCGTTTGAGATCGAAGCGTTGATGGACGAAGAGATCGAAACCTTTGAGCAGGAAAGCGAAGTCCCGGCAGGCAGCCTGGCGATGGTCGGTGACTCGTTGCCGGCCTTCGGTATTGTGGCGGCGGTGATGGGGGTAGTACATGCGCTGGCCTCGGCCGATCGCCCGGCAGCCGAGCTGGGGGCACTGATCGCCAACGCCATGGTCGGCACTTTCCTCGGTATTTTACTGGCCTACGGTTTTATCTCGCCGTTGGCCACCCTGCTGCGTCAGAAAAGTGCAGAAAACGTCAAAATGATGCAGTGCATCAAGGTCACTTTACTGTCCAGCCTCAATGGTTACGCACCGCAGATTGCCGTCGAATTCGGCCGTAAAACCTTGTACACCACCGAGCGTCCGTCCTTCGTCGAACTGGAAGAACATGTGCGCAGTGTGAAAGCGCCGGCACAGCAGGCGACGGAAGAAGAACAGGCATGAAGCAGAATCACCCGGTTGTTTTGGTCAGAAAACGCAAGTCGCACCAGGCCGGCCATCACGGCGGCTCCTGGAAGATTGCTTACGCCGATTTTATGACGGCGATGATGGCGTTTTTCCTGGTGATGTGGCTGCTGGCTATCGCCAGCCCGCAGGAGCTCACGCAAATTGCCGAATATTTTCGCACACCGTTAAAAGTGGCACTGACCAGCGGCGACAAGAGCAGCTCTGAAAGCAGCCCGATCCCCGGCGGTGGCGATGACCCGACTCAGCAGGACGGACTGGTGAAAAGGCAGATTGATACGCTGGAGAAACGCGACGAGGAACTGCGGTTGAACAAGCTGCGGGAAAAGCTCGATGAGCTGATTGAGTCCGATCCGCGGTTGAAAGCGCTGCGCCCGCATCTGCTGATCAACATGATGGATGAAGGTCTGCGCATTCAGATCATCGATAGCCAGAATCGCCCAATGTTCAAAACCGGCAGTGCGCAGGTTGAAAGTTATATGCGTGACATCCTGCGGGCGATTGCCCCGATCCTCAATGATCTGCCGAATAAAATTAGCCTGTCCGGCCACACCGACGACATTCCTTATGCCACGGGTGAGCGGGGTTACAGCAACTGGGAGCTTTCGGCCGATCGCGCCAATGCTTCACGGCGTGAGCTGATCGCCGGTGGACTGTCGGAAGGGAAGGTGCTGCGGGTGGTGGGCATGGCTGCCACCATGAGTCTGAAACAACACGGTGCCGATGACGCCATCAACCGCCGCATCACCGTGCTGGTGCTGAACAAGCAAACCCAGCAGGGCATTGAACACGAAAATGGCGAAAGCAATGCGATGGATGTCGCTCAGCCGGCCGAGCTAAAGTCGCTGGTCCCAGCGGCGACGGCTCCGGCCACCCTCATTGCACCGGAGCAGCCGGCGGCTGACCCTGTACCGACTAACAGCGACTCACAGCAGAGGTGATCCCGTGAGCATGGATATTAGTGCGTTTTATCAGACCTTTTTTGATGAAGCAGACGAGTTGCTGGCCGATATGGAGCAACACCTGCTGGAGTTGGATCCGCTGGCGCCGGACATTGAGCCGCTGAACGCCATTTTCCGCGCAGCGCATTCCATCAAAGGTGGTGCGGCTACCTTTGGTTTTACGGTACTGCAGGAAACCACCCATTTGCTGGAGAACCTGCTCGATGGTGCGCGGCGTCAGGAAATGAGCCTGAGCACTGAGATTATCAACCTGTTTCTGGAAACCAAAGACATTATGCAGGAGCAACTGGACGCCTATAAAACGTCGCAAAAACCTGACGCCGACAGCTTTGAATACATCTGCCAGGCGTTGCGGCAGCTGGCGTTGGACGCGCAGCAACAGGATGCCCCCGCAGCGCATCCGGCCACGGAACATGCCGTCGCGGTCCCTGCGGCTATTGAAGGCGGGATGCGAATTTGCCTAAGTGGCCTCAAGCCCAGCGAAGTCCCGCTGATGCTCGAAGAGCTGGGGAATCTGGGTGAGGTGAAAAACCCGCAGCAGACCGAAAACAGCCTGGAAGTGACGCTGCTGACCTCCGCCAGCGAAGATGACATCAGCGCGGTACTCTGTTTTGTGCTGGAGCCGGAGCAAATCAGCTTCGCCACACCGCCGCAGGCCGAAGTCGCTCCAGTCGCACCCGCACCGTCAGCGCCTGCCGCCGCGGTAGCGCCGGTGGTCAAACCGGCCCCTGCGGCTGTCGAAGCTGCCAAACCACGGGCCAAAGCCAGTGAATCCACCAGCATCCGCGTAGCGGTAGAGAAGGTGGACCAATTGATCAACCTGGTCGGTGAACTGGTGATCACCCAATCGATGCTGGCGCAGCGTTCGGACAGCCTGGACCCGGTGAATCATGGTGACCTGCTCAACAGCATGAGCCAGTTGGAACGCAACGCGCGCGACCTGCAAGAGTCGGTGATGTCGATCCGCATGATGCCGATGGAGTACGTGTTCAGCCGCTTCCCGCGGTTGGTGCGCGATCTGGCCGGCAAATTGAATAAACAGGTGGAGTTGCAACTGCAGGGCAGTTCTACCGAACTGGATAAAAGCCTGATCGAACGGATTATCGACCCCTTGACCCACCTGGTGCGCAACAGTCTGGATCACGGCATTGAAGATCCCGATACGCGTGTCGCTGCCGGGAAATCGGCGGTGGGTAATCTGATCCTGTCGGCGGAACATCAGGGCGGCAATATCTGCATCGAGGTGACCGACGACGGCGCCGGTCTGAACCGTGAGAAAATTCTCGCCAAGGCGGCCTCGCAGGGGCTGGCCGTCAGTGACAGCATGAGCGATGAAGACGTCGGCATGTTGATCTTTGCGCCGGGATTCTCCACTGCCGAACAGGTCACCGATGTGTCCGGTCGCGGCGTCGGCATGGACGTGGTGAAGCGAAATATTCAGGAGATGGGTGGGCATGTAGAAATCCATTCGCAGGCAGGCAAGGGTACCGCGATCCGCATTTTGCTGCCGTTGACGCTGGCGATCCTAGACGGTATGTCAGTCAAGGTGAACGACGAAGTGTTTATCCTGCCGCTCAACGCGGTGATGGAATCCTTGCAGCCGCAGGCCGAAGATCTGCATCCATTGGCCGGTGGCGAGCGGGTGTTGCAGGTGCGCGGTGAATATCTGCCGCTGGTGGAGCTGTTCCGGGTGTTCGAAGTGGCCGGCGCCAAAACCGATGCCACCCAGGGCATTGTGGTGATCTTGCAAAGTGCCGGTCGTCGCTATGCGTTGCTGGTCGATCAATTGGTCGGTCAGCATCAGGTAGTGGTAAAGAATTTGGAAAGCAACTATCGCAAAGTGCCGGGTATTTCCGCCGCCACTATTCTCGGTGATGGCAGCGTGGCGCTGATTGTCGATGTCTCGGCGCTGCAAACGCTGAACCGTGAACAGCGTCAGACCGGCGTGGCCGCATAATAATTAATCTATTGATTTGAAGGGTGAATGACATGGCAGGACTGGCAACCGTCAGCAAACTGGCTGGCGAAACGGTAGGGCAAGAATTCCTGATTTTTACCTTGGGCAATGAGGAATATGGCATTGATATCCTCAAGGTGCAGGAGATCCGTGGATACGATCAGGTGACCCGCATCGCCAATACGCCGGCCTTTATCAAGGGCGTCACCAACCTGCGCGGCGTGATTGTGCCGATTATCGACCTGCGGGTGAAGTTTGCTCAGCAGGATGTGTCTTACGATGAAAACACCGTGGTGATCGTGCTGAACTTTGGTCAACGGGTGGTGGGTATCGTGGTTGACGGTGTATCCGACGTGCTGTCGCTGACCACCGAGCAGATCCGTCCGGCACCGGAGTTTGCCGTGACACTGGCGACCGAATACCTGACCGGCTTGGGTTCGCTGGGTGACCGTATGTTGATCCTGGTGGATATCGAAAAGCTGCTGAGCAGCGAAGAGATGTCCCTGGTCGACAGCGTGGCAAAAAGCGCCTGATCTGTCGAACCCTCTGTAGGGGCGCTGCATGCTGCGCCCTGAAACCTACATAAAAATAGTTACCTCCCCACATAAAGTTCTTCCCCACCGCGCCGATAACTCTGTCAATCAACGTAATCAGGGCCTGTCCGCGCGGGCGTCTATCAAGGGAAAAAATGTTTAATCGTATGAAGGTGGTCACCAGCCTGTTACTGGTGCTGGTGTTATTTGGCGCCTTGCAGCTGGTTTCAGGCGGGCTCTTCTTTTCCTCACTGAAGAATGACAAAGAAAACGTCACCGTATTGCAGAGCATTCGTCAGCAACAGTCCGAGCTGAACGAAAGCTGGGTCAACCTGCTGCAGGCGCGCAACACGCTGAACCGTGCCGGTATCCGCCACATGATGGATAGCAATAATATTGGCAGCGGCGCCAGCGTTACCGAACTGTTGGCTGGGGCCAAGAACAACCTGCTGGTGGCGGAACAACATTATGCCGCTTATGACAAAATCCCTCTAAATCCTCGCCAGGACGCGCAGTCTGCCGAAAAACTCAAACAGCAATACGGTATTTTGCACGGCGCGTTGTCCGAGTTGGTTCAACTGCTGGGCGAAGGAAAGATCAACGCCTTCTTTGACCAGCCGACGCAAAGCTATCAGAACGCGTTCGAAGACATCTACACCACCTACCTGGCGCAAAACGACAAGCTTTACCAAAGCGCGGTGGAAGACAGCAACAACTCGTTCAGCTTCGCTATCTGGACGCTGGCGGTGGTGCTGTTGGTGGTGCTGGCGGTGATTGTATTGGTGTGGAGTGGCATTCACCACATTCTGGTACGTCCGCTGAACCGCATGATTGAACACATCAAAATGATTGCCGCCGGCGATTTGACTCAGTCGATCGCCGTGACCAGCCGCAATGAAATGGGCGTACTGGCCGCCAGCCTCAAGCATATGCAAAACGAACTGATCGACACCGTTAGCGGCGTGCGTCAGGGGGCCGACGCTATTTATAGCGGTGCATCTGAAATTGCCGCCGGCAACAACGATCTCTCTTCACGTACCGAACAGCAGGCCGCCTCACTGGAGGAAACCGCTGCCAGCATGGAGCAACTGACCGCCACGGTGAAACAGAACGCCGAAAATGCCCGTCAGGCCAGCCAACTGGCGTTGAGCGCCTCCGAAACCGCACAAAAAGGCGGCAAGGTGGTGGCCAATGTGGTGCAAACCATGCATGACATCGCCGGCAGTTCGCAGAAAATTGCCGACATTACCGGCGTGATCGACGGTATTGCCTTCCAGACCAACATCCTGGCCTTGAACGCGGCGGTAGAAGCGGCACGCGCCGGTGAACAGGGTCGTGGTTTTGCGGTGGTCGCTGGCGAAGTGCGCAATCTGGCACAGCGTAGTGCCCAGGCGGCGAAGGAAATCAAAGGATTGATCGAAGATTCCGTCAATCGCGTCGATATGGGCTCGGTACTGGTAGAAAGTGCCGGTGAAACCATGGGCGATATCGTCAATGCCGTCACCCGCGTTACCGACATCATGGGTGAGATCGCCTCGGCGTCCGACGAACAAAGCCGTGGTATCGATCAGGTCGGCCAGGCGGTGGCGGAAATGGACCGCGTCACCCAGCAGAACGCCTCGTTGGTGGAAGAGTCCGCCTCTGCGGCCGCCGCGCTGGAAGAGCAGGCCAGCATGCTGACCCAGTCGGTGGCGGTGTTCCGCTTAAAAGCGGCAGGCCAGGACGAATTCAAAATGTCCGCCAGCAGCAAGGCAACAGTCACTCCGGAACTCAATCATAAAAAAATTAACGCCAGCGATCCGCAGGATAACTGGGAAACGTTCTAACCGGCATTGGGCCTCCTTGCTGTTCGGGAGGAGGCCGAATCCCCGTCTGCTTTGCCAGAAATCTGAGCTGGCCACCGGCCGGCTGCAAGGAGGTTCACAGTGTTTAACCGAATCCGCGTCTCTACCAGTCTGTTTCTGTTGTTGATGACTTTTTGTGTTATGCAGTTGGCCACCAGCGGCTTGTCGTACACCGCTTTTCGTTCCGATAACCACAACCTGAATCTGATCACCCTCGGCAGCCAGCAGCGCGATGCCCTCAGCCTGAGCTGGGTATCGCTGTTACAGGCTCGCAATACGCTCAACCGCGCCGGAACCCGTGCGGCGCTCAAGCTGCCGCAGGATCAAGTCAATGCGCTGATGGGCAACGCGCGTAGTTCGCTGCAAAAAGCCGATCTCTATTTCAACCAGTTCCTGGCGATACCGCGTAACAGCGAACAGGAACAACAGCTGACGGTAACCACCAAGGCCAGCTATGACCGGCTGCGCAACACCTTGCGTGAGCTGATTGGCTTCCTGGAGAACGATAACCTGCAGGCGTTTATGGACCAGCCGACGCAGAAAACCCAGGACCAGTTTGAAGCCGATTTTGTCCAGTACCTGCAACTGGTGAGCGCCAATGTCAGCGAAGCCAATGCGGCGAATCAGCGCTCCTTTACCCTGTCCGGCTGGCTGGTGGCCGGTACGGTACTGATGCTGATTGTGGTCACCGGTAGTGTCTTGTGGTGGTTGCGTAACATGTTGGTAAGACCGCTGGATATCATGCGCAGTCATTTTGACCGCATTGCCGCCGGCGATCTGGCGACGCCGATCCAGGTGTACGGCCGTAACGAAATCGGCCAATTGTTCGCCAGTCTGCAGCGCATGCAGCAGTCGCTGATCGGCACCGTGGGTGCGGTGCGCGACGGGGCGGAGTCGATCCTGATCGGCCTGCAGGACATTTCCGAGGGCAATAACGATCTCTCTTCCCGTACCGAGCAACAGGCCGCCTCGCTGGAGGAAACCGCTGCCAGCATGGAGCAACTGACTGCCACGGTGAAACAGAACGCCGATAACGCACGCCAGGCTTCACAACTAGCGCGTGATGCTTCCACCACGGCGGCCAAAGGCGGCGAGCTGGCGGGCGACGTGGTCACTACCATGCATGACATCGCCAACAGTTCGCAGAAGATTGGCGCCATTACCAGCGTGATCGACGGCATTGCTTTCCAGACCAATATTCTGGCGCTGAATGCAGCGGTAGAAGCGGCGCGCGCCGGTGAGCAGGGCAGAGGTTTTGCGGTGGTGGCCGGTGAAGTACGCAACCTGGCACAGCGCAGCGCACAGGCGGCGAAAGAAATCAAAGGGCTGATCGACGAATCGGTCAGCCGTGTCAAGCAAGGGTCGGTGCTGGTGGAAAACTCCGGTGCCACCATGCAGGACATCGTGCGTTCGGTCACCCGGGTTAACGACATTATGGGGGAGATCGCCTCGGCCTCTGATGAGCAGAGCCGCGGTATTGAACAGGTGACGCAGGCGGTAACCCAGATGGATCAGGTCACACAACAAAACGCCGCATTGGTGGAGGAAGCGGCCTCGGCGGCCGTCGCGCTGGAGGAACAGGCAATTACCCTGGCCGACGCGGTAGCGGTATTCCGCCTCGTGGACGATAACTTCACCGCCCCGGCCAACGCTCAAAACGCACTTTCACCCGTGGAAAAGGAAGCCCCAGATTGTTAAACCGTATAAGCAGCCCGTTTTTTTTGAGTGAGATGGTATGAAGCCGGCACTCTCAGCCCCTAACCGGGACCCAGCGACCTTATTGACGCAGATGGCACAGCGCCTGCCGTTGCTGGATGTACATTTCCGCCGTATCAGCCAGCTTATTTACCAGCGCGCCGGTATCGTGCTGGCAGAGCACAAACGCGAGATGGTTTACAACCGTTTGGTACGACGTCTGCGACTGTTGGGCCTGAACGATTTTGGCGACTATCTGGCGCTATTGGAAAGCGATCCGAACAGCGCTGAATGGCAGGCGTTTATCAATGCGCTGACCACCAACCTGACGGCTTTTTTCCGCGAAGCGCATCACTTCCCGATCCTGGCGGAGCATGCGCGATCGCGGCCTAACGGTTATTGCGTGTGGAGCACTGCGGCATCGACCGGTGAAGAACCTTACTCGATCGCCATCACGCTCAGTGAAGTGCTGGGACAACGTGCCACTGGTTGCCAGGTATGGGCCAGCGACATCGATACCCAGGTCCTGGAAAAGGCCGAAGCGGGGGTTTATCGCCAGGAAGACTTGCGTACCCTGACGCCGACACAGATGCAGCGTTATTTCCTACGCGGCACCGGGCCGCATCAGGGGTTGGTTCGGGTGCGACCGGAACTGGCGGGGCGGGTGAATTTTCAGTCGCTCAATCTATTGGCACCCGAATGGGCACTGCCGGGGCAATTTGACGCCATTTTCTGCCGCAACGTGATGATCTATTTCGACAAGGCGACACAGGAGCGCATTCTGCGTCGCTTCGTGCCCTTGCTTAAACCTGGGGGGCTGATGTTTGCCGGCCACTCAGAGAACTTCAGCCAGATCAGCCGGGATTTCTACTTGCGTGGGCAGACCGTGTATGGCCTGACCAAGGAGAAGTAATGAATAAAATCAGAGTATTGTGCGTGGACGACTCGGCCCTGATGCGGCAGTTGATGACCGAGATTGTCAACAGTCACCCCGATATGGAAATGGTGGCGAGCGCGCCGGATCCGCTGGTCGCACGCGATCTGATCAAAAAATTTAACCCCCAGGTGCTGACGCTGGACGTCGAAATGCCGCGCATGGATGGCCTCGACTTCCTTGAGAAACTGATGCGTCTGCGGCCGATGCCGGTGGTGATGGTGTCATCACTGACGGGCAAGGGGTCAGAAATTACGCTGCGTGCGCTGGAGCTGGGTGCGGTGGATTTCGTCACCAAACCGCAGTTGGGTATTCGTGAGGGCATGCTGGCTTACAGCGAACTGATTGCCGAGAAAATCCGTACGGCGGCCAAGGCGCGGCTACCGCAGCGTTCCACTAGCCCAGCCCCGGCGATCCTCAGTCATACACCGCTGTTGAGCAGTGAAAAGCTGATCGCCATCGGCGCTTCTACCGGCGGTACCGAAGCGATCCGCCAGGTATTGCAGCCGCTACCGGCGACCAGCCCTGCGTTATTGATCACCCAGCATATGCCGCCGGGCTTTACCCGTTCGTTTGCCGAACGACTGAACAAGCTGTGCCTGATCACGGTGAAAGAGGCCGAAGACGGCGAGCGGGTGCTGCCGGGCCATGCCTATATCGCACCGGGCGATCGCCATCTGGAATTGTCACGCAGCGGGGCGAATTACCAGGTGAAACTGCACGATGGCCCGCCGGTCAACCGTCACCGGCCTTCGGTGGACGTGCTGTTCCGCTCGGTCGCGCAGTACGCCGGACGCAATGCCGTGGGCGTGATCCTGACCGGCATGGGCAATGACGGCGCAATGGGCATGCTGGAAATGCATCGCGCCGGTGCTTATACCTTGGCGCAGAACGAAGCCAGTTGCGTGGTATTCGGTATGCCGCGCGAGGCGATTGCTACCGGTGGCGTCAACGAAGTGGTGGAGTTGGATCGCATGAGCCAACGCATGCTGGCGCAAATTGCCGGTGGTCAGGCATTACGTATTTGATTTAGTGCCCTTTTTTACTGGGCTATCGCTAATGGCTGCCGTGAGGTGGCCGTTGTTTTGAATAATTTAAAGGTTGGGAATAAAAATGGCAGACAAGAGCCTCAAGTTTCTGGTGGTCGATGACTTTTCCACTATGCGTCGCATCGTCAGAAACTTGCTGAAAGAGTTGGGATTCAACAACGTTGAAGAGGCCGAGGACGGCGCGGACGCACTGAACAAACTTCGTGCCGGTGATTTCGACTTTGTGGTCTCCGACTGGAACATGCCGAACATGGACGGCCTGGAGCTGTTGCAAACCATTCGTGCCGACGGTGCGTTGGCGAGCATGCCGGTATTGATGGTCACGGCGGAAGCCAAGAAAGAAAACATTATCGCGGCGGCGCAGGCCGGTGCCAGCGGTTACGTGGTGAAACCTTTTACGGCGGCAACGCTGGAAGAAAAACTCAACAAGATCTTTGAAAAACTGGGCATGTAAGGAGAGAGGCGATGAGAGACATTCCAATGCCTGCCAGCGATGCGGCAACCGCGGGAGAAATTATCTCCCGCATTGGCCAACTGACGCGCATGTTGCGCGACAGCATGCGCGAACTGGGGCTTGATCAGGCGATCGCCCAGGCGGCAGAGGCAATCCCGGATGCACGCGATCGTTTGGATTACGTGGTCACCATGACGGCGCAGGCAGCGGAACGGGCGTTGAACTGTGTGGAAGCCGCGCAGCCGCGTCAGGCGTCGCTGGAATCAGAGGCCAAGGCGTTAAAAGGCCGCTGGGACGACTGGTTCGCCGATCCGATCGAACTGGACGATGCGCGCGAACTGGTCACCGACACCCGTCAATATCTGGAGCAGGTGCCGGAGCATACGGCATTCACCAATGCCCAGTTGCTGGAAATCATGATGGCGCAGGACTTCCAGGATCTGACCGGTCAGGTGATCAAACGCATGATGGACGTGGTGCAGGAGATTGAAAAGCAGTTGCTGATGGTGCTGATGGAAAATATTCCTGAACAGCCAGCGAAAGAGAAAAAGCCGAACGACAGCCTGCTCAATGGTCCGCAGCTCGACCAGAACGGTGCCGGTGTGATCGCCGACCAGGCGCAGGTGGACGACCTGCTCGACAGCCTCGGTTTCTGATGTTCTCTGGGGCGCGGCTTTGCTGCGTCCCAGGTATCAGAAAGGGTCTTAACGTTTCACCATTCACTCATCCAGCAAATAACCCGCCTTTTTCCCCGCTGTTCCATCAATGACATCCGTGATTTTTTGGCATGCTGGCGGCAATTTTATTCTCTCCCGGCACAGGAAGCGCATCCGTGGCTGAAGACAGCGATCTGGAAAAGAGCGAGGCCCCCACACCCCACCGGGTGGAAAAGGCGCGCGAAGATGGCCAGATCCCGCGTTCGCGCGAGTTGACGTCGGTGTTGATGTTGGTGACGGGCTTATCGATCATCTGGGTAGCTGGCGGCAATATGTCGCAACAGTTGGCGATGATGCTGACGCAGGGCCTGAATTTCGATCACAGCATGGTCAGCAATGATAAACAGATGCTGCGCCAGCTGGGGATGCTGTTACGCCAGGCGGTATGGGCGCTGTTGCCGGTGATGGCGGGGCTGACGCTGGTGGCCATTACCGCGCCGATGCTGCTCGGTGGCCTGCTGCTCAGCGGCAAATCGCTCAAGTTCGATTTAAAGCGTATGAATCCGCTGTCCGGTCTGAAACGGATCTTTTCCAGCCAGGTACTGGCGGAACTGCTTAAAGGCATCCTGAAGGCGACGCTGGTGGGCTGGGTCACCGGTTTATATCTGTGGCACAACTGGGCGGCGATGCTGCATCTGGTGACGCAACAGCCGCTCGACGCGCTTGCGAATGCGCTGCAGATGATCATCTTTTGCGGTTTGCTGGTGGTGTTGGCGCTAACGCCGATGGTGGCGTTTGACGTGTTTTATCAGCTGTGGAGCCACTTCAAAAAGCTGAAGATGACCAAACAGGACATCCGCGACGAGTTCAAGGACCAGGAAGGCGATCCGCACGTTAAAGGGCGTATTCGCCAACAGCAGCGTGCCATAGCCCGGCGGCGCATGATGGCCGACGTGCCGAAGGCCGATGTTATCGTCACCAACCCAACCCATTACGCCGTCGCACTGCAGTACAACGACAAAAAAATGAGCGCGCCGAAAGTGCTGGCCAAGGGGGCCGGTGAAATTGCGCTGCGAATCCGCGAACTGGGTATGGAACACCGCATCCCGATGTTGGAGGCGCCACCGCTGGCGCGTGCGCTGTATCGACACAGCGAGATTGGACAACATATTCCCGCCACCCTGTATGCCGCCGTGGCCGAAGTTCTGGCCTGGGTTTACCAGCTAAGACGCTGGCGGCGCGAAGGGGGGCTGATCCCGAAAAAACCTGAACGTTTACCGGTGCCGGAAGCACTGGATTTTGCTGGAGAAAGTGACACTAATGGCTAATTTGGCCGCCTTGCTTCGTTTGCCGGGCAGTTTTAAAGATACGCAGTGGCAGGTATTGGCCGGGCCGATACTGATTCTGATGATCCTGTCGATGATGGTGCTGCCGTTACCGGCATTTATCCTCGATCTGTTGTTCACCTTCAATATTGCCTTGTCGATCATGGTGCTGCTGGTCGCGATGTTTACCCAGCGTACGCTGGAATTTGCCGCATTCCCCACCATCTTGCTGTTCTCGACCTTACTGCGCCTGTCGCTCAACGTAGCCTCGACGCGCATCATCCTGATGGAAGGGCATACCGGTTCCGCCGCGGCCGGGCGTGTGGTGGAAGCCTTCGGCCATTTCCTGGTGGGCGGGAACTTCGCCATCGGTATTGTGGTGTTTATCATTCTGGTGCTGATCAACTTTATGGTGATCACCAAGGGTGCCGGACGTATCGCCGAAGTAGGTGCGCGTTTTGTGCTGGACGGCATGCCGGGCAAGCAGATGGCGATAGATGCCGATCTCAACGCCGGCTTGATCGGTGAAGAAGAAGCGAAAAAACGCCGTTCTGAAGTCACGCAGGAGGCCGACTTCTACGGCTCGATGGACGGTGCCAGTAAGTTCGTTCGTGGCGACGCGGTCGCCGGCCTGATGATCATGATACTAAACGTGGTCGGTGGTCTGCTGGTCGGGGTGATCCAACACGGGATGGAAATGAGCGCGGCGGCGGAAACCTATACCTTGCTGACTATCGGTGACGGTTTGGTGGCGCAGATCCCGGCATTGGTTATTTCGACCGCGGCCGGCGTTATCGTGACCCGCGTGGCAACCGATCAGGACGTTGGCGAACAAATGGTCGGCCAACTGTTCAACAATCCGCGCGTCATGTTGCTCAGTGCTGCAGTACTCGGCCTGCTTGGCATGGTGCCAGGGATGCCGAACCTGGTCTTCCTGCTGTTCACCGCCGCTTTGTTGGGATTGGCCTGGTGGCTGCGTGGGCGCGATCAGCAAGCCCCCAAAGAGCAGGAAACGCCGATAGCCCAGGACAACCCGCAGGCCGTTGAAGCCAGTTGGTCCGACGTACAGTTGGAAGATCCGCTGGGGATGGAAGTCGGTTACCGATTGATCCCGATGGTGGATTTCCAGCAGAACGGCGAACTGCTCGGCCGTATCCGGGGGATCCGTAAAAAGTTCGCGCAGGAGATGGGTTACCTACCGCCGGTGGTACACATTCGCGACAACCTGGAATTACCGCCTGCCAGTTACCGTATCCTGATGAAAGGGGTAGAGATCGGCAGCGGCGAAGCGCAGCCTGGACGTTGGCTGGCAATTAACCCCGGCAACGCGGTAGGTGAATTGGCGGGGGATAAAACCACCGACCCGGCATTTGGGCTGGAAGCGGTATGGATCGACAGCGCGCTGCGTGAGCAGGCGCAAATCCAGGGCTTTACCGTGGTAGAAGCCAGTACCGTGGTAGCAACCCACCTGAATCATCTGATTGGTCAATTCGCCAGCGAGCTGTTTGGTCGACAGGAAACGCAGCAGCTGTTGGATCGCGTAGCGCAGGATATGCCGAAACTGATCGAAGATTTCGTGCCGGGCGTGGTGACGCTGACCACACTGCACAAGGTGCTGCAGAACCTGCTGACTGAACGAGTATCGATCCGCGATATGCGCACCATTATTGAAACTCTGGCGGAGCACGCACCGACGCAAACTGACCCCTATGAACTGACGACTGTGGTGCGGGTCGCGTTGGGACGCGCCATCACCCAGCAGTGGTTCCCAGGCAACGGTGAAATTCAGGTCATTGGCCTGGACACCCAACTTGAGCGTCTGTTATTGCAGGCGTTGCAGGGCGGTGGCGGTCTGGAACCGGGGTTGGCGGACCGTCTGCTGGATCAGGCCAAACAGGCGTTGCAGCGTCAGGAAATGCTCAGTGCGCCGCCGGTGTTGCTGGTGAACCATGCGCTGCGGGCCTTGCTGGCACGCTTCCTGCGCCGTAGCCTGCCGCAACTGGTGGTGCTGTCGAATCTGGAAATCAACGACGACCGCCAAATCCGCATGACCTCGACCATTGGGGCCGCATAATGAAATACAGTATGGCGGTAATCTGCCTGTTGGCTCCGTTGAGCTTGCAGGCGGCGTCTGGTTCCTGGGTAGCCGACAGCGTAGGTGCCACGCTGGAACGGGGCGGAGAGCGGGGAGAATCACCGGGGCTGCGTGCACCCAACGAGTTACCGAATGCCAATGCGCGTATTACCAGCGTCAGTTGGCGTTACCGGTTGCTGGCCGCCGAACCGGCCGGTATGCAGGCGCAGCTTTGTACTTTGACCCGTTGTATTGCGCTGAGCGGTGGCAGCGGCAGCAGCACCGGGTTGCAGGGAGAACCGGCGAACGCCGAGCTGCGTTTTGTCTATTACGTGCAGGCGCGCGGCAGCCTGAACCCGCCGCTGCGGGTGATCAGCAATCAGGTGATTGTCAATTATCAGTAACGGTCTAGGCGAGGATCGCCAGACCGTTGCGGTCGACCAGCGAAAGTAGCTTCATTGCGGCGGAGTTGGGAACGGCTTCGCCACGTTCCCATTTTTGCACCGCCTTTTTACTGACGTTCAGATGCAAGGCAAACACCGGCTGGCTGACGTTTTCACGCTCGCGCAGGGCGCGGATGTCCGCTGGCGTATATTTTTTGACCGGGCGTAAGCACAGCATGTCGAAGGTGCGCATGGTGCCAGCATCGATAAATCCGGCCTGATACAGCTCCTGCACTTCCTGGTGGATTTCAGCAAGGATCTTGCTCATAGGTCAGTCTCCTCAACCTCTTGTACAGGGTGGGAGAACGGGATGGGGGAGGACAGATGGAAATACCAGGTATGTGAAGTGTTACGAAAACAAAATCAGCCGGCTGGATAAAGGGGAAATTGAAGTGCGGGTTGTCTCGCAATGGAGGAGAGGCACCCGGCGAAACAGTGACGTGACCGGGTGAGGTTTTGTTGATCTAAACGCCGATTTTTCGTCCTAGCAGGCTGGCGTTACGCGACTGGCCATCCGGGCCGTACAGCGATTTGTTTTGCTTGCTCAGGATCGCCAGAGCCTGGGCGTTGTGGTCGATTTGCTGATTGAGCAGCAGGCCGTTATGCTGGTTTTTTTCCCGCAGCAATTGGCTGAGCGCCTGCACCCGTTGCCAGGCGTCTGCCAGACGTGGGTGAGCGGAATAGGGGGCCTGTTGCCCCAACGCACTTTCCAACTGTAACCGCTGTTGTTCCAGATAGTTTACCGTAGCCAGCAGTTGGCTCTTGGCGTCGGTAGTACGTTGCAATGCCACGCCCGGCAATTGGCCGGAGCACAGCAAATGATGTTCTTCCGTCAGCACCGTATCCAGCGATTGCAGGGTTTCCAGCAGCTTATCAATCAGTTGCGCCAGATTTTCCATTACGATAAATCACCTTTCAAAGAGTTCCAAATGTTTAACCTGGCGGTCAAACCTTTGGCGAGGGGTTGCCGTTCGACATCCACTGGGCATCGGCTTGCGCATCCTGCAGCAGTGCATCGGCAATTTTACCGACATCCATTTTCAGCTCGCCGTTGCGGATCGCCTGTTTAATGGCGTCCACCCGGTTCATATCAATATCCTGTGTCCCCGGTTGCATCAGGCGCGCTTGCGCGTCGCTCAATTTTACCTGGGTACCGCTGACGGCACTTTCCGTCTGGGCGGCTTTACGTGGCTGAAGTTGATTCTCCGCCGGTGTCTCACGCGGTTGCACCGTGGAAACGGGTTGCAGCCGCTGGGTGCGATCGATACTCATGGTCAATCTCCATCAATGCCGTCACTTGACAGGCAATGGCTGATACTTTTTGTGGCCCTGGTGGCCAGTAAAATACGGCAAACTCGCTTATGTTTTTCTTATCGGCAGGTTTTCAGAAACCTTTACTGTTTTATAAGGTGATGCGAATCGCACCGTCGTCACCGACAATACCGTTAACAATTTGCCCGGAGGCCATGCGCACGCGGACGCTATCTTCTGTGGCGGCGTTGTTCATCGCCTTGCCCGATCCGCTGATGTTAAATCCGTCCCCCTGCGCAGTCACCTGCACTGCCTGACCGGCCTTGACCACCCAGGCGCGGCGCAGCATGGCCAGGGTCAGCGGCTGGCCGGGGCTGATATTGCGCAGGCTGACGGCACCCAGAGCCTTGCCGGCTTCAGACAGCGTACGGGGTGGCAGAGTGTCGAGCCGGCCACTTTTCAATTTGATATCCGCCGTCGTCAGCTTACTGCCGGCATTGATCGAGCGAGCCGACACCAGGTATTTGCCGATCACCTGAACCTGCGTCTGGATGAAACGCCGTTCCTGACCACAGCGCGCCGAAATACTGATGTTGCCCCAACGGCGGGCATTGGAGGCGAGAGACAACTGTGGAAACTCGCACGGTGGCCACAGGGCTGCAGGCGTACGCACCAGCACTTTAACCTGTACCGGACTGCCGCTGAATTGGCTGGTGACGAAGTTTTCAATCTGCGCCGCCAGATCCTCGGCCCGCGCGTTCAGGCTGCACAGCAGCGCTGCCAACAGCAGCATTTTACCTTTCATCTTCGCTTCCACCACAACCATCAGGATACGCGTAAGTGTACCCGGACTGCGTTTAAGCTAAGCAGATAAATAGCGACGCATTTTGCTCTTATTCCCACGATAGGCTGGCGCAAGGGGCGTTTATGCTGTCGGCTCCAAATTCTAACCTCGCGGAGGGAGCATGATCGACAAACTGGACGCTGCTCTGCGCTTTGGTCAAGAGGCGCTGAATCTGCGCGCCCAGCGGCAGGAAATCCTGGCCGCCAACATCGCCAACGCAGACACCCCGGGCTATCAGGCGCGGGACATCGATTTCGCCAGCCAATTGAACAAGGTGATGGAACAGGGGCGCGCCAGCGGCAGTGGCATTGCGCTGAACATGACGTCCGCACGCCACATTCCAGCGCAGAACATGCAGCCGCCACAGCTCGACTTGCTGTTCCGCGTGCCGGATCAACCGTCCATGGACGGTAATACGGTGGATATGGATCGCGAACGTACCAACTTCGCCGATAACAGCCTGAAATATCAGACCGATCTGACGCTGCTCAACGGTCAGATCAAAGGGATGATGTCAGTGTTACAACAAGGATAAGGCGCATGTCGCTACTGAATATTTTTGATATCTCCGGCTCGGCGCTGTCAGCCCAGTCGCAACGCCTGAACGTCAGCGCCAGCAACATGGCCAACGCCGACAGCGTCACCGGCCCAGATGGCCAGCCCTATCGTGCCAAACAGGTGGTGTTTGAAGTTGCCGCCGCGGCCGGGCAGCCAACCGGCGGTGTACGTGTAGCGCAGGTGGTAGACGATCCCGCACCGGAGCGCCTGGTTTACCAACCGGGCAACCCGCTGGCAGACGGCAAAGGCTACGTGCGTATGCCGAACGTGGATGTGGTGGGGGAAATGGTCAATACCATTTCCGCCTCCCGCAGCTATCAGGCCAACGTCGAGGTGCTCAACACCACCAAGTCGATGATGATGAAAACCCTGACGCTGGGTCAATAACCGGAGCTTGCCATGGCCATTGCCGCAACCACCACTGAATCGCTGGATAACAGCGTCATCGGCGCTAACGCCAAAAATAACACCAGCCAGGATCTGAACAACAGCTTCCTGACGCTGCTGGTGGCGCAGTTGAAGAATCAGGATCCGACCAACCCGATGCAGAACAATGAGCTGACCAGTCAATTGGCGCAGATCAACACCGTTCAGGGCATCGAGAAACTCAACACCACGCTGGGCTCGATTTCCGGCCAGATCAACAGCAATCAGTCACTGCAGGCCAGCGCATTGATCGGTCACGGCGTGATGGTCCCCGGCAGCAATATCCTGGCCGGCAGCAAAGACGGCAAGGTCAGCACCACGCCGTTTGGTCTGGAACTGGAGCGTGCGGCCGACTCGGTGACCGCCACCATTACCGACGCCACCGGCAAAGCGGTACGCACTATCGAACTCGGTGGTTTGACCGCCGGTGTGCATTCGTTTAGCTGGGACGGTTCGATGACGGACGGCACCGCTGCACCCGACGGAGCCTATAGCTTCACCATCAACGCCAAGGGTAACGGTGAGCAGTTGGTGGCGCGCAGCCTGCATTTTGGCATGGTCAACGGCGTCATCCGTGACGCGAACGGCGCGAAGCTGGATCTGGGCCTGGCGGGGAGCACCACGCTGGAAGAAGTCCGCCAAATTCTTTAATTCGGTTTTTTATTTCACTCATTCACAGGGCGTTATCGGACGATAGCCTAAATATTATTCGGAGAATGACATGGCCTTTTCTCAGGCAGTAAGCGGCTTGAACGCAGCAGCAACCAATCTGGATGTGATCGGTAACAACATCGCTAACTCCGCCACTTCCGGTTTTAAATCAGGCACCGTTTCCTTTGCCGACATGTTTGCCGATTCGCAGGTAGGGTTGGGCGTCAAGGTTGCGGGCATCACCCAGAACTTTAAGGGTGGCACCACCACCGGGACCAGCCGTGCGCTGGACGTGGCAATTTCCGGCAACGGTTTTTTCCGCATGCAGGACCAGGACGGCGGCGTTTTCTACAGCCGTAACGGCCAGTTCAAACTGGATGAAAACCGCAACCTGACCAACATGCAGGGCCTGCAGTTAACCGGTTATCCGGCTGCCGGCACGCCGCCGACCATTCAGCAGGGCGCCAACCCGGTGCCATTGAGCATTCCTGAAGGCATGATGAACGCCAAGGCGTCTACCTCCGGCACCATGGTAACCAACCTGAAATCGACCCATAAGGTACCGGACAACAAGACCTTCGATCCGACCAAGCAGGATTCTTATAACTACGTCAACACCATCACGGCCTACGACTCGTTGGGTAATGCCCATAACATCAATGCCTACTTCGTGAAGACTGACGAGAACAAGTGGCAGGTGTATACCCAGGATGGCTCCGCAGCACCTGTCGATGCCGGCACCATGACCTTCGATACCAGCGGCAACCTGACCGGTACTACCAGTAAACAAGGCACCGCCGCCGAGTTCAGCATGTTGATCCCGATGTCCGCCAAAGACGGTGCTCCGGCGCAGAACCTTAGTCTGAGTTTTGCCAAGAGCATGCAGCAGAGCGTCAGCGCCGATTCGGTCAGCAAGGTGTCGCAAGACGGCTATGGTGCCGGTGAGTACACCAATTTCCAGATTAACAACGACGGTACGGTGGTGGGCATCTATTCCAATCAGCAGACTCAGGTGCTGGGACAGATTGTGATGGCCAACTTCTCCAACCCGGAAGGCCTGTCCTCACAGGGCGATAACGTCTGGCAGGAAACCGGTGCATCGGGTCAGCCGCGTGTGGGTATTGCGGGCGGCGGTGGCTTCGGCAAACTGACCAGCGGCGCGCTGGAAGCCTCCAACGTCGATCTGAGCCAGGAGTTGGTGAATATGATCGTCGCCCAGCGTAACTACCAGTCGAACGCCCAGACCATCAAAACGCAGGACTCTATCCTGCAAACGCTGGTCAGCCTGCGCTAATAGGATAGATTTATGGATCACGCGATTTATACCGCGATGGGCGCGGCGCGGCAGACGCTGGAGCAGCAATCGGTGACTGCCAACAACCTGGCTAATGCCTCGACGCCGGGTTTCCGTGCTCAGCTTTCGGCACTGCGTGCGGTGCCGGTAGACGGGCCAAGTCTGCCGACGCGCACGCTGGTTACCGCGTCAACGCCGGGTGCCGACATGAGCCAGGGGGCGCTGAACTATACCGCGCGTCCGCTGGACGTGGCGTTGCAGCAGGACGGTTTTCTGGCGGTTAGCCTGCCGGATGGCGGTGAAGCCTACACCCGCAACGGTAATCTTCAGATTTCTTCCACCGGGCAACTGACGGTGCAGGGCATGCCGGTAATGGGTGATGGCGGGCCGATTGAGGTGCCGCCGTCGGCAGAGATCACCATTGCCGCCGACGGTACCATCTCGGCACTGAATGCGGGCGATCCGCCAAATACCCTCGCACAGATTGGTCGGCTGAAACTGGTCAAGGCCGACGCGCGCGAAGTGATGCGCGGTGATGACGGTCTGTTCCGTCTGACGCCGGAAACCCAGCAACAGCGTGGTAATCAGTTACCGAACGATCCTTTGGTGCGAGTCATGCCGGGCGTGCTGGAAGGCAGCAATGTCAAGCCGATGGAAACCATGGTCGACATGATCGCCAACGCCCGCCGTTTCGAAATGCAGATGAAGGTCATCCACAGCGTGGATGAAAATGAACAACGCGCCAACTCGTTATTATCAATGAGTTAAGCCGCAAGGAAATAACCCATGATCCCATCTTTATGGATTGCCAAAACCGGTCTGGATGCGCAGCAGACCAACATGGACGTGATTGCCAACAACCTGGCCAACGTCAGCACCAACGGATTCAAACGCCAACGTGCAGTATTTGAAGATCTGCTGTATCAGACCATGCGCCAACCGGGGGCGCAGTCCTCCGAGCAGACTACGCTGCCATCCGGTTTGCAGATTGGTACCGGTGTGCGTCCGGTGGCCACTGAGCGCTTGCACAGCCAGGGCAATCTGTCGCAGACCAATAACAGCAAAGACATCGCCATCAAGGGGCAAGGCTTTTTCCAGGTGATGATGCCGGACGGCACCCTGGCTTACACCCGCGACGGCTCGTTCCAGAGAGATCAGAACGGCCAACTGGTAACGGCCAGCGGCTTCCAGGTGCAGCCGGCGATCATCATTCCGGCCAATGCTCTGAGCATCACGGTAGGTCGCGACGGCATTGTCAGCGTTACCCAGCAGGGCCAGACTGCGGCCCAGCAGGTGGGCCAGCTGACGCTGACCACCTTTATCAACGACAGCGGCCTGGAAAGCATGGGCGAGAATCTGTATCAGGAGACCGAGAGCTCAGGCGCGCCGAACGAGAGTACGCCAGGGTTAAACGGGGCCGGTCTGCTGTATCAGGGCTATGTGGAAACCTCCAACGTCAACGTGGCGGAAGAGCTGGTCAATATGATCCAGACCCAACGTGCTTATGAGATCAACAGCAAAGCGGTATCGACTTCCGATCAGATGCTGCAAAAACTGACGCAACTGTAATTGACGGGCGCGGTTGCGCCCGTCAGACAGCTAACAAACCTCAAGATTTTGTGAAACAAAGGCGATACCCGTGGTAACCACAACTCTGATGGCAAACGTGCCGCCGCAAGGCAAACGCTGGTTGACGGCGATGGTGATGCTGATGCTGGGCGGCTGCGCATATATTCCGCATAAACCTCTGGTGGACGGCACGACCACGGCGCAACCGGCTCCGGCGGGCGCACCGGTGCCCAACGGCTCGATTTTTCAGACGGTACAACCGATGAACTACGGCTATCAGCCTCTGTTTGAAGACCGCCGCCCGCGTAACGTGGGTGACACCCTGACCATCGCGCTGCAGGAAAACGTCAGCGCCAGCAAAAGTTCTTCCGCCAATGCCAGCCGCAACGGCGCCAGTAAGTTTGGCGTTGCCACTGCGCCGCGCTATCTCGATGGCCTGTTGGGCAATGCGCGTGCCGATATGGAGATGTCCGGCGACAGCACCTTCGGCGGCAAGGGCGGAGCCAATGCCAACAATACCTTTAACGGCACCATTACCGTCACGGTCAATCAGGTGCTGGTTAACGGTAACCTGCACGTGGTGGGCGAAAAACAGATCGCCATCAATCAGGGTACCGAGTTCATTCGTTTCTCCGGGGTGGTGAATCCCCGCACCATCAGCGGCAGTAACTCGGTCACTTCCACTCAGGTGGCAGATGCGCGCATTGAATACGTCGGCAACGGTTATATCAACGAGGCGCAGACCATGGGTTGGTTACAGCGCTTCTTCTTAAATGTCTCACCGTTTTGAGTACAGGCTATTTTACTTGCCATTTTGAGGTTGGGCAGTGCTCGGGGCAGTCACGTACTGCGTGTACGCTCCATTCCCTGTGCGCCGCCCGCCCCCAAACTGCCTGCGACAATAACGCCTTGTGGGTAAGGCGAATGAGGTTCCAATGTTAAAGAAATTTCTAATGGCGCTGGTGATTAGTGCGCTGAGCCTGCCGGCCGCGGCGGAGCGCATTCGCGATCTGGTCACGGTGCAAGGCGTGCGTGATAACGCACTGATCGGTTACGGGCTGGTGGTGGGGCTGGATGGTTCCGGTGACCAAACCATGCAGACGCCGTTCACCACCCAGAGCCTGAGCAATATGCTGTCGCAACTGGGTATCACGGTGCCGCCAGGTACCAATATGCAGCTGAAAAACGTAGCTGCGGTCATGGTCACCGCCAAGCTGCCGCCGTTTTCACGCACCGGGCAAAATATTGACGTGGTGGTGTCCTCAATGGGCAACGCCAAAAGCCTGCGTGGCGGCACCTTGCTGATGACGCCGCTGAAAGGCGTTGATAACCAGGTTTACGCACTGGCACAGGGCAACGTGCTGGTGGGGGGGGCCGGTGCCTCGGCTGGAGGCAGTAGCGTACAGGTCAACCAACTGGCCGGAGGCCGCATCAGTAACGGGGCTACCATTGAACGCGAACTGCCAACCACCTTCGGTGCCGGTGGCGTGATTAATCTGCAACTGAACGATGAAGATTTCACCTTGGCTCAGCAGATCAGCGATGCCATCAACCGCCAGCGCGGTGGCGGCACCGCCTCACCGTTGGACGCCCGCACTATTCAGGTACTGGTGCCGCAGGGCAACAGTTCACAGGTGCGTTTCCTGGCGGAGATCCAGAACATTAACGTCAGCGTCGGGGCGATGGATGCCAAAGTCATCATCAACTCGCGTACCGGGTCGGTGGTGATGAACCGCGACGTGATCCTGGATTCTTGCGCGGTGGCGCAGGGCAATCTGTCGGTGGTGGTCGATCGGCAAAATACCGTCAGCCAACCGACGACGCCGTTTGGTGGCGGGCAGACCGCGGTGACGCCAAATACCCAAATTTCGGTGCAGCAGCAGGGCGGTTCGCTGCAGAAGGTTAATGCCAGCGCCAATCTGAACAACGTGATCCGCGCGCTGAATGCCTTGGGGGCTACGCCGATCGATCTGATGTCGATCCTGCAGGCAATGCAAAGCGCCGGCTGTCTGCGCGCCAAACTGGAAATCATCTGATGGCTGGCGATCTGATGGCGATGTCGGGTGCCGCTTATGATGCGCAGGCGCTAAACGGGCTTAAGCGTGACGCGGCGAGCGATCCGCAGGGCAATCTCAAACAGGTGGCGCAACAGGTTGAAGGCATGTTCGTGCAGATGATGCTGAAAAGTATGCGTGCCGCGCTACCCAAGGACGGGGTGCTGAGCAGCGATCAGTCGCGGCTCTATACCTCAATGTATGACCAGCAGATTGCCCAGCAGATGTCGCAGAAGGGGTTGGGGATGGCCGACATGATGGTCAGGCAAATGAGCAACGCCAATGCGGTGCCGAGTGAGACGGCGGGCATATCGCCAATGGCGCTGGACAACGAGGTACTGCAAACGCTGCCGAATCAGGCGCTGGAGCAAATGATTCGTCGTGCAGTGCCAAAAGCGCCTGCGGCGTCGGCACTGTCGCTCAATAACGGCAACTTTGTCGCCCGGCTGTCCGTTCCGGCGCGCGTTGTCAGCCAGCAGAGCGGCATTCCGCATCAGTTGATCGTGGCGCAGGCCGCGCTGGAGTCGGGCTGGGGCCAGCGCGAGATCCCGACCGCCAACGGTTCGCCGAGCTACAACCTGTTTGGCATCAAGGCAGGCAGCAGTTGGAGCGGGCCGGTTACCGAGGTCACCACCACCGAGTTTGAGCAGGGGGCCGCGAAGAAGATCAAGGCGAAGTTCCGGGTCTACGGCTCTTACGTTGAAGCGATTGCCGACTACGTCAAGCTGTTGACCAATAACCCTCGCTACGCCGAAGTGGCCAATGCGCGCAGCCCCGAACAGGCGGCACATGCGTTGCAGAAGGCCGGTTACGCAACCGATCCGCAATACGCCAACAAGTTGGTCAGCGTGATCCAGCAGATGAAAAACAGCGGCGAGCAGGTGGTCAAAGCCTATACCCATGACCTGAAGGATCTGTTCTAAATCCCCTCATTCTTGACGCTGCAGCTGTGTTGGCTGCACGTCGTTATTCGGCCCATCCGTGGGCCTTACCCCTTACGGGGCCGCTGCAGGCAGCGTTCAAATCAGCTCCCGGCAGATTTGTCACCCCGGTCACTTGGCAGACCAAGCTTCCGGGGACTCCCTTGCTGGCCGCCGTGCTGCAACGCCAATTATTTTGGGGATTTGCGAATGTCATAAATCATGAATAGGGCTAGCAATTTGCTATCAAGTTTCCCCCCTTTTTGCCGATAACCAACACAGGCTGGGCGAATGGGTTCAGCAGATTAATTGACTTCTGTGGGCCAGCGGCGCCGCAGCAAAAGGAACTTCTATGTCCAATAGCTTAATCAATACCGCGATGAGCGGGCTGAATGCGGCTCAGGTGGCGCTCAGCACCGTCAGTAACAACATCTCCAATTACAACGTGGCGGGCTATAACCGCCAGACGGCGATTTTGGCGCAGAATGGCGGCATGAGCACCATGAACGGCTTTATTGGCAATGGCGTTACCGTCACCAGTGTCAACCGCGAATACAATCAGTTTATTACCAATCAGCTGCGCGGCGCGCAGAGCCAGGCCGGGGCGCAGAACGCCTATTTCGAGAAAATTTCGCAGATCGACAACCTGCTGGCCAGTAAGACCAACACCTTGTCGACCAACATGCAGGACTTCTTCAGTAACCTGGAGAATCTGGTCAGCAACGCCGGTGATGACGCAGCGCGTCAGACGGTGCTGGGCAAAGCCAATGGTCTGGTCAATCAGTTCAATAACACCGATAAATATCTGCGCGATATGGACAGCGGCGTTAATCAGCAGCTCAGCGATAGCGCGACGCAGATCAACAGCTACAGTCAGCAGATTGCCAAACTCAATGATGAAATCACCCGCCTGCGCGGCAGTGGAGGTGAGCCGAATGCCTTACTGGATCAGCGCGACCAGTTGGTCACCGAGCTAAACCAGGTGGTGGGGGTGCAGGTAACCCAGCAGGACGGCGATGCTTATACGGTCTCTTTCGCCAACGGTCTGACTCTGGTGCAGGGCAACAACGCCTACCAGGTTGAAGCCATCCCCTCCAGCGGCGATCCTGCCCGCCTGACCCTGGGTTATAACCGCGGCAACGGCGTCAGCGAAGTGCCAGAAGGGCAAATCACCAGTGGCAGCGTTAGCGGCGTACTGAAATTCCGCAGTGAATCACTGGATGCCACACGCAATCAGCTGGGGCAACTGGCATTGGTGATGGCGGACAGCTTTAACCAACAACACCGCGCCGGGTTCGATCTCAACGGCGACGCCGGGACCGACTTCTTCAACTTTGGCGGCGGACGCGTGGTGGATAACAGCCGCAATACCGGCGATGCGGCGCTGTCGGTGTCCTACACCGATACTGGTAAGGTGAAAGCCAATGATTACCGGGTAGAGTTTGACGGTAGCAACTGGCAGGTGAGCCGCCTGCCGGACAACGTGAAGGTTAACGCCACCGCGGGTACCGATGCCGATGGCAAAGCGACGTTAAGTTTTGACGGCCTGAAGGTTGGCATCGAAGGTAACGCGCAAAAGAATGACAGCTTCACCGTGAAACCGGTCAGCGACGTAGCGGGCAGCCTGAAGGTCGCCATTACCAACTCATCAAACATTGCCGCTGCCGGTAAGGATGACAGCGGTCGTGGTGATAACGAAAACGCCAAAAAGCTTCTCGATCTGCAAACCAAGAAACTGGTCGACGGCAAGGCCACCTTCAGCGGTGCCTACGCCAGCATGGTTAGCAGCGTGGGTAACCAGACGGCATCGGCCAAGGTTTCGGTGACCTCACAGAACAATATCGTCAAGCAGTTGACTATCCAACAGCAGTCGGTTTCAGGCGTTAACCTGGATGAAGAGTACGGTGAACTGCTGCGTTTCCAGCAGTATTACATGGCTAATGCGCAGGTGATCCAGACCGCCAGCTCGATGTTTGATGCGCTGCTGAATATCCGTTGATTTCCTTTTTAACCGGGGCCGCATTGGCTCCGGTCACCGATTTTGAGGAGCCTGCACCATGCGCATGAGCACCAGCATGATGTACCAACAGAACATGTCCGGTATTACCGGCAACCAATCACTGTTTATGAAGGCGGCAGAGCAGCTTTCCACCGGTAAAAAGGTCAGCAATCCGTCCGACGATCCGCTGGCGGCATCACAGGCGGTGATGCTGGCTCAGTCCCAGTCGGAAAACACCCAGTATGCGCTGGCGCGAACCTTTGCCCGCCAAAGTGTGTCGATGGAAGAGACAGTACTGCGCGGGGCAACCGTTACCATCGGCGATATGAAGGCGCTGGTCGTCAGTGCCGGTGGTACCGAAAGCGATAACGACCGTGATTCGCTGGCTACCCAACTGCAGGGGCTGAAAGATCAATTGCTCAACCAGGCCAACAGCACTGACGGCAACGGTCGCTACATGTTTGGCGGCTTCGTCAATGACAAGCCACCGTTTGTCGATAACGGCGGTTCAGTCAGCTACGCCGGCGGTAACAAGGCCGTCGAGCAGAAAGTGGATGCCAACCGCACCATGACCATTGGCCATACCGGCGATACGGTGTTCATGTCATTGACCAGTAACCCGAAGCCGGAGCCGGACGGTAGTGCACCGGTTTCTAACGTGTTTGAAAGCATTGATATCGCGCTGAAGGCGTTGAAAACCCCCTTGAAGGACGCGGACGACGCCACCAAACAGCAGGTGAACGATGCGCTGGCCAAGGCCAACCGTGGCCTGGACAACTCCTACAACAATGTGCTCAGCGTACGTGCCGAACTGGGTAACCAACTGAAGGAAATGGATACGCTGGACAGCATTGGCAAAGAACGCAACATGATCAACCAAACGCAGATGAGTGAGCTAGTGGATGCCGATCTGGTCGAGTCGATATCGAGCTACTTTATGCAGCAGGCGGCCTTGCAGGCGTCGTACAAAACCTTCGGTGATATGCAGGGGATGTCGCTGTTCCAGATGAACCGCTGATCCCCTTCGTCTTTCCAGCTGCAGCGTTGTTACCTGCACTTGCTTACCCCAGTCACTTACTTAAGTAAGCCCCTGGGGATAAGCAAGCCTCTTTGGGTGTGCTTAGAAGGCGCTATCTCTATAGAGCATTCTTGAAACCGGGCGCACTTTTTGCACGTCACTCTTTCCCCCACGAAGGTTTGAGTGACGTGCTTTTTTTTCGCCTTATTTAACGTCGGGAAACGTTTAAATATTCAGGCGGGGAGAGGAATAACACCAGAGGCTATATTTATAGCGTAATGTTATTTTTTCTTTTTCACCAGGATCCATTTTTCACCGTTCGGCGAAGTGGATAATGAAATTTTAATACGGTTGGTTGCCCAGTGCGCCATGCCTAAGGCTCTGCGTGCTCTTCGGTTGGTTTTTGCTTTCATTTCTGTGCTCCTGAGGGTAGAGGTAAACCGCGGAGAATAAACATGCCTGTCCCGCCGGCTGACCCCGGTGGAAAAGTATTTTTATCCCTGCGGATGATGGATGTCAGAGTTTTTATTTAACTTCCCTGTGCGTTATTTAATATTTAAATTCACCCCTTTTTTTTATTCTTCGACGGCTGTTTTTACTGATGGATTTTTATTTAACAAGGCCATTCTAAGGGGGGTATTTTATTATTCAAGGCTATAAAAATAATCGAAGCCAAATCGTGTTAATTTGGTTTTTTCAAATTTTTATAGCGAGAAAGGGGTTTTACTGCCAGTTTGTCCGGCGAGGTGCGGCCGTTAAGCCGCTTGTATGAGGGTAACGCTAGGGGGTCATGCTGCCGATGACATCGGCCAGCCTGTCGAAGAACTCACCGAACAGGTGCTCACAAAACGGTGCCAGCATCGGCATCATCATGCCAATGGTCATAATGCCGATGGTCATAGTGACCGGGAAGCCGATGACAAATACCGACAGTTGCGGCGTCATGCGGTTAAGCAGGCCGAGCGCCATGTTCAGCGTCAGCAACAGGCAAATCAGTGGCAGTGCCAGCATCAGACCATTGATGAAAATCAGCGAACCGGCCTGAGTCAGTGCCAGAAAACCGTTGCCGTTGAGCGGTTCGGCCTGGATGGGCAGAGTATGGAAGCTGTCGACCAGCAGCGAAATCAGCCACAGGTGGCCGTTAAAACTGAGGAACAACAACATTGCCAGCAGGTTGAGCAGCCGCGCCAGCAGCGGGGTGTTCGGCCCGCCGCTGGGGTCAAAGAAGGTGGCGAACGACAGGCCCATCTGCATGCCGATCACTTCGCCGGCCAGGCGGATTGCCGCGAAGGCGAACTGCATGGTCAGGCCGAGCGCCACCCCGATCAGGATCTGCTGTGCGGCCAACCATAGCCCGGCGGCGGAGAAGATAGGGACGGTGCTAATGGGCAACCCAGGGGCGATCAGGATCACGACAAGTCCGCCCAGGCCAATCTTTACCTTCTTGCTGATTTGCTTTTCGCTGAACACCGGCGCAGTGCTGATCAACGCCAGAATGCGCAAAAGCGGCCAGAAATATTGGCTAAGCCAGACGCCGAACTGCGCGCTGTCAAATGTGAGCATGGTTAACCAATCAGATTCGGCAGGTTGGTGAACAGCGTACGCATATAGTCCAGCAGCAGGTTGAGCATCCAGGGGCCGGCAATCACGATGGTGGTGACCACCGCCAGAATTTTGGGGATAAACGACAATGTCATTTCGTTGATCTGGGTGGCGGCCTGCAGCAGGCTGACCACCAGACCGCTGACCAACGCGGCGAGCAGCATAGGGGCCGCCAGCGCCAGGGCCACTTTCATCGCTTCGGTGCCCAGCGCCATTACGGATTCAGGGGTCATTGGCGGCTCCGGTTATGAATAAAAACTTTGTGCCAGCGAACCCAGCAGCAACTGCCAGCCATCCACCAACACAAACAACATCAGTTTGAACGGCAGCGAGATAGTTGCCGGGGGCACCATCATCATCCCCAACGCCATCAGCACGCTGGCCACCACCAGATCGATAATCAGGAACGGAATAAACACCGTGAAGCCGATTTGGAACGCGGTTTTCAGCTCACTGGTGACGTAAGCCGGCAGCAGAATCCGCATCGGCACCGCTTCCGGCCCGGCCAGTGGTGGCAGGTTGGCGAGCTTGGCGTACAGGGCCAAATCGGTTTCACGCGTCTGGCGCAGCATAAATTCGCGCAGCGGCTGCGAGCCCTTATCCATGGCCACGTCCAGGCTGATTTTGTCCTGACTGAACGGTAGGTAGGCGTCCTGATAGACCTTGTCGAATACCGGCGACATGATGAAAAAGGTCAGGAACAGCGCCAGACCCAGCATCACCTGATTCGGTGGTGCGGAAGGGGTACCCAGCGCGTTGCGCAGTAGCCCGAGCACGATGATGATACGGGTGAAGCTGGTCATCATCAGCAGCATCGCGGGCAGGAAACTGAGCGAGGTCAGCAGCACCAGAGTTTGCACCGGCAGCGACCAGCTTTGGCCGCCGCCTGCCAACGGCTGGCTGATAAGCCCAGGCAATTGTGCGAAAGCCGCCGGGCTGATTAGCAGCAGGGCAGCGGCCAGGAGGTGTTTTCCCCTCACCCCGGCCCTCTCCCAACAGGAGAGGGGGAAGGCGGCGGTTTTCTGCCAATCCGCGCGGAGAGGAGTCATCGTCGGGGATGCTGATTGTTGAGTGTGAGTCATGCCGATTTTTCCGGACGTTTCAAAACTTTTTGCATCAGTTGGCGAAAATCAGCCGGCGCTGCGCTGTCGGTCGCGCTGTCATCTTGCGCAGGGGCAGGCATGGTATGCAGCGGGGTGATTTGCTGGGCGGTGACGCCCAGCACCAGCAAGGTGTTGTCCACCTCGACCACCACCACGCGCTCACGCTGACCGACCTGGCAGCTGGCCCGCAGGTTTAACAGTTTGCTGTTACGTGCCTGTGGGGCGAACCCCAATCGGCGAAACAGCCAGCCAGCCAGCAGGATCAGCAGCAGGATCCCGCCGAGTGCGGTACTGACCTGTGTCAGCACCGAACCGGCCGGCAGTGCCGGGGTGGCGGGTTGTAAAGTGCCCTGAGCGGGCGCGGTGGCGTTTGGGTTCATTAGCGGCTCAGGCGGCGCATACGTTCGGATGGGGTAATAATATCGGTGATGCGTACGCCGAACTTGTCGGCCACCACCACCACTTCGCCCTGGGCAATCAGATAACCGTTGATCATGATATCCAGGGGTTCACCCGCCAACCCGTCCAACGCCACGACCGAACCCTGCGACAGGCGCAGTAGCTCCTTGATGGTCATTTTGGTGCGGCCCAGTTCGACGGTCAGCTTGACCGGGATATCCAGGATCAGATCGATGTCCTGCAGGCTACCGCCGGCCTCCTGTGGTTCCAGCGATTTGAATACCGCGTCGCTGGCAGAGGTTTTGTCGGTTGCAAGCTGTTCGTTAAACGCATCAGCCCACAGATCGTCCACGGATTCCTTTCCTTCGCCAGACGGTTGCTTAGGATCACTCATTTGGGCTGTTCCTCACTCAGAGCATTCAAAATAGGGTTAATCAAATGTTCAACACGCAGGGCGTACTGCCCGTTTAACGTGCCGTATTGGCTGGTCAGTACCGGTACGCCGTCCACGTGGGCGATCAGGCGATCCGGTTTATCAATCGGTAATACGTCACCCGGCTGCAGTTTCAGGATTTTTGACAGCCGCATCGGGATATCGACGAAGTTGGCAATCAGCTCCAGTTCGGAATGCTGCACCTGTTTCACCAGCGTTTCGCGCCAGTGGCTGTCTTCCTGCCGTGAGTTTTCCAGCGGTGGGTTGGTCAGCAGTTCGCGCAGCGGCTCGATCATCGCGAACGGAATACAGATGTTGAATTCACCGCTCAGCGCACCGATCTCCACCTGGAACGGAGTGGTAACCACAATGTCGTTTGGCGAGGTAGTGATATTGGTGAATTTCACCTGCATTTCGGCGCGCACGTATTCCACGTTGATCTTGTAAATCGCGCTCCAGGCGTCGCCGTAAGCATCCAGCGCCAGACGCAGCATGCGCTTGATCACCCGCTGTTCGGTGGGGGTGAATTCGCGGCCTTCCACTTTGGTCGGAAAGCGGCCGTCGCCACCGAACAGGTTATCGACCGCGATAAACACCAGGCTCGGCGCGAACACGAACAGCGCGGTACCGCGCAGCGGGTTCAGGTGCACCAGGTTGAGGTTGGTGGGCACCGGCAGGTTGCGGGCAAATTCGTGGTACGGCTGAATTTTGATCGGGCCGACGGTAATGTCCGGGCTGCGACGCAGCAGGTTGAATAACCCCATGCGGAACTGCCGGGCAAAACGTTCGTTGATGATTTCCAGTGCGTGCAGGCGCTCACGCACCACGCGACGCTGGGTGGTCGGATCGTACGGCTTGACCTCGCTCTCATTGCTGGTGACCGCGACGGGTTCATCTCCCGCGTTGTCGCCGTTAAGCAAGGCGTCGATCTCTGCTTGTGAAAGAATGCTGTCGCCCATAGTGATTACCGCAGTATGAAGGCGGTGAACAGCACATCGCTGACCACCTGCTTCGGTTGTCCTTTAACCAGCGGCGGGCTAAGTACGTCCTTAATCTGCGCCACCAATTGCTGTTTCCCTTGTTCACTGCTCAACTTACCCGCTTCCTGACGGGACAGCAGCATCAGCAGACGACTACGCACCTCCGGCAGGAAATCGTTAAGTTGGCGGCGGGTGTTCTCGTCCGGCAAGCGTAATGTCAGGCCGATATACAACACGCGATCGGGGTTGTTATCCGGCGTCATCAGATTGACGGTAAAGGTGTCCAGCGGCATAAACACCGGTGCGGCCGGAGGTTGTGGTTTGACTGCGGGCTGTGCGTCGCTCTGGTGCTGTTTGAGCTGCCACCAGCTGTAGCCGGCTGCGCCGCAGGCGAGCAGGGTAATCAACACCAGCAGGTAAGCCAGTAACGGACGTTTATTTTTTGAGGCTGTTGGAAGGGAGTTCTGAGACATTGCTAAGCCAAATTCCTGTTGTTATACCCGTCGTCTTTCAAGTTGCAACCTAAGGTCTCGCGACGATGTGTCGCGTGTAAAAACCGCATGCATGACATAATTTGCCCTAAATAATTGGAGTTGCATCGCGGCGGCCAGTTTGTAAGTCCCCAGGAGCATAGGTAACTATGTGACTGGGGCGCGCAAACGCAACCAACAATGATGCAGCTTCAAGTATGACGGGTAGCGGTATTATCCCGTCTATTCCGGCGTGCAATAGCCAGAATAGGCGGGGAAAAGCGTGCCAGCTTGGGCGTTTGTGGTCAGTCAGGCGAAAATATCAACGCCGCTGACGGCCCGAGCCATCGCCTGCAATGCCTGTGGAGCACTGAGGGCTTCTACGGCCGGTTCGCTGCCGGCGTGGTTATCGCGATAACTTGGTTGGCCCTGTTGCCCGGCGTTTTGTTGTTGCGCCTGTTGCCCCTGCGGCATGGACTCACTGCCGACGCTGCTCTGTCCCAGGTTGATGCCGCTCTCTGCCAGCGCATGACGCAACTGTGGCATGGCGGCTTCCACGGCGGCACGTACCTGACCGTGGGCGGAGGCAATGTGCAACTGTGCCTGGCTGTCATCGAGCTTGAGGGTGATCTGCAATGCCCCCAGTTCCTGCGGATGCAGGCGCAGTTCTGCGCTTTGCTGGCCGTTGCGATGGAACATCAGCACCTGTTGGTTCAACGCCTGTTGCCACTCGGGGCTGCCAAGCTGAGCATTTAGCTGCGGCGTGGGCGGGGCGGTGACCAGCGAAGAGGCTGGAGCTGCTGCCACCGTTGGGCTGGAGACTGGCGGTGCCATCAGGTGATTGACCGGTGCCGGCGTATCGGCGCTGAATTTCAATGCAGCTGCATCCGGCTTATCCTGGGTGGCCGCAGTCTGTTGTGGTGCATCGGCGCGGCTATCCATACTGAGAGGATCTTTGCTCAGGGTCGTCGGGGTTTTCTGTGTGTCCGTTATCGGGCTGCCGGAGGCGTCCGAGGGGCGGCCCAGCGTGGCGCTCAGCACAGCCGTAGGTTGTGTCGTACCGGGTTCACCTTCAACGCTCAGTTCCCCGACGCCCGCAGCGGTGGCCGGTATCACCGGCGTTACGGCGATCGGTAGCATGGCGAACAGCGCCTGTAAGGTGGCCGCGTCGATTTCGCCGGCGGGGCGCAGGGCGGTATTTTCCGCAGTTTGATCTTTCAGCGACTCTTCACCTGGCGCTACGGCCGCCTGCTGACCGCTGGTTAATAGCGAGGGCGCCAAAAGCCCATCACGTTCGCCGAAGGTGGCCAGTAGCTGGGTTAGCTGGTTGCGGCTCAGCGGCGTGGTGTCCTCGTCTGCGCTCAGCGCCATCGGCGACAGCTTGCCTGCAGCCTTATCGGCCGGCAGTACACGTGCACCGAGCAGTTGAGCAAAGGCGGACGAAAGGGAGGACTCATCCAGCGGTAACTGTGCGTCTGGTAGTAATCCGCTGTCGCCTGGGGTCGACAGACCTGGCAATAGGTTGAGGTTCATGGGTGGATATTCCTTTGTGCACTGCGTTGAGCAAACTCATCCATCAGTTTTTGATCCCGTTTATTCTCCAACTGCAGTTCCGCACTTTGGGCGCGGGTATGCAGGGTTTCGAAGGCATTCAGCCGTTGCTGTTTGTCCTGCCAGTGTTTCACCGCGCTCTCGACCTTTTGCACCCACTGCGTCAGTTGCTGGCGATGCTGGGTGATGGCCTGCTCCAGCGTGCCGATAAACTGCTGGTAGTTCTGCCAGTTGGACGATTCCATGCCGCCGATCAGTTGGTTATTCAGCTTTTGGCGGTACTCATCCTGATAATTGAGCAGCATGGAAAGCTGCTGCTCTGCTGCCTGCTGTGCCTTGCGCACCTGGCCCAATTGCTGCGTCGCCTGTTCTACTGCGTCCTGCGCCAAATCGCGCAGGGTAATCAGGGGGGACTGTGGTTTCATCGGGTTTTCGCCTTTGGTGACGTTAAACGATCAACTGCTGTAACTGTTGGCAGGCGTCGTCATAACCGCTGCGTTCAAAAATGCCCTGTTGCAGATAAGCTTCCATCTGCGGGTACAGCGCCATCGCCTTGTCCAGCAAAGGATCGCTGCCTGAGACGTAGGCACCGACGCTGATCAAATCGCGGTTGCGTTGATAGCTGGCCAGCATCTGTTTGAAGTTACGCACCCGGCGGTAGTGTTCCTCATTGATCAGCGAGGTCATGGCACGGCTGATTGAGGCTTCAATGTCGATTGCCGGGTAGTGACCGGCCTCCGCCAGTCGTCGCGACAGCACCACGTGACCATCGAGGATGGCGCGCGCCGAGTCGGCAATCGGATCCTGCTGGTCATCGCCTTCGGTCAGTACGGTATAGAAGGCGGTAATTGAACCGCCACCGCTGATGCCGTTGCCCGCACGTTCCACCAGCGCAGGCAATTTGGCGAACACTGACGGCGGATAGCCTTTGGTGGCCGGTGGCTCGCCGATGGCCAGGGCAATTTCACGCTGCGCCATGGCATAGCGGGTCAGCGAATCCATAATCAGCAGTACGTGCTGACCGCGATCGCGGAAGTCCTCGGCGATACGCGTGGCATAGGCTGCCCCCTGCATGCGCAGCAGCGGCGAGACGTCAGCCGGCGCGGCAATCACCACTGAACGTGCCCGCCCCTCGGGGCCGAGGATGTTTTCGATAAAGTCCTTGACCTCGCGGCCGCGTTCGCCGATCAGCCCGACGACAATAACGTCGGCCTGGGTATAACGCGCCATCATACCCAGCAGCACGCTTTTACCGACGCCGGAACCGGCGAACAGCCCCATGCGCTGGCCGCGACCGACGGTTAACAGACCATTAATGGTGCGGACACCGACATCCAGTACCTGTTCGATAGGCGTACGCTGTAACGGATTGAACGGGGCGGTGATCAGCGGCGCACGATAGCCGGTTTCCGGTGCGGGCAGGCCGTCCAGCGGCTTGGCACTGCCGTCCAGCACCCGACCAAGCAAGGCCGGGCCGAGCGGCAGCTGTTTACCGGCACTTTGCCCTTCCGGCGAGACGCGGGCATAAACCCGTGCGCCGGGCACAATGCCTTCCACTTCTTCCAGCGGCATCAGGAACAGTCGCTGGCCGTTAAAACCGACCACTTCGCTCTCGACTTCCTGAACTTCACCCCCGTCGTGACGTTCGATCAGGCAGGTAGCGCCGATCGGCAGTTGCAGCCCGGTGGCTTCCAGTACCAGCCCGGTTGCGCGCGTCAGGCGGCCGTAACGACGAACCGTCGGGGTGTGTGCGATGCGTTTTTCCAACGTGTCCAGCGAAGTTAGCCAGCGGCCGAGTCGAAGCGTCATTACACTTCTCCCGGAGCCGCCAGGCGGCAGAGTTCGTGCCAGCGGGTCGCCAGGCTGGCGTCGAGGTCGCCTTCATCGGCGCTGACTTTGCAACCGCCAGGGTGCAGTTGGCCATCTGCCAGCAGCCGCCAGCCATGCAGGCTGAGCGTCGCGCCCAGTTGTTGTTCTATACGCTGATAATCATCAGGATGCACACGTAACTGGGGCTTGCCGCTGAACATCGGCTCTTGCTGAATCAACTGCTGTATCTGCGCCAGCAGGGCGGTGCCGTCACACACTGGCGGTTGACCGAGCACCTGTTTGGCGGCGGTCAACGCCAACTGCATCAGGCGCGAGGCGATCACGCTGTCCAGTGCGTCCAGAGTATGCTGGAATTCAGTCACCAGTTGTTGCCAGTGGGCGGTCAGCGGTTGCTGTTGCTGTTGCGCCTCCAGCAAGCCCTGTTGGCGGCCTTCTTCCATGCCGGCCTGGAACCCGGCTTCGTAGCCCTTTTGCTGGCCGTCGGCATAGCCCAACTGCTGGCCTTGCTGCTCTGCCTGCAGGCGCAATTGGGCCAATTGCTGTTCCTGAACTACAGTGTCGTCCAGGGGGGAGCCGAAAGACTCCACTGGCGGCAGCGGCAGTGGCTCCACCACCGCTTTCGGCTCGGTCAGATCGTTAAGCGACCAGGGTTGCCAGGGCAGGGTGTTAATGCGATCAGACATAGGTGTCCTCGCCACCGCCGATAATCATTTCGCCGCTCTCCGCCAAACGACGGACGACCAGCAGGATGGCTTTCTGTTCGTTCTCGACCTGCGACATGCGTACCGGGCCACGGTTGGCCAGGTCGTCGCGCAGAATATCGGCGGCGCGTTGCGACATATTCTTGAGGAACTTCTCGCGCAGCGGCTGTTCCGCCCCTTTGAGCGCCACCAGCAAGGATTCGCCTTCCACTTCCTGCAACAGGCGCTGGATGCTGCGGTCGTCGACTTCCACCAGGTTTTCGAACAGGAACATTTCGTCGATGATCTTCTGTGCCAGCTCGCCGTCGTATTCGCGCATGGCGTCGATAACCGCTTCTTCCTGCTGATTTTTCATCAGGTTGATAATCTCGGCTGCGGTGCGAACCCCGCCCATTTTGCTGCGTTTGAGATTCTGGCCGTCAAGCAAGTTGTTCAGCACTTCGGTCAGTTCCGCCAGCGCTGCCGGTTGCACGCCGCCGAAGGTGGCGATACGCAGCATCACGTCGTTGCGCAAGCGTTCGTCGAACAGTGCCAAAATATCCGCCGCCTGGCCACGCTTCAAGTGAACCAGAATGGTGGCGATGATTTGCGGATGTTCGTCGCGGATCAGATCGGCGGCGCTCATCGGTTCCATAAAGTTGAGCGTTTCCATGCCGGTGGTGGTCTCGCGGGATTCGAGAATATCCTCCAACAGGCTGGAGGCACGCTCTTCGCCCAGCGCTTTAACCAGCACCGAACGCAGGTAGTCACTGGCGTTGACGCTCAGTGCCGCATATTGTTCGGCGTCATCTTCAAATTCGCGCAGTATTTCATTGAGTTGTTTGTGCGATACCTGGCTCATGCTGGCCATGGTGCCGCTCAACTGCTGGACTTCACGCGAGGAGAGGTGTTTGAACACCTCGGCGGCGCGATCTTCACCCAAGGTCATTAGCAGGATGGCGCTTTTTTCGGTTCCGGTCAGACTCATAATTCGTTGCTCATCCATTGGCGGATTACCAGAGCGACCACGCGTGGGTCTTTATCAGCCAGATCGCGGATCCGCTGGCTCTGGACTTCTGCACTGACGCGCTGTTGTGATTTACGGTGCTGCGCCAGCTCCTCATTACTCTGTTTATTGCTCTCTGCCGGTTTGGCCATAGGCGCATTGGCGGCGGCGATAGCGGATTTTTGTACGGCCTGACGGTTTTGCAACTGCGGACGTACCAGTTTGCGCCATAGCAACCAGCCGACCAGCAGGACCAGCAGATAGCGACCGGCGTCGAACAGACGGTCGATAAACGCCTGGCTTTGCCAGAACGGCAACTCACCACCGGTGACTTCGTTATCGGTAAACGGCGTGTTGACCACGTTGAGCGTGTCGCCGCGGGTGCTGGAGAAGCCCATGGACTCGCGCACCAGCGATTCGATCTGCGCCAACTGCTCTTTACTCATCGGCAGCGGTTTGCCGTCTTTATCAGTACCGCGATAGTTAACCACCACCGCCACCGACAACCGCTGTACCGTCCCGGCTTTTTGCTGAGTATGGCGAATGGTGCGATCGACTTCGTAGTTGGTGGTTTCATCCCGGCGAGAATTCTGCGGCCCCGAGGCTGCGCTGCGGGTGGTCGCGGCATTGGGCTGGGTGGCGGCGTTATTGCCGGTGGCCGCCGGTTTGGCGGTTTCAATTGGCGCGGTAGCCGGTGCGGTAGGCTGATTGGACAAGGCACCCGGTACGCCGCCGACCAGTGGCCCGCCAATTTGATCGCTTTGACTCATCTGTTTGGAGCGGACGGCGGCCTTATTCGGCAGTTGGTTCGGTTGGTATTCTTCGTCGGTTTGTTCGCGGGTGGTAAAATCAATCTGCGCGGTGACCTGAGCGCGCGCATTACCGTTACCGACCATTGGTGCCAAAATCGCTTCGATACGGCGCTGGTAGCGGCTTTCCACTTCGTTGGCGTACTTGAGCTGTGCGGCGTTCAGATCGCGCCCGGCACCGTCAGACTGGGTCAGCAGGCGACCGGATTGATCGACCACGGTCACGTTGCCCGGCGGCAGGCCGGCGACGCTGCTCGAGACCATATAAACGATGGCGTTGATCTGGCCGTCATCCAACGCGCGGCCGGGTTGCAGCGTCAGGGTCACCGAGGCGGAAGGGGATTTTTGCTCGCGCACGAACAGCGAGGGTTTTGGCAGAGCCAGATGCACCCGGGCGTTTTGTACCGGCCCCAGTGATTCGATGGTGCGCGACAATTCGCCTTCCAGAGCACGCTGGTAGTTGATTTGCTCACTGAACTGGCTGATGCCGAATTTTTCCTGATCCAGCAGTTCGAAGCCAACGGCACCGCCTTTCGGCAGGCCCAACTGCGCCAGACGCAGGCGGGTTTCGTGCACTTTGTCTGCCGGGATCAGCAGCGCCGCGCCGTTCTCGGCGAAGCGGTAGGGGATATTCATTTGCGTCAGCTGGGTGACGATGGCACCGCCGTCGCGATCGTTAATGTTGCTGTATAGCACCCGGTAATCAGGACTTTTTGCCCATAACAGCAGCGCAACCACAATGGCGATAGCGGCGGAACCGGCGATCAGCAGTGGGATTTTCGGGTTGGCGCGCAGACGGTCCCACATGGCTTGCAGGCCATTATCGCGGCTTTCGGTGGCGGAGATTGAAGCACTCATTTTAGCCAGTGTCCTTCAATGACGCTCAGGATCCGGTTCGGGCCACGGCGTAGCTCCCTGCCAGGCTGATGAACGATGTGGTTAGCGTTGTGTGACAAAACAGACTCCCTGATACACATATAAATACACCCTATGCCTTTCAAGTTGCAGCTAGGCGGCCAGCTCGCTCATCTCCAGGCGCTTACTCGAGTAAGTCACTGGGGTGAGCGACAAATCTGTCAGGAACAGATTTGAACGCTGCTCGCAGCGGCCCCGACGGGGCAAGACCCACGGATGGGTCTTGTAAAGCAGATAACAACGCTGCAACTTGAAAGACGACGGGTATAGCGGCGCTCCCATTTCTGGGCAAGCCATTATTTCCCCTTACTCACTATTTCGATGGCCCGATAAGCCGGGTTTTTTGCAGTTAATTAGCCGCTTTAGGATAAAAACACTGTGTTAGGGTGTGCAGCATCAAAGTAGTGCCTGCCGCCATCATGGCCGGCAGCCGCGTTTTTATTGAGGTCACAATGGCAATTCAGGGTATTGAAGGGGTATTGCAGCAGCTACAAGCCACTGCGATTCAGGCCGGATCGATGGGGCAAGAGGCTGCTGCGCCAGGTGTCAGTTTTGCCAGTGAGCTGAAAGCGGCGATCGGCAAGATCAGCGATACCCAGCAGACCGCACGCAAGCAGGCGCAGAATTTTGAGATAGGTGTGCCGGGTATCAGCCTGAATGATGTGATGGTCGATCTGCAAAAGTCATCGATCTCGCTGCAGATGGGCGTACAGGTGCGTAATAAGCTGGTTTCCGCTTATCAAGAGGTAATGAATATGGCGGTGTGATGGATTGGCCCCGAGATTGAGGCCAGGATCTATCGAGTGTTTGTTTCAGGAGAGCAGTTCAACGATTTGCTTACGAGCTGCTACCAGGCCGCTGTCGCGTCCATGCGGTTTCATATCGAGACCTTCGGCATAAACGAACTGCACTTCACTGATACCCATCAAACTTAAAATGGAGCGCAGGTAGGGCGTGACCACATCGGTATCTTGCCCGACATGTACACCACCGCGAGAACTGATCACCAGAGCTTGCACACCCTCCACCAGACCGACCGGATAAGTCGCGGTGTAATTAAATGTCACGCGCGCACGTGCTACCAAATCAAACCAGTTCTTTAGATGTGTCGGCACGTTATGGTTGTACATAGGTGCGCCAATTATCACCAGATCGCTGGCTTTGAGTTCGGCAATTAATTGGTCGGAAAGCGCGACTCCGTCCTTGATCCGCTGGCTCGATATTTCACCGCCGCGTAGAGCGCTGAATAACTCAGCGTCCAGCACTGGCAGGTTAAGCGCCACCAAATCGCGTACCACGACGTTGTCTTTCATCCCCCTGGCACTACGTTCGCTCAACAGGCTGTCGATAAGCCCATTGGTGTGAGATTGGTCGCCCATGATGCTGGATTTGAGTACCAGAATATTGTTCATGATTTTTTCCTGAGAGTGGTTTGGGTAAATGCCCAGGCGTCAACTTTTCCGCCGGTGCATTCGAGAGACCCTATGCTAGCATTGCTTAATATTCACCAGTGGTGATAGTGTTTCACATCATTGGTGCCAAAATGGACGCGATAAGGTGAGAACCGAACTCAATGGGATACCGGTATTTGTTGCCGTGGCGGAAGCCGGCAGCTTTGCCAGCGCCGCAGAAAAGCTGCATCTGACGCGTTCCGCCATCAGTAAAATCATTTCCCGCCTGGAGCAACGGCTTGGGGTGATGCTGTTTCTGCGTACTACCCGCAGCCAAAGCCTGACGGATGAGGGGGTTTTGTTCTACGAGCACTGCCGGCAAGCATTGGCAACCATCAACAGTGTGGAAGATTTGTTGGACAGCGGTAAAGTGCAGGCCAGTGGGCGGCTACGGGTGTCTATGCCGGTGCTGTTCGGTCATTTGTGCATTGCCCCCTTGCTGACAGATTTGGCGCAACAGCATCCGCAATTGACACTTGAACTGTCATTTAGCGATCGAAGGGTAGACCTGATTGATGAGGGTTTCGACATGGCTATTCGCATAGGTGCCTTGCCGGACAGCAGCAGTCTGGTTGTCCGGCAGCTTGGCCAGCACGGCATGGCTTTTTGCGCGTCTCCGGCCTATTTACAACACTATGGCGAGCCGCAATCGCCAGTTGAACTTGGTCAGCATCAGGCAGTGGGGTATTTGCGGGCCGGTATCTTGCAGAAATGGCAACTCAGAGACGCCAGTGGTCACCTGCAGGAAATCAGGCCCCAGGCAAGAATAATGATGGACGATATGCAGGCTATTGCCAATGCCGCCGTCAGCGGTGCCGGCGTAGTTTGGTTGCCTTATTGGCTGGTTCGCGAGCCGCTTGCCGACGGTCGGTTGGTTGCGCTAATGCGTGACTGCCACGGCGTAGATTTCCCGATAAATGCAGTCTGGCCCTACGCCGCTTATCAACCCTTAAAAGTCCGGTTGGCAGTAGATCAATTGTTGGCGCAACTGCCAGCAAGATTGGCGCAGGTAGGGCCTTAGGTTGCGATGACGGGGGGTTGAACACTGGATTGGCGTATTACTCTCGGCATAGCGATTACCAATCGCTGGAGTAACAGGGCAGAAACCCCGGTTTAACTCACATTGCGGTGCTTGTCACGGCGTTATAATTTCCGGATTAAGGCAGTTTTGATTACCGGGAAAGATAATGAGCAGCAAAAGTGAACAAAGATGGCGGCTGTTGAGTATTTTAATTCTGGCCGTTTTGGTCGTATTAATAATCGTTTTAATTAAGCAAAGCTAAAAAAACCCGGGCCACTTTTGTGGCCTTGCCAATGCTATCCCACCTGGCTGTTTTCCGCTAACCCGCACTGCATAAACGACGCTCCCGTTGTTCAATGATTTAACTTATGCCCGTGGCTGTCATTCCCGTGCTTCCATCATGCTGAAATGATCGGGGCGAATTGCGCCGGCCTCCATTGCCCGCTGGTGGCCGCGAATGGCGGTGGGGGCAAAGCCAAACCGTTTGCGAAAACGTTCTGCAAAGCGTGAGGAACTTTCATAACCGACGTGTTGGGCGATGGCGGAGATGGGCCAATCGGTGGATTGCAGCAATGCCAGTGCGCTGCTCATGCGTACGTCGATCATCAGACTCCGTAACGAATTATTTTCTGCCGACAGCTTTCGGCGAAGCATCACTTCACTCATCGACAGGGTGTTCGCTACCTCGGCCGCCGTCCAGATATTATGTGGATCGGTTGCCAGACAGCGGCGCACCTGCTGGGTTAAATTTCTGGCCTCGTTATGAATGAAGCTGATATTGAATTGCTTCAGCCACAGCAGAATTTCCAGCATTTTGTGGCGGATGATGACCGCAGGGAAACGATGTCTCAGTGCCAGCGCCAGGCTGGTGGCTTCAAAACTGTGTATTAGCGCGCAGGGTAGATTACGTAATGCCAACACCGCGTCAAATACAGCAGTGGGCTGGGTTTCAACCTGGGCCGGTGGTGCGGCGAGCAGCAATGGATCGCAGATCAACAACTGACAGCTGAACACCCCTTTCTCTGAGGGCTCATTAACAATATCTACGGTTTGCCCTCCGTCGATAATCAACAATTCCCCGCTATGAGCCACCAATTCACGCTGTTGCCAACGTACGCGTTTGTGGCCTTGCTGTACCAAATACAGATGGGGTTGTTCAAAATAGACTGAAGGGAATAATAATTCAGTATGTTGAATGATATGCGCCGAAGCACCAATTCCAGGGCAAAGATTAATTGTACGTTCCATCGATATTCATTTCGCAGCCAGTATCTGAGAATATCTTTACGCTTTGATCGGCGTTGGAGCAACATTTTTCCATGCGTTGTGAAGCACAACGACGTGTTTTATCTATCAAAAATCAATTTCCTGATGAACAGAAAACGTCCGTGTCGGCCTAATGTTTATCCGTCTCGTAGGGGCATTACATGCCGCGCTCGTGCTAACCGGGCGAATACATTCGTGCCCTACCAGGCCGGGGTGAAAAATATTACAGGTGTATATAATTCAAATGCCATGGATTAATATCCTGACTTAACCGGAGAATAATAGTGCATAGTGCTATTTATTCTGCATTTTCCTTTATTGTTATGAGTTCATCTGATTTGCGGCTCTCCTAACAGCAGTGCGCGGTCGTGAAACTGACCATAGGTGCTGTTGACCACGTTCTGACGCGTTGACTGGCCAATCAATTCTTTTAATTGGTCCATGCGTTGTTGCAGCAGGCGTTTAAGCTCGGTTTCGTTGTCCAGGATCTGCTGCAATTTATTGCGCAGCAACTCCTGTAATGCCATTGACGGCCCGACCTGACCGGTAAAGGCGGCAGTGCTTTCCACTGCAGTTACATAGGCCAGTTCCAGTTCGATCAACTCTTCCCATTTTTCAGTTTGCGCCAGGGCGATCATCTGGCTGCTCAGGTTGTATATTTTTTGATACGCGGCGAGCAATTGCTGTTGACGTTCCATTATACGGCGTCCTGAGAAGGGTGGTAATTGGGGCCAATCTGGCGCCAGGCGTCGGCAATATTTTCCAGCAGCTTGACCACTTCGGTGATCGCCGCCTCGTCATTATGCAGATTGGCCTGCATCAGACGCCTCTTCATATAGTCATATAGCGCCGCCAGATTATCGGCCATTTCGCCGCCCTGTTGGTGGTCGAGACCACTTTTCAGGCCGTTATCGATAATGTTGATGGCCTTTGACAGCGCCAGTCCCTTGCCAGCGATATCGCCCTGTTTCATCAGAATGCGTGCGCGTAACAGGGCGCTAAGCGCCCCGTCGAAAAGCATCACGATTAACTGATGCGGGCTGGCGCTCATTACGCCGCTTTCCAGACTGACCTGGGCGTAGGCTTGAGTTCCGCTTCGGTTATACATGTGATTTATTACCTGGTTAAAAAGTTCTTATTTGAACTGTTGGGTTAAATAATTACCTGTACTGCTCAACTTGGACATCATGGTATCCAGTTGAACGAATTGTTGTTTATAGCGATCTATGGTGTTTTGAATACTGGCGGTCACGGTGGTGATCTGGCTATTCAGGCGGTCGAGGTTGGTATTGATGCTTTTGGTCGAGTTCTCGATGATGCCGCCGGCCTTGATATAGTTCTGGATCTCGTTATGGATCTCGGTCGCCATACCGGTATCCTTACCGTTGCCGGCGAAGAAGTTAGCAACCTGTGCCGGTTTTTCATCGATGGCTTTGTTCAACTTGGTGCTGTCGATTTCCAGTTTTCCGGTTTTGGTGTTAGTCGAGATGCCCAGGTTGCCCAGTCCCTTCAATTCCGGGTTGTCCTGTGCGGCGCTGAGCGCGCTTTTAATCGACGACTGAATGCCACGCAGGGTGTTATCCCCCAACAGTGCGCCGTTTTTGGCATTCTGCGCTTCACCGCTTTTGACCGGGGTAAATTTGCTTAGCGAGTTAAAGGTGTCCAGCAGCGAGTTATAGTTATCTACCCACTCTTTGATCTTATCGGCAGTACCGGCTTTATCGGTGCTGATCACCAGGTTTTGTGGTGTGTCGGCTTTGGTGACGGCTTTCAGGTCAATAGTCACGCCCTGCAACGCATCAACAATAGAGTTGGTGCTGCGTTTGATCGGCGTGCCGTTGACCTCGATCTGGGCATCCTGGCCGGCCACGGTTTGCTTCATCGAACCGCTTTTGGTTGTGTTGTCGTAGTTGAGGATAGCCCCCAACTTATCGTCATTATTGACCTGCACCGAGATGGTACTTTTCTCCCCGGTGGTGCTGGAGCTGAGTGCTAACTGGTAGTCGTCATCCCCTACGCGCATGATGGTGGCGTTGACGCCGGCCTTGGCGTTGTTAATCGCATCACGCATTTCCACCAGCGAAGTTTGTTCATCGCTCAGTGGGATCTTCACGTCTTTTTGCGGATTACCGGCGGTGATAGTGATTGAGCGGTCACTGCTGCCGGGAGTGCCCAACTGTGCGGTCTGATTGGCAATCGGAGTTTGGGTGGTCAGCGTTTGCGGCTGAGCCAGCGCATTCACTTTAACAATGTAGTTACCCGCCACGGCCTTGTCGGTAGTGGTGATGGTGAACTGGTCGTGCTTGCTGGTGGTGGTGTTGTTGAAAAACGCCGGTTTTGCCAGCTCTTTACTCAAGTTATCGAATTTTTCCAACGACCCCTTCAGGGTACCGTAAGCCGTCAGTTGGGCGTTATAGCTGGTCTGCTGGGTGGTATAAGGGGTCAGCCGCTGCTGTTCCGCTTTGGTCAGTTTGTCCAGCAAGCCGTTGAGGTCGAGTCCTGAGCCGATGCCTAATGAGCTGATCGATGCCATTGGTAATTCTCCTTGATTATGACTTTATTCGCTTTATGCGTTTATCGGCGCAGTGGAGAAAAAGTTTACCGAAAAAATAAAAAACTGATGACGCAATAGAAGAAGGAAAAAGCCCGTTATTTCTGCCATTGCCGCCAGGCGAAAAAAAAACAAAAAATTTCTAAAGGTTGCAGGGGGAGGGCCGATACCTGATGGGACGGTGGTTGACGCCGTGGGCAAAGTAGCCCGAACCTTTTAACCACATTGCGAAGCTCGCAACTGATTCGTAAGGAAAGCATACAATGGCACAAGTAATTAACACCAACAGCCTGTCTCTGATGGCGCAGAACAACCTGAACAAATCACAGTCTTCTCTGGGTACTGCGATTGAGCGTCTGTCTTCTGGCCTGCGTATCAACAGCGCCAAGGATGACGCCGCGGGTCAGGCAATCTCTAACCGTTTCACCGCTAACATCAAAGGCCTGACTCAGGCTTCCCGTAACGCCAACGACGGTATCTCTCTGGCGCAGACCACTGAAGGCGCACTGAACGAAGTGAACGACAACCTGCAGAACGTCCGTCGTCTGACCGTACAGTCTCAGAACGGTTCTAACTCAGAAAGTGATCTGAAATCTATCCAGGACGAAATCACCCAGCGCCTGTCTGAAATTAACCGTATTTCTGACCAAACTGACTTCAACGGCGTGAAGGTGTTGAGTAAAGATCAGAACCTGACCATCCAGGTAGGTGCTAACGATGGTGAAACGATTGATATTAATCTGAGCCAAATTAACTCTAGTACCCTGAACTTAGATGATTTCGACGTAAGCAAAAGAACGGGTGTTCGTCTTGGTGGTGCAGTCGCTAACGGTGCAGTAATTGGTAAAACTGCCGAATCAGCCGCTGGTGCTAATGATGGTAAAGACATCGTTTTCGATAAAAGTAAAATGGGCGCCGGTGAGACGCTGGTAACGGGTACTGATAAAGATGGTAAAGCCGGTTACTATATCCAGAAAGTTGATGCAACCACTGGTGAAAAAACCGTCAGCGAAGCTACTATTGCTGATGATGGTGCAGTGACAGCAGGTGCTGCAATTGAGAAAAAAGATATCGAAGATCCATTGGCTACCCTGGACAAAGCACTGTCTCAGGTTGACGGTCTGCGTTCTTCTCTGGGTGCGGTACAGAACCGTTTCGATTCTGTTATCAACAACCTGAACAGCACTGTGAACAACCTGTCTGCTTCCCAGTCTCGTATTCAGGATGCTGACTACGCGACCGAAGTGTCCAACATGAGCCGTGCCAACATCCTGCAACAGGCTGGCACCTCTGTTCTGGCACAGGCTAACCAGTCTACTCAGAACGTGTTGTCCCTGCTGCGTTAATCGACTCTCCTCGATTAACCTGTCGCAAAAAACCCCGCCTCGGCGGGGTTTTTTTATGGCCGCTTTCCGCCGGGAGAGTGCATGGCGCAAATAAGGCCTGTTTTGTACGACTGTTCAGTCGATTGGCATTTTGCCCCCTACGGATAATAGCTCTGACTCTCTTATCCGCAGGTTTTAGACATAGTGAGCGATTTGTATACCGCCGAAGGCGTGATGGACAAAAATTCTCTCTGGCTACGCTACGTTCCATTAGTGCGCCACGAGGCGTTGCGCCTGCAGGTCAGGCTGCCCGCCAGTGTGGAGCTCGACGATCTGCTACAGGCCGGAGGAATCGGCCTGTTGAACGCCGTTGAGCGTTATGACGCCATGCAGGGCACAGCCTTTACTACCTACGCGGTACAACGTATCCGTGGTGCCATGCTTGATGAGCTGCGCAGCCGCGACTGGGTGCCGCGCAGTGTGCGTCGCCACGCGCGTGAAGTGGCGCAGGTCATGCGGCAATTGGAACAGCAACTCGGCCGCCCGGCCAGCGAAGTGGAAGTTGCACAGGCGCTGAACCTGTCACTGGATGAGTACCGTCAAATTCTGTTGGACACCAATAACAGCCAACTTTTCTCCTACGACGAATGGCGGGAAGAGCATGGTGAAAGCGCGGAACCGCTGCTGGAAGGGCACGAAGAGGCCAATCCGTTACATCATCTGCTGGAGGGTAATCTGCGCCAACGGGTGATCGACGCCATCGAGGCGTTGCCGGAACGCGAGAAAATGGTGCTGACGCTGTATTACCAGGAAGAGTTGAACCTGAAGGAGATCGGTGCCGTGCTGGACGTGGGGGAGTCGCGTGTCAGTCAACTGCACAGTCAGGCGATCAAGCGCCTGCGCGCCCGTTTGGCGAGCGAGAACTGACATGCATTCAACTCTGAACCTTCAACCTTGCCACCCTTGCGAAAACCGGACTGCCTAATGCCAGCAATATTGTTGAAAAAACGGCCACTGAGCCGTTATTTAAAAGATTACAAACACAGCCAGACTCATTGCTCCCAGTGCGGCAAATTGTTGGATCGCATGGCGTTGGTGTTTCGTGGCAAGATCATCAATAAAGACGCCATTGCGCGGATGGATCAGCCGATTGACGATCACGTCTGGTTGAACGTGCAAAATGAGCTGACCGCACTGTGCCGTTTCTGCAGTGAAATTTCCTGCAACAGCCATCCGAGCTATTTCGACATCATGGCCTTCAAGCAGTATCTGTTTGAACAGACTGAAATGAGCCACAGTACCATTCGCGAGTACGTGGTGCGCCTGCGTCGACTGGACGAAATGCTGGTGGAACGCAACTACCCGGCCGACAAGTTTGCCAGCAACGCTAACCATCAACGTATCATTGAAGACTTGCCTTCTGCGGCACACAACAATTACCGCATTGCCCTGCGTAAATACGACCAATATCTTGCCTGGCAGAAAAGCTACTGATCTTGCCTCCCCGGCACGGCGGCCGGGGTTTCCACCGCTCTCCCATCACTAATAAAGAGTGATTATTAAGTTCACATCTGCTAAATCTATCCTTTGGCTATTGATACCTTATTCCCCGGGGGAAGTTGTGAATCTGCAACAAAAATTGGCGCAGTTCCCGCGTCTCGATTTAGTCGGCTCTGCCACACCGCTCGAAAAGCTGTCTCGCCTCTCAGACTACCTTGGCCGTGAAATTTACATCAAACGTGATGATGTCACGCCGATGGCGATGGGTGGTAACAAACTGAGAAAGCTTGAGTTTTTTGCCGCCGATGCGCTGCGTCAGGGAGCCGATACGCTGGTTACCGCCGGTGCTATTCAATCCAACCATGTGCGCCAAACGGCGGCGGTGGCGGCCAAGTTGGGCCTGCACTGCGTGGCGTTGCTGGAAAATCCGATTGACACCCAGGAAGAAAATTATCTGACCAACGGCAACCGCTTATTGCTCGGGCTGTTCAACGCGCAGGTGGAAATGTGCGAAGCGCTGCACGATCCGCAGCAGCAGTTGGCCGATCTGGCTACGCGCCTCGAAGCACAAGGCTTTCGACCTTATGTGGTGCCGGTAGGTGGCTCTAATGCGCTGGGTGCATTGGGTTACGTACAGTGTGCGCTGGAAATTGCCGAGCAGAGTCGGCGCAGTAAGGTCGCTTTCAGCTCGGTAGTGGTGGCGTCGGGCAGTGCCGGTACCCATGCCGGGTTGGCGGTTGGTCTGCAGCAATTGCTGCCGGAGACTGAACTTGTCGGTGTGACCGTTTCACGCAAAGTCATCGACCAATTGCCCAAGGTGGAACTGATCCAAAAAGCGCTGGCCAGCAGTTTGGATATCGACGAACTGGCCCCCATCACACTGTGGGATGATTACTTCGCACCGCAGTACGGCATGCCAAATGAAGAAGGGCTGGCGGCGATACAGTTGCTGGCACAGCAGGAAGGGGTGTTACTGGATCCGGTGTATAGCGGCAAGGCAATGGCTGGACTGATAGACGGCGTAGTCCAGCAGCGTTTCCGTGATGACGGCCCGATTCTGTTCATCCACACCGGTGGTGCTCCGGCGTTATTTGCCTACCATCCACAGGTGTGAGTGCGCTTGGTTATTCCATTTTGAACTATATTTATAATGTTATATTCCTATGTTCAGATGTTGTGGCTGTTAAAGTGCTGATATCACAAAAGATAAACAACAGATGGGGTGTTTATGATGTTTTCTAAAGTTCGTCGTCAATTGCTGCTGGGTGTGATGGGCGTGGCGCTGACCGCCGGTTTGAGCACGCAAACCTATGCCGCCGATAACCTGCTGGAGCAGGTGAAACATCACGGGACCCTGGTCGTAGGGCTGGAGGGCACTTACCCGCCGTTCAGCTTCCAGGGGGAAGACGGCAAACTGACCGGCTTTGAAGTGGATTTCGCCAATGCGTTGGCGCAGCATCTTGGCGTAAAAGCCAAGCTGAACCCGACCAAGTGGGATGGCATGCTGGCCTCGCTGGATTCAAAGCGTATCGATGTGGTGATCAACCAGGTGACCATTTCGCCAGAGCGCCAGAAGAAATATGATTTCTCCACGCCTTATACCGTCTCCGGTATTCAGGCGCTGGTGAAGAAGGGCAATGAAGGCACCATCACCAAGCCGGACGATCTGAAAGGCAAGAAGGTTGGTGTCGGCCTGGGCACCAACTATGAACAGTGGTTGCGTGACAATGTGCAGGGCGTGGACGTGCGCACCTATGATGATGACCCGACCAAATACCAGGATCTGCGCGTAGGTCGTATCAATGCCATTCTGGTTGACCGTTTGGCCGCACTGGATCTGGTGAAAAAAACCGGCGATACGCTGGCGGTAGCAGGCCCGGCGTTCTCTCGCCAGGAGTCTGGCGTTGCGGTACGTAAAAACAACCCGGAACTGCTGGCCGCGATTAATCAGGCGATTGCCGACATGCAAAAAGACGGCACGCTGGCGAAGATCTCTGACAAATGGTTTGGCGCGGACGTAACTAAATAATGCACGAAAGTATTCAACTGGCGCTGGATTCAGCGCCATTTTTATTGAGGGGCGCGCTACTCACTCTCCAGCTCAGTCTGGGGGGCATGGCGCTCGGTTTATTGCTCGGTTTTCTGCTGGCGCTGATGCGCCTTTCGTCGTTATGGCCGCTGTCATGGCTGTCGCGTTTCTACGTGTCGCTGTTCCGTGGCACGCCGTTGATTGCCCAGCTGTTCATGATTTACTACGGCCTGCCGCAGTTCGGTATCGAGTTTGATCCCTTCCCGGCGGCGCTGATTGGCCTGTCGCTCAATACCGCGGCTTATACCTCCGAAACCCTGCGTGCGGCGATTTCGTCGATCGAAAAAGGGCAGTGGGAAGCCGCAGCCAGCATCGGTATGACCCGTTGGCAAACGCTGCGCCGGGTTATCTTGCCGCAGGCGGCGCGTACCGCATTGCCTCCGTTGGGTAACAGCTTTATCGGCCTGGTGAAAGACACCTCGCTGGCGGCGACCATTCAGGTACCGGAACTATTCCGTCAGGCACAGTTGATTACCTCGCGCACCCTGGAAGTGTTCACCATGTATCTGGCGGCCTCGCTGATTTACTGGGTGATGGCGACTCTGCTTTCTGCGCTGCAAAATCGTCTGGAAGCCCACGTCAACCGCCAGGATCAGGAGTAACGCATGAGTGCCATCGAAGTAAAACAGCTGATCAAGCAGTTCAAAGGTCAAACGGTGCTGCATGGGATTGATCTGGAGGTTAGGGCGGGCGAAGTGGTGGCGATTATCGGGCCCAGCGGTTCGGGTAAAACCACCTTGCTGCGCTGCATCAACCTGCTGGAAGTGCCGGATTCAGGTACCATTCGCGTCGGTGATATTCAGATCGACAGCGCCAAATCGCTGAGCAAACAGAAAAATTTGGTGCGGGCGTTACGCCAGCAAGTCGGGTTCGTGTTCCAGAGCTTCAATCTGTTCCCACACCGTTCGGTACTGGAGAACATTATTGAAGGCCCGGTTATCGTAAAAGGTGAGTCAAAAGTCAGTGCTGAACAGCGGGCGCAGGCATTGTTGGCTAAAGTGGGTTTGAACGGTAAAGAGTCCGCCTATCCACGTCGCCTTTCCGGCGGCCAACAGCAACGGGTAGCGATTGCCCGCGCGCTGGCGATGCAACCGGAAGTGATCCTGTTTGATGAGCCCACTTCTGCGCTGGATCCGGAACTGGTAGGCGAGGTGCTCAATACCATCCGTTCGCTGGCGGAAGAAAAGCGCACCATGGTGATCGTGACGCACGAAATGAGCTTTGCCCGTGATGTGGCCGACCGCGCCATTTTTATGGACCACGGCCGTATCGTCGAGCAGGGCCCGGCGAAAGCGCTGTTCGCTAATCCGCAACACCAGCGCACCCAACAATTCCTCGATAAATTCCTGAATCAGTCGTAACCGCCAGGGGGCCTGGCCCCCTGATCCGGTCACTAAATGGCTTTTAATAACTCATTGCGTGCAGCCGTGGCGAGAAAGGCACTGCGGCTACTGTAAGCCGGATGCTGTTGAACCAGAGAATCAATGCGATTCAACAGGCGGTGCGGCAGCGTGATATTAATGCGTTCAGCCCGTCCATCAAATTTATCCATATTGATATCAACCAGCAGCCATTGTCCGCCGACCAGGGTAAATAGCAGCCCGGTACGTCGGGAAAGAAGTCGCTGGCGCTGCCATCTGGATCTGAGTGTATTAAGAGGGGTAGAACATAGTTTCTTCTGCTAACGCTTGGCACGAGTCAAAAAAAAACCTGCACTTGTGCAGGGTTTTAGGGTGCTGACAAAGCAGGAAAAAGCGTGGTTTTTCCTGCTTTGTGGTGAGCAGCCGAAAATCAATAAATTGATTTTCCTGATTTTTGTTTATCGGCCTCTACTCGCACTAGGCAGGAATGAGGTTTGTCATCAGTCGGAAACCCTGCACTTGTGCAGGGTTTGTGTGAAGCCTCACATGGCGGGTTACCTTTTTCGGTAACCCGCTGTCAGAGGTTAACCAATGGTCATCAGGCTGGCGTTACCGCCGGCGGCGGCGGTGTTGACGCTCAGCGAGCGTTCGATCAGCAGACGTTCCAACAGGATATTGGTCTCGCCGTGGGCAAAGCCCTGCACCGAAACGATCGCGCCACTGCGCTGGGCAATTTGCTCGCACAGGCTACGCAACTGATCGGCGTCGCCGTGGTAAATGGCAGCGTCAAACTCCACCTTGTCCTGCTGCCAGTCCTTGCTGAAACTGATGCTGGCCTGAACCACAGCCGGCAGGCGGCGATATAAGGCGCGTTGCAGCTCGACTTCCGGCCACAGCACGCTGCTGCCAACCGCCAGTACTGCAGCCAGTTGCGCCAGAGCATCGGCTTCGTTATCGGCCAGGCACAGTACTCGCTCACGCGGCAGCAGGGCATAGGTATTGCGCTCACCGGTTGGGCCTGGCAGAGGGCGCAGGGTGCCGCCCTGGCCCAGTTCGGCGTAGCGTTGTGCCAGCGTCACTAACTCAGATTGTTTTTCGGCAACGGCCCATTGCTCCAGAGCCTGATGGGCTTTGAGCAGTTGTGGGCGTGCAGTAGCTTCCAGCGGGCGCTCGCCGTCCTGACGGTTCAGAGTACGCAACACTGCGTCATCCGGACGGTTGGCCAGTAAGCGGTACAGGTACAGTGGGCCACCGGCTTTCGGGCCGGTGCCGGACAGGCCTTCGCCACCAAACGGCTGCACGCCGACCACGGCACCGACCATGTTGCGGTTAACGTACAGGTTACCGACCTTGGCGCGTTCGGTGACGCGGGCGATGGTCTCGTCGATACGAGTGTGGATACCCAGCGTCAGGCCATAACCGGCGGCGTTGATCTGATCGACCAGCGCTTCCATATTGGAGCGCTGGAAGCGCACCACATGCAGTACCGGGCCGAAGATCTCTTTTTGCAGCTCGTCGAAGCTGTCCAGCTCGATCAGCGTTGGCTTGATAAAGGTGCCGCGTGACCACTCTTTTTCATCCTGCGCATTACCTTTCGCCGCCTGATAGACCTTGCGGCCCTTGGCGCGCATTGCCTGAATATGGCGTTCGATACCGGTTTTGGCATCGGCGTCGATCACCGGGCCAATATCGGTAGACAGGCGCTCCGGGTTACCCATGCGGCACTCGGCCATCGCGCCGCGCAGCATTTGCAGCGTATGGTCCGCCACGTCTTCCTGAATGCACAGGATACGCAGGGCAGAACAACGCTGGCCAGCACTGTCGAAGGCGGAGGCGACCACGTCAGTCACCACCTGTTCGGTCAGGGCGGAAGAGTCGACGATCATCGCGTTCAGTCCGCCGGTTTCGGCGATCAGCGGCGTTGGGCGACCCTGCGGATCCAGACGACCGGCGATATTGCGTTGCAGAATACCGGCAACGTCGGTAGAGCCGGTAAACATCACGCCACGCACGCGGGCATCATTGACCAGCACTGAGCCGACGCTTTCACCCTGGCCCGGCAGCAGTTGCAGCACGCCTTGCGGGATGCCGGCTTCCAGCAGAATACGCACCGCCTGTGTGGCGATCAGCGGGGTTTGCTCGGCCGGTTTGGCCAGCACGCTGTTGCCTGCTGCCAGCGCAGCGGCAATCTGGCCGGTAAAGATCGCCAGCGGGAAGTTCCACGGGCTGATACAAACCACCGGGCCCAGTGGGCGGTGGCTGTCATTGGCGAAGTCATCGCGTACCTGACCGGCGTAGTAATGCAGAAAATCGACCGCTTCACGCACTTCGGCAATGGCGTTGTTAAAGGTTTTACCCGCTTCGCGTACCAGGATCCCCAGCAGGCTTTGCAGTTGGCCTTCCATCAATTCGGCGGCGCGCTCAAGAATGGCGGCGCGCTCGGACGGCGGAGTGGCAAACCAGATTGGACCGGCAGCGGCAGCGGCGTCGAGCGCCCGGCTGACTTCACCTTCGGTGGCTTCACGCACGTAACCGACGATATCGCCCGGTTCGGCAGGGTTAATTACCGGCTGTTCCACGCCCTGATCCAGTTCGGCATCGATAATCGGTTCGGCGCGCCATGGCTGTGTGGCGCTGGTCAGCAATGCGCTGGACAGTGATGCCAAACGCTGTTCGTTGGACAGGTCCAGGCCGCTGGAGTTGGTTCGTTTCTCGCCATACAGCTCACGCGGCAGCGGGATGCGTGGGTGCGGCAGGCCAATTTGCCCTTCGGTGGCAGCCATGGCTTCAACTGCGCTGACCGGATCGGCAACCAGTTCCTCGAGCGGCAGAGTCGCGTCGGCGATGCGGTTAACGAATGAAGTGTTGGCGCCGTTTTCCAGCAGGCGACGCACCAGGTATGCCAGCAGCGTTTCATGGGTACCGACTGGAGCATAGATGCGGCAAGGGCGGTTCAGCTTACCCTCGGCCACTTTCCCCACCACCTGCTCATACAGCGGTTCACCCATGCCGTGCAGACACTGGAACTCATACTGGCCTGGGTAGTAGTTGTTGCCCGCCATGTGGTAAATCGCGCTCAGGGTGTGGGCGTTATGGGTAGCAAACTGCGGATAAATCAGGTTTGGTACCGCCAGCAGTTTGCGGGCGCAGGCCAGGTAGGAAACGTCGGTGTAAACCTTGCGGGTGTAAACCGGATAGCCTTCCAGCCCGTCCATTTGGGCGCGTTTGATCTCGCTGTCCCAGTAGGCACCTTTCACCAGACGGATCATCAGGCGACGACGGCTGCGCTGCGCCATGTCGATCACGGCGTCGATGGCGAACGGGCAGCGCTTTTGATAGGCCTGGATCACGAAGCCGATACCGTTCCAGCCGGCCAACTGTGGTTCAAAGCACAGCTTCTCCAGCAGGTCGAGTGAGATTTCCAGACGGTCGGCTTCTTCGGCGTCGATATTGATGCCGATATCATATTGGCGCGCTTGCAAGGTTAATGACAGCAGGCGAGGGTAAAGCTCTTCCATGACGCGTTCGTACTGCGCACGGCTGTAGCGCGGGTGCAGGGCGGAAAGCTTGATCGAAATGCCCGGTCCTTCATAGATACCGCGGCCGTTAGAAGCCTTGCCGATGGCGTGAATCGCCTGCTGGTAGGACACCAGGTAGGCCTGTGCGTCGGCTTCGGTCAGTGCGGCTTCACCCAGCATGTCGTAGGAGTAGCGGAAGCCTTTGTCTTCCAGCTTGCGTGCGTTGGCCAGCGCTTCGGCGATGGTTTCGCCGGTCACGAACTGTTCGCCCATCAGGCGCATCGCCATGTCCACGCCTTTACGGATCAGCGGTTCACCGCTCTTGCCGATAATACGGTTCAGTGAGCGTGACAGGTTGGCTTCGTTATGGGTCGCGACCAGTTTGCCGGTAAATAGCAGGCCCCAGGTGGCGGCGTTAACGAACAGCGACGGGCTACGGCCAAGGTGAGAATGCCAGTTGCCGTTGCTGATTTTATCGCGGATCAGCGCATCACGGGTTGGTTTGTCTGGAATACGCAGCAGGGCTTCCGCCAGGCACATCAGTGCCACGCCTTCCTGTGAGGAAAGGGAGAACTCCTGCAGCAGGCCTTGCACCATACCGGCGCGGCCGTTTGCACTCTTTTGGTTACGCAGCTTCTCGGCAATATCGTAAGCCATCTTATGGGTGGCTTTGGCAAGATCGGCTGGTAATCGCGCCTGTTCGAGCAACATCGGCACCGCTTCGGTCTCAGGACGGCGATAGGCTGCGGTGATCGCCGCGCGGTTGACCGACTGCGGCAGAATTTGTTCAGCAAATTCAAGGAATGGCTGGTGGGACTCTTCCTGCAGTTGCGGCATAATGTCGTCCGCTTCGGCCTGGCCAGCAGCGGCAATGGCCGGGATTTCAGGAATGTCGGAACCGTTCTCGAGACGTTCGAGATAATTAAAAATGGCCTGCTTGATCAGCCAGTGCGGCGTGCGATCGATACGCTGTGCTGCGCTTTTGATGCGATCGCGAGTTGCCTCGTCGAGCTTTACGCCCATGGTGGTAGTGCCCATGCCAATCCAACTCCTGTGTTTAAGAACCTATATACAATCGGCGGGCCAGATAGGCTGCTGGGATAGGTTCGTGCGTTGTGTGCTGTGATGAATGCTGACAATATCCAGCATGTTGCAACTTTGTGCAACCGTGTTAAATCAGGCGGATGAACGAAGTGTGAGTTCCATCGATTTTTTAACATCAATAATCGGCATGGTTCTTGCTCTGTCTGTGGGGGGGGGGCGTTGAGGATCGGCCGTCCGCACGCGTTAACCCCAGCAATATCAGGGGTAACGTTGAGTTAGTATGAGGTGCAACTCTGTTTTTGAATGCGGGGTGTAACCTTGCAGGTGGTTAAATGTGACGCAGGGTAAACTTTGTGTAACTTTGTTGTTAAATGTCTTGTTGGATAATCAACAGGTCAACTAGGATAGCCAGCAGTCAGAAAATTGCGGGGGGAAACTATTTTCACCTGCGGGAGCCCGCAATTTCGCCACGTTCCGGCGGATTGGCAAGCAGTAGCTATCGCAATACAGCGCGAAATAATAATGAGAGTGGAGAATTTCATGACAATGAGCACACCGATGCTGGTGACCTTCCTGGTGTATATCTTCGGGATGGTGTTAATCGGCTTACTTGCCTATCGGGCAACCAATAACTTTGACGACTACATTCTGGGCGGTCGTAGCCTGGGTAGCGTAGTGACCGCGCTTTCTGCCGGCGCATCAGACATGAGCGGCTGGCTGTTGATGGGCCTGCCGGGCGCTATCTTCCTGTCCGGCATTTCCGAAAGCTGGATTGCGATAGGCCTGACTATCGGCGCTTACCTTAACTGGAAACTGGTGGCGGGGCGGCTGCGTGTTCATACCGAAGCCAACAATAACGCCCTGACGTTACCGGATTATTTCACCAGCCGTTTTGAAGACAACAGCAAGCTGCTGCGGGTGATCTCCGCCATTGTCATTCTGGTGTTCTTCACTATCTATTGTGCTTCCGGCATCGTCGCCGGTGCGCGTCTGTTCGAAAGCACCTTTGGCATGAGCTATGAAACGGCGCTGTGGGCCGGTGCTGCTGCTACTATCCTTTATACCTTTATCGGTGGGTTCCTGGCAGTGAGTTGGACCGATACCGTGCAGGCCAGCCTGATGATTTTCGCGCTGATCCTGACGCCGGTGATTGTTATTTTCGCGGTTGGCGGCATTGATACCTCGATGATGGTGATTGAGACCAAGAACCCGGCTAATATCGATATGTTCAAAGGCCTGAACTTTGTAGCGATCCTCTCGCTGCTGGGTTGGGGGCTGGGTTATTTCGGTCAGCCACATATTCTGGCGCGTTTTATGGCGGCGGACTCTCACCGCACCATTCGCAGCGCACGCCGCATCAGCATGGCCTGGATGATCCTGTGTCTGGCCGGCACTATTGCCGTTGGTTTCTTCGGCATTGCCTACTTCGCCAACAACCCGGAATTGGCGGGTAATGTATCGCAGAACGGTGAGCGCGTGTTTATCGAATTGGCGATGATCCTGTTCAACCCTTGGGTTGCGGGCATTCTGCTGTCGGCCATCTTGGCTGCGGTAATGAGTACCCTGAGTTGCCAACTGTTGGTGTGTTCAAGCGCGATTACCGAAGACCTGTACAAAGCTTTCCTGCGTAAGGGCGCCAGCCAGCGTGAGCTGGTGTGGGTCGGGCGCTTCATGGTGTTGCTGGTGGCGCTGATTGCCATCGCGCTGGCGGCAAACCCTGAAAACCGCGTACTGGGTCTGGTGAGCTACGCCTGGGCCGGCTTCGGGGCAGCCTTTGGTCCGGTGGTGTTGATCTCGGTAATGTGGTCACGCATGACGCGTAACGGTGCATTGGCCGGTATGTTGGTGGGGGCGGTAACGGTGATCGTCTGGAAACAGTTTGCCTGGTTGGATCTGTATGAAATTATCCCAGGCTTCCTGTTCGCTTGTATCGCCATCGTGGTGGTGAGCCTGATGGGCCGTCAGCCTTCGGCAACCATCACTGAACGTTTTGATCAGGCAGAAGCCGAGTTCAAAACCGTTTAATCCTCTCGCACCGCGAGTCTGAAAGGGCGCTTAATACGCCCTTTCAGACTGATGACAAACTTCATTCCTGCCCAGAGCGAGTAGAGGCCGATAAATAAAAATCAGGAAAATCAATTTATTGATTTTCGGCTGCTCACCACAAAGCAGGAAAAACCACGCTTTTTCCTGCTTTGTCATTTTCTATTCCGTGGTTTTCTGTCATCTGCCTGAAACACCTGGCGACATTTGATTAGAAAAAATCACCCTTGCGGCTCTTGTATTTCTCCCAGCCAGAATGATAATCACTATCGTTGTGTTTTACTTTTCTTTACATTAGCGTTGCCGCCATTTCTGGCGTGCGGACGCTTCGCAGCAGATGCCTTTTTAGGGGTTATTAACTATGTTTGTTCCCTTCCTTATCATGTTCCGTGAGGGGCTGGAGGCGGCGTTGATCGTCAGCCTGATTGCCAGTTACCTCAAACGCACGCAGCGCGGTCAATGGCTAGGCGTGGTATGGATAGGGGTGATAGTTGCCGCTGCCCTGTGCCTGGCGCTCGGTATTTTCATCAATGAAACCACCGGCGAATTCCCGCAAAAGCAGCAAGAGCTGTTTGAAGGCATTGTTGCTGTGGTGGCGGTGCTGATCCTCACCTATATGGTGTTCTGGATGCGCAAAGTGTCCAAATCGGTCAAGGTGCATCTGGAAGGCGCTATCGATAACGCGCTTAACTCCGGTAAAGGTCAGGGCTGGGCGCTGGTGGCGATGGTGTTTTTTGCCGTGGCCCGAGAAGGGCTGGAGTCGGTGTTTTTCCTGCTGGCAGCCTTCCAGCAAGACGTTGGCATTGCGGCGCCTATCGGTGCGGTACTCGGCCTGGTGGCGGCCATCGTGCTGGGCATGGCTATTTACTGGGGCGGTGTAAAGTTGCACCTGGCCAAGTTCTTCAAGTGGACCAGCCTGTTTATCCTGTTCGTGGCCGCCGGTCTGGCTGCAGGGGCGATCCGCGCTTTCCATGAAGCCGGGTTGTGGAATCACTTCCAGGATATCGCGTTCGACTTCAGCAACCATCTGTCGACCCATTCGCTGTTTGGCACCCTGCTCGAAGGTATCTTCGGTTATCAGGAAGCGCCAACGGTAAGCGAAGTGGCGGTCTATTTCCTGTATCTAATCCCTACACTGATTTTCTTTTTCCTGCCGCAGCGAGCGGAACTGGCAGCAGTTTCGGCGCAACGTAAAATCAATCATTAATTTTAATAGGGAATTTGTATGTCTACTCCATTATTCCGCCGCAAGGCGTTGCATGCAGCATTACTGGCTCTGCCGGCGTTCGCGCTAAGCATCAACGCTCAGGCGGCGGACGTGCCGCAGGTGAAAATTACCGTTAACGACAAACAGTGTGAGCCGATGCAGTTGACGGTAGCGGCCGGTAAAACCCAGTTTGTGGTGCACAACACCAGCCAGAAAAACGTCGAATGGGAAATCCTCAAAGGGGTGATGGTGGTGGAAGAGCGTGAGAATATCGCGCCGGGCTTCACCCAGAAGATGACCGCCAACCTGGAAGCGGGCGAATACGACATGACCTGCGGACTGCTCAGCAATCCGAAGGGCAAGCTGATCGTGACCGCTGCCGCAGGCGCCGCCACCGACGGCAAACCGAATGCGATGGATTTGGTCGGGCCGATAGCTGAATACAAGGTTTACGTGACCAAAGAAGTGGAAGGTTTGGTCAAGCAGACCAAGCTGTTCACCGACGCTATCAAAGCCGGCAACGTGGAACAGGCGCGTAAACTCTATGCGCCGACACGCCAGCACTACGAGCGCATTGAACCGATCGCCGAACTGTTCTCCGACCTGGACGGCAGTATCGACGCCCGTGAAGACGATTACGAGAAGAAAGCGGAAGATCCGAAGTTCACCGGTTTCCACCGCCTGGAAAAAGCGCTGTTTGCTGATAACACCACCAAAGACATGAGCAAATACGCCGATCAACTGTACAACGACACCCTCGAGCTGCAAAAACGCGTCACCGATTTGACCTTCCCTCCAAGCAAAGTGGTGGGCGGGGCGGCCGGTTTGATTGAAGAAGTGGCGGCGAGCAAAATCAGCGGTGAAGAAGACCGTTACAGCCGTACCGACCTGTGGGACTTCCAGGCTAACGTCGACGGTGCGCAGAAAATCGTTAACCTGCTGCGCCCATTGTTGGTCAAGGCCAACAAACCGTTGCTGGACAAGATCGACGCCAACTTTAAAACCGTTGATACCATTTTGGCGAAGTACAAAACCAAAGATGGTTATGAGTCTTACGAGAAGCTGACCGATGCCGATCGCAATGCCATGAAAGGGCCGATCACTACCCTGGCGGAAGACTTGTCACAATTGCGTGGCGTTCTGGGTCTGGATTGAGGCAAAGCATGATGAGTAACAAGATCGGCCCGGAAAACGGGCCGTATCCACAGGGTGCTGCGTCACCGTCGCGCCGTCGCTTGTTGCAGGGGTTGGGGCTAGGCGTGCTGGCGCTGGGGGGCAGCCGTCTGACCCAGGCGGCTGATAAAACCGCCGATCCGCTGGCAGTACCGCAGGATGAACGTTGGCAGAAGCAACCCTTCTATGGCGTGCATCAGGCCGGGATCCTCACGTCGCAGCAGGCCGCGATGATGCTGGTGGCGTTCGACGTGCTGGCGAGTAACAAGCAGGATTTGGAGCGTTTGTTCCGGCTGCTGACCACCCGTATTGCTTTCCTGACTACGGGTGGCAGGGCACCGGAGGTGGATCCCAAGCTGCCACCGCTCGATTCGGGTATCATGGGGCCGGAGATTTATCCGGACAACCTGACGGTTACTGTCTCGGTCGGCAGCTCGCTGTTTGACGAACGTTTCGGGCTGCAGGCTCAAAAACCTCTGCGGCTGCAGAAAATGACGCGCTTCCCTAACGACTCGCTGGATGCCAGCCTGTGCCACGGTGATTTGGTGTTGCAGATTTGCGCCAATACCAATGAAACGGTAATCCACGCGCTGCGCGACATTATCAAGCATTCGCCGGATCTGCTCAGCGTGCGCTGGAAGCGGGAAGGGTTTATTTCTGCCCACGCCGCGCGTAGCAAAGGCAAAGAAACGCCGATCAACTTGCTGGGCTTTAAAGACGGCACCGCCAACCCGAAAACCAGCGATAAACCCTTGATGGATCAGGTGGTGTGGACAGCAGACAATGCCGGTGAACCGGCATGGGCGGTAGGCGGCAGCTATCAGGCGCTGCGGATTATCCGTTTCCACGTCGAGTTCTGGGACCGTACGCCGTTGCAGGAACAGCAAACCATCTTTGGCCGCGACAAGCACAGCGGTGCGCCACTTGGCATGAAGCATGAGCACGACGAGCCGGACTACGCGCAAGATCCCGAGGGGAAGATGATCCCGATGGATGCGCATATCCGCCTGGCAAACCCGCGCACCCCGCAAACCCAGAGTAATTTGTTGCTGCGCCGTGGTTACAGCTATTCACTTGGTGTGTCCAATTCCGGCCAACTGGAGATGGGGCTGCTGTTTGTTTGTTATCAGGCCGATCTGGAGAAAGGCTTCCTGACGGTGCAAAAACGCCTTAACGGTGAAGCGCTGGAAGAGTACGTCAAACCGATCGGCGGCGGCTATTTCTTTGTGCTACCGGGGGTAAAAGACGCCAATGATTACCTGGGCAGCGGTCTGTTGAAAGCCTAAGCCACTTCTAAAAAGGCGGGGGATCTCCGCCTTAGGTTGCTGACCAAGCAGGAAAAAGCGTGGTTTTTCCTGCTTGGTGGTGAGCAGCCGAAAATCAATAAATTGATTTTCCTGATTTTTATTTATCGGCCTCTATTCGCTCTGGGCAGGAATGAGGTTTGTCATCAGTCTGAGGCGGGGGATCCCCGCCTGAATTTTCAGCCATCCACGACAAACCACAGCTAATTAAAATCAATAGTGACCTTGCGCAATTGCGGGGCCGGGCTTTAATTAGGCTAACTATTTTCATTTTTTGTTAAAAGCATTAACATGCTGGCCATAATGTTCCAAATGGTTCACACCCTTCGATCCCTTTAACGGCATTTTCCTGATGAAAAGTACTCATAAAAACCGGTTGGCAGTTTCAGCGCTGTTTATTCCAGCCCTACTGCCTGTTTCTGCCAGCTTTGCGCAGGACAAGGATAGCGAACAGACCATGGTGGTCACCGCCAAGCGCAGCGGTCTTTCTGAACTCTCAACCCCGGCAGCCGTCAGCGTGGTCACGGGCGATCAAATCCGTGAGGCACGGCCGCAGATTAACCTGTCGGAAAATCTGGGCAGCGTGCCCGGTTTACAAATTCAGAACCGCCAAAACTATGCGCAGGATTTGCAGCTCTCGGTGCGGGGTTTCGGTGCGCGCTCAATGTATGGTGTGCGCGGCGTGCGTATTTATGTCGATGGCATTCCGGCCACCATGCCCGATGGGCAGGGGCAGACCTCGAACATTGACCTTAACTCGGTCGAGAAGGTGGAAGTGTTGCGCGGCCCATTTTCCGCGCTCTACGGGAATGCCTCCGGCGGCATGGTGAATGTGGAAACCGAAACCGGCCAACAGCCGCCCCGCATTGAGGCCAGTTCGTACTTCGGTAGCTACGGTACCTGGCGCTATGGCGTCAAGGCCACCGGGGCGACTGGTGACGGTACCCACGCCGGTGATGTTAACTACACCATTTCCGGTACCCGTTTCACCACTCAGGGGTTCCGTGACCACAGTGGCGCGCGGAAAAATCTTGGTAATGCCAAGCTGGGTGTTCGCATCGACGATGTCAGTACGCTCACGCTGCTGTTTAACAGTGTTGATATCAACGCCAATGATCCGGGCGGCCTGACCTCCGCCGAATGGCACGATAATCCGCGCCAGGCACCGCGAGCCGAACAGTACAATACGCGCAAAACCACGTCACAAACTCAGGCCGGGTTGCACTACCAGCGCGAGATGGGTGTTGATGACGATCTCAGCATCATGATGTATGCCGGTGAGCGTGAAACCACCCAGTACCAGTCGATCCCGGTCGCGGTGCAACAGCGCAGCGCGCAGCATCCGGGCGGGGTGATTGACCTGACGCGCCATTATCAGGGGATCGATACCCGCTGGACGCACCGTGGCGAGCTGGGTGTGCCATACACCCTGACCGGCGGGCTGGATTATGAAACCATGACCGAGCAGCGCAAAGGGTATGAAAACTTTACCCAAGTCAACGGTGTCACCGAGCTGGGTACCGAGGGAGCGTTGCGCCGCAACGAACGCAACCTGATGTGGAATGTGGATCCTTACCTGCAAACCTCATGGCAGTTGACACAACAACTGACGCTGGATGTCGGCATGCGTTACAGCACCGTCAATTTCGACTCTAACGATCACTACGTCACCGGTGCCAATGGCGATGACAGCGGTAGCGCCAGTTACCATCAGTGGCTGCCTGCCGGTTCCCTCAACTATGCGGTGATGAGCGGCTGGAATCTGTATCTTTCCGCCGGTCGCGGGTTTGAGACGCCGACCATTAACGAACTGTCTTACCGTTCAGGCGATCAGGCCGGGCTGAACTTCGGGCTAAATCCCTCAACCAGCGACACGGTGGAGTTGGGCAGTAAAACCCGCATTGGCAATGGCCTGCTGACCGCTGCCGTTTTCCAGACCGACACCCGCAACGAAATCGTGGTGGATGAAAGCAGCAACGGCCGCACCAGCTACAAAAACGCTGGGCAAACCCGCAGGCGTGGCCTGGAGTTGGCGCTGGATCAGCAATTCGCTTATGACTGGCGGGTACAGCTGGCCTGGACGCTGCTGGATGCACGCTATCGCGATGATGTGTGCGGCGACAGCCAGTGTTCGGCGGCCAATATGGTACCCAACGGCAACCGCATGCCGGGCATTGCACGTAATATGGGCTATGCTTCGCTAGCCTGGTCACCGCCGGAAGGTTGGTATGCCGGTGCAGAGGTGCGCTATATGAGCGATATCGCGGTTAACGATGCCAACACGGAGCAGGCTCCGGCTTATACCACCGTCGGCTTGAATACGGGCTATCGCTATCCGCTGGGCAATTGGATGCTTAACGTTTTCGGTCGGGTAGATAATCTGTTTGACCGACAATATGTGGGGTCGGTGATCGTTAATGAAGGCAATGGCCGTTACTACGAACCGGCTCCGGGTAGAAACTGGGGCGGCGGATTGAGCGTTTCTTATACCTTTGAGTAACGGCAGGGATCGCCCGGCGACATAATCACTCAGCATCAGGGCGGGAGCATTCCCGCCTTTTTTATTTATAAATTTCGGGGGATTGACAGATTCTGGGGGGGTTGAAATTTAATCGGGAAACCAAAATGTCATCGATACTATTTAATGGTAAGTATTTGATATTATGGATATTAAATATTTTATTGAATGACGTAATCGGCGTAATATAGAGTTATTGCGCTACATGAAAACAAAAAGTATCAAATTTTTTTACATTTTAGTAACGCGGCAGGGTTGAATGTCATTATACTGTAATCATCTGGCGGTAGTTTTCACAAGGTGCACAGCTCGAAGCTGTAAATAACACTGCGGGGATCGCTAATGGTAAAGTCCTTGGTTGGGCTAGAAAGAACAAATGACAGACCTTCCCTGATTTCTCGTTGTAACGAGGGCATTGCCTCCGACTCTCTTTTCCTGACTACTCCGCACTCTTGTCACTCCAAATTCTTGTCACTTTTTACTCAGGTTTTAATTACGCAATCGCGTTATCCCGTGAAACATCGGCGTGCCGTCACGCCCGCCGTATATTCACTTTTTCAATTGGCTGTTGTTGGCTCGAAAGGAAGCCGAAACCTAATCTGTGTGTGAAACATAATCGCGCGGCCTGGCCGTTGCGGTAGGTGAAACAAACTGTAAGGTGCCACTATGAGACAAAAAGCAGTGATCAAAGCACGTCGTGAAGCGAAACGCGTTATTCGTCGTGACGCTCGTAGTCATCGCCAGCTTGAAGAAGAGTCCGTAACCTCGCTGGTACAAATGGGTGGTGTTGAGTCTATCGGCATGGCACGTGACAAGCGCGATAGCTCTCCCATAGAGGCACGAACCGAAGCTCAGGGTCATTACTTAATCGCCATAGATAAGAAGCAGTTGATTTTTGCCACCGGTGAAGCCGGCTGCGGCAAAACTTTCATCAGCGCTGCGAAAGCGGCAGAAGCCCTTATACATAAAGAAGTGGATCGGATTATCGTTACTCGTCCGGTTCTGCAGGCGGATGAAGACCTCGGTTTCTTACCCGGGGATATTTCTGAGAAGTTCGCCCCTTATTTCCGCCCGGTGTATGACATTCTGGTGCGCCGTTTAGGATCGTCCTTTATGCAATACTGCCTGCGTCCGGAAATCGGCAAGGTAGAGATCGCGCCTTTCGCCTACATGCGCGGGCGTACCTTCGAAAATGCGGTCGTTATCCTGGATGAAGCCCAGAACGTGACCGCCAGCCAGATGAAGATGTTCCTGACCCGTTTGGGAGAGAACGTAACGGTAATCGTTAATGGTGACGTCACCCAATGCGACTTGCCACGCGGCGTGAAGTCTGGCCTCAGCGATGCGATGGAACGCTTCGAGGAGGATGAAATGATCGGCATCATCCGCTTTGATAAACAAGACTGTGTCCGCTCCGCCCTATGCCAGCGTACGCTCAACGCCTACAGTTAAAACCTGCCCGCTAATTCAAGGCCGCCTCGGCGGCCTTTTTCTTGTCTTGAATATCAGTGCTGTCTATATAAAACAGAAGGTTAAGTTACACTACAGACAACTACAATCACCAGAAAACCATCTAGCCCCTCACCGCCGACCCTATTCGCTACAACTTCCGGCGAACCGTTCGTCGGTGTCCATTCATGGAATGCCCCAAAAGCCGCTATCGGCAAAGAAATACCGCTTACATGGCTGGGTAGGGTGGCGCAAACGGTGCAGACTGTTCGAGTTGCGCGCAAGGTTGCTGATGAGCGTCACGCTTATGTCGAAGAGGTGCAAAAAGTTGTGGTATGTATGCCCCACACCCTGGCGCAGGTCATGTCCACGAAACCCGGTCAACAGAATGACGCGTCCTTCGCAAGGACATTGACGTTAATCCTTTGACTTTATAAAGCACCTCGGAGTCTTGTTAATAACTGTGGGGAGGTTCAGCGAGAACCTGATCTAGATATGCAGATAGCAACGCCTGCGTATGTCACGGCGGTGATGAATTTGATTGAAAGCGTTGACACGTGAGGCAATGGTAAGTTTTGACGGAAAAGTATTTTCATCTCCTCCTCTTGATGACTGGAAGGGACTCAATGATGAAGTATATTAGTTGAGAATTTATCTGACTATGTTAAATCTAACCAGTCATTCATCTCAGTGATGCGCTGTAGTGGTGGCGTTAGCTGATTGCAAGCCTTAGTCTTATTATCCACCGACCCAACATTTTCCGGCTTATCGCCCATCAAATGGTAAGGCCAAGGGTTGGATTTTCTGCCAAAAGCTTTATTATTGACCCCTTCTAGGATGGAGGAACATCAGGATAGTTATGGATGTTTATGGTGTAGGTAGGGCAATATTTGACGGTGTTATCTCAATACCCGGAGATGCATGGTCGGGGCTGGAAAGAACCCTTCAAGATCTGAATCTGAGTGCCGATGGCCGTTACTACCAAAGTCGCAATTTTGCAGATGATGCCCGCTTTGGTCGCGCGCTGCGCAAACTGGTTAGTAATCCGCGTACAACCTGGGATATCGCAACGATCATTATTAATGATTGCTTCGGTAAACTTCCCAATCCAATCGTTTAAAAAATCTATGAGAACATCGCGACTGGCGGCAGCATGCTTGCTTCTCGACAGGCCACTCAATTTTTTGTTGTCGGTTACATTACAATAAAAGTGGTTACTGACGCCGTGATATCTGTGGTTATCTCTCGCATGACCCGGATTTCTATTGGTACCATTGCCGGCGGCCTTGTTGTTCAAGGGATGATTGCAAGGGCGGCAGAAGCCTCACGCAAATTGCTCAATGGAAATCCGGAACTTTACTGGAAGCTGAGAAAACAAGATTTTGATATGTTGTACTTTGTTTTCGAAGGGCCTTTAGCGAAGTATATTCAGTTAAGTCGCCTGCATCGTGCGGGTGATAAGCGATTCGAACAGGTGATAAATGAAATTGAACGTATGGACTAAGGTGAAATCCCTTTTCTTTAGCCTCATTCATACGCTCGTCCCTGTGCTGACTGGCGGTCTGGCCGTGCTGGCTTGGGTGATGTTTATTGATGACAGTTTTTGGAAGTACGTGGCACCTATTAGCATTCTTATCCTAGGTACGCTGGTAGCATTTTTCACTCCTGATAGTAAATCTCAAAAGAAAAATGACAGATAAAAGCCGCTAGCCAAGCGGCCGATTTATCTTTCGTCTCCGAGGCAGAGACTCAGTTTTTTAACCTGATAACCGTATGTCAATTCAGCCATCAGATCAATAATTCTTTCCGCGATCAAAACCACGGATACTGGCTCATCACGCCAGAGTAAAACAGCATCCGGCCACTCACCGAGGCGCAGAGCAGGGCCAGCATCAGCATGCTGGCGGTTCCTGCAGACAACACCGGTTGGCGATAAAGATAGGTTGTCAGTCCGGTCGCGATAATCAGCCCGGCAAAAATCAGCCAACTCGCTTTTGTGTAAAATATTGTGGTTTTTTGTATGGATTTTCGTTGAGTTAGCGTTAATGATTAGTGAGGTTCCAGACGGGCGCAGGGGTTCATCCGCCAAAAGGGAATACCTGGGAGTATGTCGGGTTGGCGTACTGGGCATTGGGATCTTCAAGACGGTTCAATCATGAAATATATTATTTTATTGCTATTTATTTTGTGCGTTGTGTATGTCCATTACCGTGGCAGGGTGCGTTACACCTTCTGGCGGCAGCTTTCCGATCATTCGACCTTCACCGCGCCGTTGAACGTTTTTATGTATTTATTCTCACGCGTGCCGACCACCGCTTATTTGCAGCCGGAGCAATTCGCTGAGCTGCAGGTGCTGCGGGAGAATTGGCAAACCATTCGTGATGAAGGGCAGCAGCTGATGGCAATTCAGCAGATCAAAGCCTCGGATCAATTTAACGACGCCGGATTCAATTCGTTTTTCAAAACCGGCTGGAAGCGCTTTTATTTAAAATGGTATGAAGACAGCCACCCGTCGGCGATGAGCCTGTGTCCGCAGACCACGGCTTTGTTACGCAGCTTGCCTTCGGTCAAGGCGGCGATGTTTGCCGAACTGCCGGATGGCAGCCGTCTGCCGCGTCACCGGGATCCTTACGCTGGTTCGCTGCGTTATCACCTGGGGCTGATTACCCCGAATGACGACCGCTGCTTTATCGAAGTGGACGGTGAGCGTTACAGCTGGCGCGATGGTGAGGGGGTGATGTTTGACGAAACCTATCTGCATTTTGCCGAAAACCAAAGTGGGAAAAATCGGCTGATTCTGTTTTGTGATATCGAAAGGCCAATGCGTTTCCGCTGGGCGCAGGGCATCAACCACTGGTTGGGGCGTAACCTGATGAGCGCGGCTACCGCACCCAATGAAGAGGGCGATCGCACCGGTGGCGTCAACAAGCTGTTCAAGTACATTTATGCGGTACGCAAAGTGGGGAAACGGCTGAAGGCGTGGAACCGTACCGGGTATTACATCATTAAATGGATTTTGTTTGGTGGTATTGCTGCGGGCATTTTCTTCGCGGTATAAATCCTGGCGGTGCAAGGCGGTATAAGAAGAGGGGCGCAGCGTGCGCCCCTCGGTCATTCAGGAAAAGATGGTCATCATGTAAGCGGCAAACAGCGCCAGGTGCGCGGTACCGTTTAACACGTTGGTGCGGCCGGTGGAGAACGACAGCTGGCACAACAGCAACACCGTCAGCATCACCACGATATGCGGGGTTTGCAGGCCGAAGATCAGTGTCTGGCCGGTGAGGGTAGCGATGATGGTTACCGCCGGCACCGTCAGGGAAATGGTCGCCAATACCGAGCCGAAGAACAGGTTCATGGCGCGCTGTACCTGATTATTCAATACTGCTCGCAGTGCCCCCAGACCTTCAGGCGACAGGATCAACAGGGCAACCAGGAAGCCAGTGAATTGCGCCGGGGCATTCACTTTGGTCAGCAAACCTTCCAGTGGGTTGGCGTTAAACTTGGTCACCGCGATAACGGCAACCAGATGCACGATCAGCCAGGCCGCATGCCAGGCGCTGCTGTGTGAGGAAGGCTTGCCGTGGTGCGGGTCGCCGTCGTCATCTTCATGCTCGTATACGAACAGACTCTGGTGGGTTTTGGTTTGGATCACCAGGAACACGCCGTACATGGCGGCAGAAATCACCGCGACCAACAATGCCTGACCGGTGCTGAAGTTACCGCCCGGCAATGCGCTCGGGAATACCAGAACGATTATCGCCAGCGGAAAAATGGCCATCAGGTACTGTTTGATACCGCCAAGGTTGACGTACTGGGTGGCGAACTTGCGCCCACCGAGCAGCAACGCGACACCCACCAACCCGGCGGTAACGATCATGATGATGGAATAAAGCGTATCGCGCATTAACGCCGGGGCCGCGTCGCCGGTCGCCATCAGCGCTGAAATCAGGCTGACTTCCAGGATCACCACCGACAGGCTGAGGATCAGTGAGCCATAGGGTTCACCCAGGCGGTGAGCCAAAACGTCGGCGTGGCGTACTACGCTGAAAGCACTGCTGAGAATACCGATCAAGGCAATGAGGTTAATACCGACGATCAGCGGAAAGTTGGTGGTACTGCCCCACAGATTTAGCACCACCAGGGCGGCGATGGGGAACAGCAGGGAATACTCAGTGTGGCGGGATTTGGATCGGCCAGGATCGTTTTGCGACTTCATTTTGGTGGTACTCCTTCTCAAACAGCGTGGTCCCGTCATCGCTGACTGCCGTTAAAGGCAACTCTGCGCATCCAGAATGTAATTATATTTAATAATAATAGGATACACCTGGTGGTACGTGCCGGGGAATGATGTGATGTTGTTTTAGTTGCGAACGCAAATGTTTGCAAACTGTGACTAGATTAACAAAAAAACCGCACGGGATGCGGTTTTCTTTACTTACTTTTACGCGGTGAGGTTGATTTAATTCATTAACGTCACATAAATTGCATTTTTTGCATGTATGACACCGTTAATAAAGGAAAAAATCCACATCAGTCATCAATATTGTCCATAATTTCATGCCGTTTATTATGATAACCCTCTTCGTTTAACCCCTCACGCCAGTAAGGTACGGCATAAAGCCGATTACGCTCACATTGACGATCGCGGCGCAGGAAGCGGCGCAGTTCAACCACCAGACGATCTTCACCGGCCAGCCAGTATTGGGTCTCGGCTTGCGGCTGCGGCAAGGCGCAAAACTGGGTAATCAACTCAGCGGTTTTCTCGGTGCCGCCAATGATCCAGCTCAACTCAAGGCCAGCAGGTTTTTTCAGCTCGATCACGTCGGCTGCGCTATCTACGCGGATAAAGGCATTGCCTTCGCTGTGTGCCGGTAGCCTTTCCAGCAAAGCCGCCAGCGCGGGTAAAGAAGCAGGATCACCGGCCAGGCAGTAGAAATCGGCCTCTGGCAGCATGGGTTTCGGGCCACCGGGGTTACTGATGCCAATTTTATCGCCTGCTTTTGCCGCGCGTGCAAAATCAACCGCCGGCCCACTGTGGTCATGAATGGCAAATTCAATGTCGACCTCCGCCAGCTCTGGACGCACTGCACGGATGGAATAGGTGCGAACAATGGGGCGTACCGCGTCAACTGCCCAGCGCGGGCCGTTTTCGGTCAGCGTCGGCAGATCCGGTTGTGTCTGGCCTGCAAGCGGTAGAAAAATCTTAATGTGTGCGGCGGCGGCGTTGGCCGGGTAATAGCGCAGGTCCGGCGCGGTGAAGGTGATACGGCGCAGGTGCGGGGTAATATCGCGAATGGCACTGACTGCAATCAGGTAGGGTGCGCGTGAGCGTGGGGCTTCGGTAGTCACGGGGTTCTCCTTATGTTCGTTTGGCGCTGAGTATATCATGCCATTTGATAATGAGAATTGTTTGCTGGTGGCGGTGATGACAACGGCAGCTACGTGCAAAAGCAGGCATTTTTACGACGGGATAACCTAATTGAGCGGCATTATCTCGTTATGCTTAGGTGCGGCATTTTACCTTTCGATATTATTGCTGCCGAGTACAAATACTTTTTCACTTTAAACCACGTGTGAAACTTGATTGCTCCATGAGAAAAGAATAAGGTCATTATTATCGCGGAAAGGGTTATAGAATTAATAAAATTCCGCACTCAATAATAAAGATGAACAGTGGTTAGGGAGTATGAGCAATCTTATTCCCGGGAGGTTGTTAAGGTGTTAACGCGAGATTTTCTGCAAAATGCGGATTGCAAAACAGCATTCGGTACCATTGAGGAGTCGCTGTTACTGACATCAGAGCAGCGTGCGGCCTCACTGGATTGTACTTTATCCCGCCGACCGGGTAACAGCCCGGTGTGGGTTTTCGGCTACGGTTCATTGATGTGGAACCCGGTGTTTGAACCCGAAGAGGTGCGACCGGCCACGCTGCAAGGTTGGCACCGTGCCTTCTGTTTGCGGTTGACTGCCGGACGTGGCACCTTGCATCAGCCGGGGCGTATGTTGGCGCTGAAAGAGGGGGGCGATACCACCGGTCTGGCATTTCGCCTGCCGGAGGCCAAGCTGCGCGAAGAGCTGGAACTGCTGTGGAAACGTGAAATGCTGACCGGCTGTTATTTGCCGACCTGGTGTGACCTCACCCTGTCCGATGGCCAGGTGGTGACCGCGTTGGTGTTTGTGATGAACCCGCAGCACCCGCTGTTTGAAGAAGATACTAGCCACCAGGTGATTGCCCCGTTGATCGCCAGCGCCAGCGGGCCATTGGGCACCAACGCCCAGTATCTGTTCTCACTCGATACCGAGCTGAAAAACCATGGCATGAAGGACGACGGCATTGGCGATTTGGTCAGCTATGTGCAGCAGTGGTTGCAACAGAATACCTCCGGCCCTGTTGCTGGAGAGGCGACGGCCTAATCCCTACACCCCGTTTTTAAAAGGCTCAACATGTTGAGCCTTTAGGTTGCTGACAAAGCAGGAAAAAGCGTGGTTTTTCCTGCTTTGTGGTGAGCAGCCAAAAATCAATAAATTGATTTTCCTGATTTTTGTTTATCGGCCTCTACTCGCTCTGGGCAGGAATGAGGTTTATCATCAGTCTGAGGCTCAACATGTTGAGCCTTTTGCGTTTCATATATCTAATACCTATATTTAATAACTTTATTCTGCATAAGCATTTAAGCCACAATTTTAAGATGGATATTTATCTCTTTGCTTTTAAAGAAATTGGTTATTTACAGACTAGAAAAAATGCTAACTCACAGCGCTGAAAAATTCACTTAGCATCAAAATGCATAACTAAAGGTTATTTCTTATTTGTCCCCTCACGGCAGACTCCGTATCACTGTGTTAACAATAATTGTTCGACCGGGGGAGTGGATGAACTTTCAACAATTAAAAATTATTCGGGAATCGGCGCGCTGTAACTACAACCTGACTGAGGTGGCCAACACTTTATTTACCTCACAATCAGGGGTCAGCCGTCATATTCGGGAACTGGAAGAAGAGCTGGGCATTGAGATATTTATTCGCCGCGGCAAGCGTTTATTAGGCATGACCGAGCCGGGCAAAGAGCTGCTGGTGGTGGCGGAGCGCATCCTGAATGATGCTAATAACATCCGCCGTTTGGCGGACGTCTTCAGCAGTAACGATTCTGGCCAGTTGCATATCGCCACTACCCATACCCAGGCGCGCTATAGCCTGCCGGGGGTGATTAAAGAGTTCCGGGCGCTGTATCCACGAGTGAGAGTGGTGTTGAATCAGGGCAGTCCCGAGGAAATCGTCGGCATGCTGGCTTCCGGCGAAGCCGATATCGGTATTGCCAGTGAGCGGCTAATGAGTGATGAGTCTCTGGCGGCGTTTCCTTATTACCGCTGGCATCACACCATTCTGGTGCCGGAGGGGCATGAACTGACCCGCCAGCCGCAGGTGACGCTGGAAATGCTCAGCACCTTGCCGCTGATTACCTACCGACAGGGCATAACTGGTCGTTCACGGCTGGATAGCGCGTTCAAAGCCGCTGGGTTAACGCCGGATATTGCCTTGAGCGCACAGGATTCAGATGTGATTAAAACTTATGTTGAACTAGGTTTGGGGGTTGGCGTTCTGGCGGATATGTCATACGAGAAGGAACGCGACCATGGGTTGGTCAGCCTTAACGCCGAGCATCTGTTCGAACCTAATACCGTTTGGTTAGGCTTGAAACGCAGTCAGTTACAACGTAACTATGCCTGGCGATTTATCCAGCTGTGTAACCCGACGCTGTCGCTAACCGAAATCAAAGACAAAGTATTTTCCTCACAGCTCGATACGGTGATCGATTACCAGATTTAATCGGAGGGAAGGTGACGGGGCAAAACGCGCCGCCCACTATGCCAGCTTACAGCGTGAATTACAGACCCGTTCACCTTACGTGGTGGCATTGCAGGGGCAAACGCTGGTGGCGCTGCGCGATAACATCAAAGACGCCAAAGTGGATATCGCCAACAGCATGCTGTCTCTGGATCGCGTGAGTAAATAGCCCGCCACGGCACGGCTTTTGCAGGATCGGTTTATTTAGCGAATCGGGGATCCTGTTATGAGCCGTAATCACGCCTTCCCGCCCAGCGCCAGTGAATTTTTGCTGGCCTCCAAGCGCTGTGAGATCACCGTGCTACAACAATTGTTGCAAATGGGGCAGTTGGTCGGCCGGGTTTGCCAACTGATCCACGTACTCCAACGGGAACGCGGTACCGTCAATATTTACCTGTGTTCACAGGGGGCACTGTTCGGTGAACGCCTGGCCGGAAGGGCGCAGGAAGTTGAGCAGGCCGAGCTGGCGGTGCAGCGCCAACTGATGCAGTTGGATGACAGCACCGCACCTCTGGCCAGCGCCAGCCGCCTGTTCAGCCGCATTGCATGCGCGTTGCATAAGCTTGCCGGCTTGCCCGTGCTGCGTTGCCAGGTGCAGCAACGCCAAATTCTACAGCCTGACGCCATGGGCACCTTTAATGAAGTTATTCATAGCCTGCTGGCGCTGGTGTTTGAAGCGGCGGATGCCTGTGCGGAACCCACCACGGCACGTGCGTTGATCGCCATGTTCAGTTTTATGCAGGGCAAGGAACTGGCCGGGCAGGAACGGGCAATCGGTGCGGCCGGTTTTGCCTCCATGCATTTCGATGAGTCGGCGCATCAGCAGCTACTGGTGCTCATCGAAGGGCAAGAACGCTGTTTTACTACCTTCAACGAGTTTGCCGATGAGCCATCGTTGGCCCAGTGGCGGCGTATGCAGCAACAAGATGACCGCGAGTTTGAGCGTCTGCGCCGTATCGCCTGTACCCAATTTCAACTGAGTAATAAAGCTGACACCAGTCTGCGCTGGTTTGAGATCACCAGTGCTCGTATCGATTTGATGAAACAGATTGAGGACCGGCTCGAGGAGGCGCTGATGGTCAGTTGCCGCCACAATCTGACGCAGGCTCAGCGCGCACTGGCTGCAGACGGTGCAGATTACGCGCCACAGCCGATGCGAGAAAGTTACGCGGTTTTTGTGGCTGCACCCTTGAGGGATGCATCGCCACTGGAGGGGGACGGCCTCCATCCGCGTCTGGGGCGCTCGATGCTGGAATTGATTCAGCAGCAGTCACAACGACTGCATGCGCTGTCGGAAGAACTGGCAACGGCGCGCGCGACCTTGAGTGAACGCAAGCAGATAGAACGCGCTAAGGCTCTGTTGATTCAGCATCGCGGCTTAACCGAGGAGGCGGCCCATCGACTGTTGCTGAAGATGGCGATGAACCAGAACCAACGGCTGATTGATATCGCCAACGCCATGCTGGCGGTGGCGGATATTCTGCCGCCTAGCGGGAATGCTCCCTAAGGAGTATATGCACACCATCAGTGCAGTTACTGCCTTTTAATTGTGCAAAACGCTACCTATAAGGTGTAGAGGTTAGCCCCGAATCACGCGAGAGCAGTATAGGGTGCATCTATCATCTCGGATGTGGCATGCCGTTTCTCTGTCAGCATCCGATATTAAAACCCTAAATAATTGGAGTTGCATCAAGGCGTGCAGCCAACACAGAGGCTGCTTCAAGTATGACGGGTGTGCATTATTGGCACGTAAGCTGCATTACTAAAACGTAACCCGGCCAATGGCGGTCGGGTTGCCAACAAGATTATGGATAAAGGCGTCCTTTCAGCATGTTCACCCCAACGGTGGAATGTGCTGATGGGACGCCTTTTTTATTTTATCGCCTGATTGAAGGACTTGCCGATGACGCACACCAAACCCTCCGGGTTTAACCTGACGCGCCGCCGATTTTTGGCCGGTAGCGCGGCACTGGGCGGCAGCATGATGTTGCCTGGCCTGATGAACGCCGCCTGGGCGGCAGGCTCTGACGCCCCGGAGAAAAAAGAGATCCGCGTGGGCTTTATTCCACTTACCGACTGCGCTTCGGTGGTGATGGCGGCAGTTAAACAGTTCGATCTGAAGTACGGCATCAAAATTATCCCCAGCAAGGAGGCCAGTTGGGCGGCGGTGCGCGACAAACTTTTGTCCGGTGAACTGGATGCGGCGCACGTGCTGTACGGCATGGTGTATGGCCTGCAGCTAGGCGTCGCCGGGCCACAGCAGGATATGGCGGTGTTGATGACGCTCAACAACAACGGCCAGGCGATCACGCTCTCCAACCAGTTAAAGCAGGCCGGCGTCAGCGATGCGGCCAGCTTGAAAAAAACCGTCGATGCCAGCGCCAAAGGCACCTATACCTTCGCCCAAACCTTCCCGACCGGCACCCACGCCATGTGGTTGTATTACTGGCTGGCCAACGCCGGAATTCACCCGTTTGACGACGTGCGCAATGTGGTGGTACCGCCGCCGCAGATGGTGATGAACATGAAAATCGGCAACATGAGCGGCTTTTGTGTGGGTGAGCCGTGGAACCAACGCGCAATTGCCGAGGACATTGGCTTTACCGCCGTGACCAGCCAGGAGATTTGGCCTGATCACCCGGAAAAGGTGCTGGGCACCACCGGCGACTGGGTGACGGCCAACTCCAATAGCGCTCGTGCGCTGACCGCTGCGGTACTTGACGCCGCACGCTGGATCGACAGTTCGGACGCCAACCGACAGGAAACTGCTCAGGTGGTGGCGGGGCGCGCCTACATCAATACCAAACCGGAGATCATTACCGGTCGCATGCTTGGCCAATACCAGAATGGGCTGGGCAAGTCGTGGCAGGACGCGCATGCGATGCGTTTTTTCCACGATGGCGAAGTGAGCTATCCCTATCTGTCTGACGGCATGTGGTTCCTGACCCAGCATCGCCGCTGGGGCCTGTTGAATGCCGAACCGGACTATCTGGCCGTAGCGAAGAAAATCAATCGCATAGAAAACTATAAGCAGGCAGCCAGCGCGGTGGGTGGGGTGAACCTGCCCACCGGGGATATGCGTCCCAGCACGTTGTTAGACGGCAAGCGCTGGGACGGTAGCAATCCGGCGGAATACGCCAACAGTTTCACTTTAAAGCGTTGAGGCGACCAATGAAAAATCTTGCTGAACGAATCGATATTCCTGCGTCATCCCGTGCAGAAATCAGTGCGGAAATTGTGCCGCTAAAGCGCCAGGTCAAGTCACCGCTGCCTCGTAAAACCCGCAGGGGGTTGCTGTTACAACAGGCTTTCCGCCGGGGCGTTCCCGCGGTATTCGGATTGGTGTTGACCCTTGTGGTCTGGCAGGTTGCGGCGCTTAACAGCAAGGGGTTCCCGACGCCTTGGGCCACCTGGCAGGCGGCACTGGTGCTGTTTGCCGACCCATTCTATTCCGCCGGGCCGAACGATCAGGGCATTGGCTGGAACGTACTGGCTTCGCTGCAGCGTGTGGCGACCGGTTTTGGGCTAGCGGCCCTGGTCGGTATTCCGGCCGGTTTTCTGCTGGGGCGTTTTGCGTTTCTGGCCAACATGCTCAACCCGATCATTTCACTGCTGCGCCCGGTCAGTCCGCTGGCCTGGTTGCCGATTGGCCTGCTGCTGTTCCAGCGGGCGGAGCCGGCTTCAACCTGGACCATTTTCATCTGCTCCATCTGGCCGATGATTCTCAACACCGCCGAGGGTGTCACGCGTATTCCGCAGGATTACCTCAACGTGGCGCGGGTGCTCAAGCTGTCGGAGTGGACGGTGATGCGCAAAATCCTGTTCCCTGCGGTGCTACCTTACGTGCTGACTGGCGTGCGTCTGTCTATCGGCATCGCCTGGCTGGTGATTGTGGCGGCGGAAATGCTGACCGGCGGTATCGGCATTGGTTTTTGGATCTGGAATGAGTGGAACAACCTCAACGTCGAAAACATCATTATTGCCATTATCGTGATCGGTGTGGTCGGGCTGTTGCTCGAACAGGGACTGATGTTATTGGCAAAACGTTTTAGTTATCCGAACCGCTAGGAGTACGTCATGAAACCGATTATTCAGGTCCAGAACGTCAGCCAGCGTTTTGCCACCCCGCAGGGGGAGTTTATTGCGCTGGATCGGGTGAGCTTTGATATTCAGGTTGGGGAAACTCTCAGCCTGATCGGCCACTCCGGCTGCGGTAAATCAACGCTGCTGAATTTGATCGCCGGGCTGACCTTGCCCAGCGACGGCGTGTTGCTGTGTGACAACCGGCAAATCACCGGGCCTGGCCCGGAGCGCGGTGTGGTGTTTCAGAACCATTCGCTGCTGCCGTGGCTGACGACTTACGAGAATGTGGCGCTGGCGGTGCATCAGGTGTTTCGTCATGAGATGACGCGCAGTGAAATGCGCGACTGGATTGAACACAACCTGGCGCTGGTGCATATGAGCCATGCGCTGGAAAAACGTCCGCATGAAATCTCCGGTGGTATGAAGCAGCGCGTTGGCATAGCTCGCGCATTGGCGATGAAACCCAAAGTGCTGTTGATGGATGAACCCTTTGGCGCCCTGGACGCGCTGACGCGTGCACATCTGCAGGACGCGGTGATGGAAATCCAGCAGCGGCTGCACACGACCATAGTGCTGATCACTCACGACGTTGACGAAGCGGTGCTGCTGTCAGACCGGGTACTAATGATGACCAATGGCCCGTCGGCCACCGTCGGTGAAATCTTGCCGGTGGCGCTGCCGCGCCCACGTTCACGGGTAGCGCTGGCGGATGATCCGCAATATCACCATTACCGTCGGCAGGTGCTGAAATTCCTTTACGAAAAGCACGCGAAAGCGGCATGAGAGCCAGACGATGGATAAACCCAGACTGGTGGTGATTGGTAACGGCATGGCGGGCATGCGGCTGGTGGAAACCCTTTGCCGGCTGCGGCCTGCGCACTATGCCATCACAGTGATTGGCGAAGAGCCGCGGGGTAACTACAACCGCATTCTGCTGTCGCCGGTGTTGGCGGGGGACAAAACGTTCAGCGACACCCTGCTGCATGACTATGACTGGTATCGGCAGCAGGGGGTGCAACTGCTGGCCGGAGACCCGGTATTGACGGTGGATCGGCAGCAAAAGTGGGTGAGTACTGCCCGGCATCGGTTGCCTTATGACCTGCTGGTGTTGGCGACGGGTTCACGCCCCTTGCGGCCACCGCTGCCGGGTGGGGCATTAAACGGCGTTTATGGCTTCCGCACCCTGGATGATGTTGAAGCGATGCTTAGCCGTTGCCGTCCGGGCCGGTCGGCGTTGGTGATGGGCGGCGGCGTATTGGGGATTGAGGCGGCAGCGGCACTGGCGCAGCGAGGCATGCGCGTCACCGTGGTACACCGGGGCGAGCACCTGATGGAACGCCAGTTGGACGCTCAGGCAGGGCGGATGTTGCAACATAACCTGCTGCAGCGTGGTATCGAATGCCGGTTGAACTGCGAAGTCAGCCGGTTTCAGGGAAACGAACAGGTGAATTCGGCTAGCCTGAGTAACGGCGAAATAGTGGCCTGCGAACTGGTGGTGATCGCCATCGGGGTGCAGCCGGAAATTAGCCTGGCGCAGGCCGCCGGACTGGCCTGTCGGCGTGGCATCGTGATCGACGACCAGATGCAAACGGCAGATCCGGCGGTGTTTGCCATCGGTGAATGTGCTCAGTTTGGCGAGGGCACTTTGGGCCTGGTGGCTCCCTGCTGGCAGCAGGCTGAACTGTTGGCGCGACGGCTGAGCGGGGAGTCGGTGGCGGGCTACCGACCAACGCCGTTGCATACCCGCCTGAAAGTCAGTGGCGTCGAGGTCTTTAGCGCTGGCGAAATGGTTGTCAACGGGCTCACCGAGGTTCATCACGCCGAAGATCCGCAGGCGCAGCATTACCGCCGCCTGTTGGTGCGTGACGGCAAATTACAGGGCGTGGTGTTGTATGGCGACGCTCAGGACAGCCCTTTTTATCTGCAGCAGCTTGGCCTGCCGGTGCAACACCCGGATGACTTACTGTTTGGCAGCAGCGAACCCCTGACGCCTGCGGCGTCTGACGAGAGGATATCTGATATGCACAAGCCCGTCTTGTTGGTTGCCGGTCACGGCATGGTCGGTCATCACTTCCTGGAACAACTGGTCACTCGCGAGCTGCATTTGCAGTACCACATTGTGGTGTTTGGCGAAGAGTCGGTGGCAGCTTATGACCGGGTACACCTGTCCGAGTTTTTCTCCGGCCGCAGTGCGGACTCGCTGTCGATGGTCGAGGCGGACTTCTTCGAACGTAATGGTATAGAGCTGCGCTTGGGGCAGGAGGTGTGCGCCATCGACAGACAACGTAAATGCGTGATGGATGCCGAGGGCCGTGAGACGGCTTATGACCGGTTGGTGCTGGCGACCGGCTCCTATCCGTTTGTGCCACCGATCCCCGGCAATGATCGCCCTGGCTGCCTGGTTTACCGCACGCTCGACGATCTGGCCGCAATCGCAGACTGCGCCAAAACCGCGCGCGTCGGGGTGGTGGTCGGTGGCGGCTTGCTGGGGTTGGAGGCTGCCAACGCGTTGCGCCAGCTTGGGCTTAACACCCATGTGGTGGAGTTTGCGCCGCGCCTGATGGGGGTACAGTTAGATGACGGTGGCGCGACCATGCTGCGCAACAAAATCGAGGCATTGGGCGTCAGCGTGCATACTGGCAAGCAAACTCAGGCGATTAGTGACGGTTCGTTACACCGTCACTGCATGAACTTTGCCGATGGTGAGCGCTTAGAGGCTGATTTAATCCTGTTTTCTGCCGGCATTCGTCCTCGTGACCAGCTTGCCCGTGCTGCCGAACTGGAAGTGGGGGCACGCGGCGGCATTGTGATCGATAGCCAGTGCCGCACCAGCGATGAGGCGATTTATGCTATCGGTGAGTGCGCCTTGTGGAACGGGCAAATTTTCGGCCTGGTGGCACCGGGCTACCAAATGGCACGCATCCTGGCCGATCGGCTGGCTGGCGGCGAAAACGTGTTCTGTGGCGCGGACATGAGCACCAAACTGAAATTGTTGGGTGTGGAAGTCGCGTCGATCGGTGATGCTCATGGTCACACTCCCGGCAGCCAGAGTTACACTTGGGTCGACGGCCCGGAGCAAGTGTATAAAAAATTGGTGATTGACGCGGACGGCAAGCGATTGCTGGGGGCGGTACTGGTGGGCGACAGTGCGCAATACAGTACGCTGCAGCAGATGATGCTAAATGACCTGCCGTTACCTGCCGTGCCGGAAAGCCTGATTTTACCCGCAACGGCAGGGGCTGCACCGAAAGCGCTGGGCGTTTCCGCCTTGCCGGCCACGGCGCAGATCTGTTCTTGTCATAACGTCAGCAAGGGCGATATCAGTGCCGCGGTGGAACAAGGTTGCGGCGATTTGGCGGCGGTCAAAGCCTGTACCAAAGCGGGCACCGGCTGTGGTGGCTGCGCGGCCTTGGTCAAACAGCTGATGGAGCACGAATTGCAGCAGCGCGGCGTGAACGTGAAGAAAGACATTTGCGAGCATTTCGCCTATTCGCGCCAGGAGCTGTATCACCTGGTCCGCGTCGGCAACATCCGCACCTTTGACGAGTTGCTGGCCCGGCATGGTCATGGGTATGGCTGTGAGGTGTGCAAACCGCTGGCGGGGTCGATTTTGGCTTCGTGCTGGAACGAATATCTGCTCAAGCCGCAGCACCTGCCGCTGCAGGATACCAACGATCGTTTTTTTGCCAATATCCAGAAAGACGGCACCTATTCGGTGGTCCCACGGGTACCGGCCGGGGAAATCACTCCGCAAGGGTTGATCGCCATCGGCCAAATTGCCCAGCGCTATCAGCTCTACACCAAGATTACCGGTGGCCAGCGGGTTGACCTGTTCGGCGCCCGGCTGGAGCAATTGCCGGAGATTTGGCAGCAATTGGTCGACGCCGGATTTGAAACCGGGCATGCCTACGGCAAGTCACTGCGCACGGTGAAATCTTGCGTCGGTTCCAGTTGGTGCCGCTATGGCGTGCAGGATTCCACCGCGCTGGCTATCGAACTGGAGCATCGTTACAAGGGGGTGAGGTCGCCACATAAAATCAAGATGGCGGTTTCCGGCTGTACCCGAGAGTGCGCAGAGGCGCAGAGCAAAGACGTCGGGGTCATTGCCACTGATAAAGGCTGGAACCTGTACCTGTGCGGCAACGGCGGCATGAAACCACGCCATGCAGATTTGTTTGCCAGCGATCTTGATACCGCAACGCTGATCCGTACGGTCGACCGTTTCCTGATGTTCTACATTCGTACCGCCGATCGCCTGCAGCGCACCAGCACCTGGATGGACAATCTGGAAGGCGGGCTGGACTACCTGCGTGAAGTGGTCTTGCAAGACAGCCTGGGGATCGGTAGCGAATTGGACGCCGAAATGGAAACTGTGGTCAGTCATTACCAATGTGAATGGCAAACCACGCTCGCCAGCCCGGATCGCCTCAAACTGTTCCGTCCGTTTGTTAACAGCGAGCAGCCGGATGAGGCCATAGTCTGGCAGGCGGAGCGCGGACAACGTCGCCCGGCGACAGCTGTGGAACGTGGGCAGATGATTGAGGTGCAACCGGCTGCGGCCGCCCAGGAACAGTGGCAGGATGTCTGTGCGCTGGCGGAAATCCCGGCCAACGCCGGTATTGCCGCCCGGCTGGGGCAGCGACAGATTGCGCTATTCCATCTGCCGGACAAGGGGGTTTATGCGTTGGCCAATCTGGAGCCGGACAGCGACGCCAACGTACTGGCACGCGGGCTGCTGGGTGACGTAGCCGGCGAACCCGTGGTGATTTCCCCGTTGTACAAACAGCGTTTTCGCCTGAGTGACGGCATCTGCGTGGATAATACCGGGCGTGCTGTCACCGTCTGGCCGGTGCGGGTCGAGGCTGGCCGCGTGTGGGTAGGCAGTACACCACTGTCGGTACAGGCCAAACGACCAGAAACGGCGGAAGTGACGTCATGAACGCCGTACATTGCACCACTTGCCCATACTGTGGCGTGGGTTGTGGGGTCGCCATTGAACAGCAGAACAATGGTGAGCTGGCGGTCCGCGGCGATGTGGCGCACCCGGCCAATCAGGGGCGACTGTGCGTCAAAGGTAGCGCGCTGGGTGAAACACTGAGCTTGACGGGCCGCTTGTTACAGCCGCAGGTTGATGGCCTGCCGGTTAGCTGGGATCAGGCGCTTGAGCAGGTGGCACAGCGTTTTAGCCAGATTATTGAGCAATATGGCCCGCAGGCGGTGGCGTTTTATGCCTCCGGCCAACTGCTGACCGAAGATTATTACGTGGCAAACAAACTGATGAAGGGATTCATCGGTGCGGCCAATATCGATACTAACTCCCGACTGTGTATGGCGTCGGCGGTGGTCGGCTACAAGCGGGCATTCGGCGGTGATGTGGTGCCCTGCAGCTATGAAGATATCGAACAGGCGGATCTGGTGATATTGACCGGTTCCAACACCGCCTGGGCGCATCCGGTGGTCTATCAACGGCTGGTGAAAGCCCGTAAGCTGCGCACGCAGATGCGGGTGGTGGTGATTGACCCGCGTGAGACGGCGACCTGCGATATTGCCGACTTGCATTTGCCGCTGCGCCCCGGCAGCGACGCGGCTTTGTTTACCGGGGGGCTGCGCTGGCTGGCAGAACAGCGGAAGCTGGATACCGCCTTTTTGCAACGGCATGCCAACGGCACCGAGGCCACGTTGGCTGCGGCGGTGGATTGGACCCCGCAGCGGGTGGCCGAGTTTTGCGAGCTGCCACTGAGTGCCGTGCTGGCGTTTTTCCACCTGCTTACCGCGTCCCATAACTGGGTCACGCTCTATTCGATGGGTATTAACCAATCGACCAGCGGTGCGGATAAATGCAATGCGATTATCAATCTGCACCTGGCGGGGGGGCGCATTGGCCGCGTGGGCAGCGGCCCGTTTTCAATCACCGGTCAACCCAATGCCATGGGCGGGCGGGAAGTCGGCGGATTAGCCAATCAGCTGGCGGCACATATGGCGTTCACCCCCGAGGATATCGACCGGGTACGGCGTTTTTGGCAGTCGCCGCGCATTGCTCAACAACCGGGGCTGAATGCGGTGGATCTATTCCAGGCGATTGCTGCCGGGCAGGTAAAGGCGGTGTGGATTATGGGCACTAACCCGGTGGTCTCCCTGCCGGATGCCGATGCAGTAAGGCAGGCGCTAAAACACTGCCCATTGGTGGTGGTGTCCGAAGTGATGGCGATGACCGATACCGCTGAGTTGGCGCATATCCGCCTGCCTGCACTGGCCTGGGGAGAAAAGGAGGGCAGCGTGACCAATTCCGAACGCTGTATTTCACGCCAGCGCGCATTTTTGCCGGCACCGGGGCAAGCCCGTGCCGACTGGTGGATCCTTAGCCAGGTTGCGCAGCGGATGGGGTATGGTGCGGCGTTTGGTTATCAACATCCTTCGGAGGTATTCAGTGAGCACGCGGCGCTGTCCGGTTTTGAAAATAACGGCACCCGTGCGTTCGATATCAGTCAGTTGGCGGGATGGGATCTACAGCAATGGTTGCAGATGGCACCGGTACAGTGGCCGGTCAATGCACAGCATCCTGATGGTTGTCGACGAATGTTTGGCGATGGGCGCTTTTTCCATGCCGACGGCAAGGCGCGACTGCTGCCGGTGACGCCACGCTTGCCGCACAATGCAGTATCAGCCGGTTATCCGCTGGTGTTGAACACCGGTCGCATACGCGATCAGTGGCACACCATGACGCGCACCGGCAAGGCATCGCGGCTGATGCGCCATTTGAGTGAACCCTTCTGCGAAATACACCCGCAGGATGCGGACAAACTGGGCATTGCCGATAGCAGTCTGGTTCGACTGAGCTCGCCCCACGGCTGGATGCTGGCGCGCGCGCAGTACAATCCGGGACAGCGGCGCGGTAGCCTGTTTGCTCCTATGCACTGGAACAATCAATTCACAGCACAGGGGCGGGTCGACAGCCTGATCCCACCGCTGGTGGATGCCGACTCCGGCCAGCCGGAAAGCAAACATGCGCCAGTGCGGGTCAGTCATTGGCCCACGAGCTGGCAGGCTGAGATTTTTATTCGTGCCGAGGTTGCCGCCCCCAAGGGGATCTACTGGAGCCGTGTCGCGCAGGATGATTTGACTCACTACATTATGGCCGGGCAGCAGCCGGTTGAAGACTGGCCAGCCTGGCTACGGCGGCATTTCTCGCTGGAGGGGCTGACGCTGCAAACGGCTCAGTTGGCCCAGCGTGGTCTGCACCTGATTGGCTGGCGGCAGGGCGAGGTGCAATTGGCGTTTTATGTCCGCCAACATGCCCCGGTGCTGGATCGTCCGGCGATCCTCCACGCCTTTGAGCAGGCTCCCAGCACCGGGGCGGAACGGCTGGCACTGCTGGCGGGGCGGGGGGCACCGGGTCAGTCAGCGGCGGGCTCCACGATTTGTAGCTGTTTTGGCGTAGGCGAGAATCGCATCATTGTGGCAATCGAGCAGGGTTGCCACAGCACTGAGGCATTGGGTGCCAGCCTGCAATGCGGCACTAACTGTGGTTCCTGCCTGCCCGAGCTGAAAAAACTGATTCAACAGCATACAGCCCAACGGGTGGCCTAGCGGAGGTGGTGAGATGAACAATATAGATAAACTGATGCTGGCCGGCGATCTGCGGCAGCCGGTATGCCGTGGTGAAGTGTGGCTGGTGGGGGCTGGTCCGGGTGACGCTGAGCTGCTGACGTTAAAGGCGCTACGGGTGATCCGACAGGCGGACGTGGTGGTGTTCGATCGTTTGGTTTCCCCGGCGGTGATGGCCCTGCTGCCGCCGGAGGCACTGCGTATTGACGTGGGAAAATCGATGGGTTGCCACACGCTGTCACAAAAGCAGATCGATCACCTGCTGGTCGAGTTAGCCCTGTCCGGTAATCGGGTCGTGCGACTCAAGGGCGGTGACCCTTTTATTTTTGGTCGCGGTGGGGAGGAGATGGCTGAGTTGCAGCGTCATGGCGTGGTTTGCCATGTGGTACCGGGTATCACCGCTGCCAGTGGTTGTGCGGCAGCAAGCGGTATCCCACTGACACACCGTGATTACGCGCAATCGGTGCGTTTTGTCACCGGCCATTGCCGCAATGGCGAGGTGAACCTGGACTGGCGCGCCTTGGTCACTGCAGGTCAGACGCTGGTGTTTTATATGGGGCTGACATTAAGCGAAACCATAGCTACGCAACTGGTGCAGCATGGCATGGCGGCACAGACACCTTTGGCAATTATTGAACGTGGCACGCTACCGCAGCAGCGGGTATTGATTGGGACTTTGGCCGAGTTACCGCTGTTAATTGCCCGTCAGCGGCCGGTGTCACCCAGCCTGCTGGTGATTGGCGAGGTGGTCAGTCTGTACGGCGCGCCGGCTGTTGTCACTGAGATACCGGTAAAAGTACCGACTTTCCAGGTCAGCCTGGTGTCAGGGTGAAGGGCCGATATCAGCGTTTGCCAACAGAACCAGCCAGCCGGCAAGCGCCAGATAAAGACCAAATGGCAGCGTATCCTGCCTGCCGGGTTTGCGCAGTAAACCGGTTAGCGCCGTCGCGCACAGCCCGACCGCTGCGGCACCGGTGACCAGCATCGGCAGGGCGGCCCAGCCGGTCCAGGCACCCAGTGCCGCCAACAGTTTAAAATCTCCCTGACCGATACCGTCCGTTTTCCGCCTGCGGCGATAGGCCGCATTGAGCAACCACAGTGAAAGATAACCGATGCTGGCCCCGGTTACCGCCTCTGTCAGCGAAACAAAATAGCCTTGCTGATTGACTAACAGCCCGGCCCATAGCAGCGGTTGGGTCAGGCGATCGGGTAATAGTCGGTGTTGCCAGTCAATGAGAGCCAGCGCCAGCAATATCGTTGCTACCGGCAGCAGCAATAACCGTTGCAGCAGTGGAATAGAGAAAGGCAGGGCTGCCAGCCCGGCACTGACGGCTATCAACATCACCCTGCGCACCCTCGGTATGCGGTACTGCGTCAAGCCTGGCGGCAGGGTGCTTATCAGCCGAGGGGCGAGGGTGGCGGGCAGTAACATGGCCGGGATAAACAGGCCACGAAACCAGAAATCGAGCTGAGGATTATCGAACATAAAAGCGTCCTTGCCGGTCTGAAATTAGCGTTCAAAATAGCGGCAAAAAGGGTTTCATGCAGAGCAAATGACTTACCGATTATCGGTATTGCGCAGGGGGTCGCAAGATGTTGTTAAATACCAGGTGAAATACACTGAAATTGCGAATTACTAAGCATAATCAATAGATTGATTTATTTTCGAATGTTAATGTGCGGTTTTTTTCGCCAAAATCAGCGATGAAATAAAGTGAATTTTCGATTTCAGCCGCAAGAGTTTCAGCGTTTTTCTGGCCATCACATCACTGGCTAAAATTATTGAGCTATGTATGACGTTGTCACCTGGTTGAATGAGGTTTATCTGATTGTTTCTGATGAGGAACCCACTAGACTTTAGGGTTCATGATGCAGTTTGGCCGTCCGGTGCCCGTTAGGGGGAAATATCGAGTAGCAAACTGCTCAACGTTTGGGTTGTCTGTCGTCTGGAGTGACGGCAGCAAAAAAAGGTTTATCTGCCTACCCCTCGGGATGAAGGGGCGGCGACGGTGTAATGACAGACGTTATCCATAAAGCGCGTTACCGATTGAGAAAAGTCGTTCAATTGTTCTTCTCACCCGCCAGCGGTTTACCAGCGGTGGGGCTGGCGTGGCTGGTTGGCGCGTTGCCCGCCTACGCCGAATCACCACCCGCACCGGACTCTGTGGCTCAGCAACCGGCCAACGATTTGCCGGAACTGGGCGGCAGTGCGTCGAGTGACGCGGAGCGTGAAAAAGAGTGGGCCACCATGGCCAAACAGCTGGGTGAACGTAACCTGAATAACGTTTCCAGCCAACAGGTGCGCACCCGCGCCGAGAGCTATGCCGTGGGGCAAGCCAGCAGCGTGTTGCAACAGCAGGCCCAGGAGCTGCTTTCACCACTGGGTAACGCCAAACTGTCGCTGGTGATGTCCGACCAGGGGGATTTTTCCGGCAGTAACGGCCAGTTGTTCAGCCCGCTGTATGATGTTAACGGCTTGCTGACCTACAGCCAACTCGGCCTGTTGCAGCAAACCCAGGGTTCGCTGGGCAACTTTGGTCTCGGCCAGCGCTGGGTCGCCGGTGATTGGTTATTGGGGTATAACACGGTGCTCGACAGCGATTTTGCACGTCAGCATAACCGCGCCAGCCTGGGGGCCGAAGCCTGGGGCGATTATCTGCGTTTTTCCGCTAACTATTACTATCCGCTGTCGGCGCTGGCGCAACAGAAGGATAACGCCCAGTTCCTCAGTCGTCCGGCGAGCGGGTATGACATCACCACTCAGGGCTACCTGCCGTTTTACCGCCAGATTGGCGGCTCGCTCAGCTATGAACAGTACTGGGGTGAGAACGTCGATCTGTTTGGCAGCGGCAAAAAGCAAAATGACCCGCGTGCCATGCAACTGGGGGTGAATTACACACCGGTCCCGTTGGTGACGGTGAAAGCGCTGCACAAAATGGGGGAAGGTGGGGTCAGTCAGGATCAGGTCGAGCTGGCGTTGAGTTATCGGCTTGGCGTACCGCTGGTGAAGCAGATTTCGCCGGAATATGTCGCTCAGGCCAAGTCGCTGCGTGGCAGCCGTTATGACAACATCGAACGGAAAAATGTGCCGGTGATGGCGTTTAAGCAACGCAAAACTCTGCAAGTGTTTCTGGCAACGCCACCCTGGCGTCTGCAACCGGGGGAAACCTTGCCGCTGGTGCTGGAAATCAAAACCACCAACAAAATTACCCGGGTCAGTTGGCAGGGGGATACGCAGGCACTAAGCCTGACGCCGTCGCAAAACAGTAACGATCCGCACGGCTGGAGCCTGATTGTACCGCAATGGGACGACTCACCGGATGCCACCAACCGATACCGCCTGTCGGTGACGCTGGAAGACGACAAGCAGCAGTTGGTGACCTCTAACTGGATCCAACTGCAGGTGACGCCACCGCTGACGGCCTCTGCTGAAGCTGATCACGGACTGCCACCGGCGAAAATACTGCAACCGCCCACTATTCCGGCGGAAACCGGGCCGTTGAACGGCAGTGATTAACCGTTTTTTCCCTGCAGCACCCAGACGGCGGCTTCAACGCGAGATTTCAGCTTCATTTTTTTCAACAGGTGTTTGACGTGCACCTTAACGGTGCTTTCGGTGATGGTCAGCTTGCGGGCGATCATCTTGTTCGGCAGGCCTTGGGCGATCAGCTTGAGAATGTCGCGCTCACGTGGCGTCAACTGCTGGATATCGCGTTCGGCACTGGGGCGGTTCTCACGCAGGCTGGCCGCCAGGATCGGCGTCAACGCCTCGCTTAACACCATCTGACCGGCGGCAGCCTGATGCAGCGCTTTCAGCAGTTCTTCCGGCTCCATATCTTTCAGCAGATAGCCGTCGGCACCGCGTTTTAGCGCACTGACTACGTCATCTTCTTGATTTGACACGCTAAACACCACAATGCGCCCGGAGAGCGCGATCATGCGCAGGCGATCCAGCGTTTCCAGACCATTGATGCCCGGCATGTTCAGATCGAGCAGGATCAGATCCGGATCATGCTCTTCGGCCAACGAGACACCCTGTTCGCCGTTGCCTGCTTCAGCGATTACCTGCAGGCGCGAATCCATGCCGATGAGCTGTTTTACGCCATTGCGCAGCATCGGGTGGTCATCAATCAGTAAAATAGTAGCGGCAGTTTCGGTGGTCATGGTTTCTCCCATTAGTCGATGGCGTGGTTGTCCGGTTTAAATACCACCCGGACTTCAGTGCCGCCGGTGCTGCGGGGTAAAATCTCGCAGTGGCCGTGCAGGCTTTTGGCGCGATCGCGCATGATTATCAGGCCGTAGTGATCGGGGCGATCGGTATCTGGCGGCAATCCGCAGCCGTTATCGCAGACGCTCAGAGTGACCTCGCCTCGTTGATTGACGACCTGAATACTCACCTGGCTGGCCTGAGCATGTTTGTTGATGTTGCTTAATGCCTCACGGGCAATCTGCAACAGGTGGATGGCCTGATAAGCGGGCACCGTACGCGGCGTTAACTGATAGTCGAGCTGGATGGCGATGCCGAGCCGTTGGCTAAACTCCTGCACCGTCGACTGCAAGGCGGCCAGCAGCCCCGGTTCCGTCAGCCGCAGGCGGAAGGTGGTCAAGAGTTCACGCAGCTGGCGGTAGGCGATGTTTAACTCTTCGCGCATCTGTTGTACCAGCGCCAGGTTGGCGGGTGAGAGTTCGGCACCCTGCATTTGCAGGCAACTGGTTTGCATCTTCAGGCATGACAATGACTGGGCGATGGAGTCATGCAGCTCACGGGCTATCGCTGCGCGCTCTTCCATCAGCATCAACTGCTGTTGATGATCCACCTGACGTTCAATCGCCAGCACGCTGGTCAACTGTTCGACCAAGGTACTCATCAATTGTCGATGCTCGTCATTCAGCGGGCGCTGTGGCGCATGTTGCGCGACAATCACCCCGTAATCCCCCAGCTTGTCACTCAGGCTCCAGCTTAACGAAGGGTGATCGGCTTGTTGCTGCTCGTCGTCGCTCAGGCAGGCGCTGCACACCGGGTTATTGCAATATTCCGGCCGCAGCGGCTGGTTGCCGCACAACTGGACAAACTGTTCCTGACTGTTGTTTTCGTACAGCCGAACCTGGATGGCGCGCAGTGGCGTCAGGGTTTGCAACTGATTGAGGATCGGCGTCAGGCGGCTGCATAAAGGCTCATTGGCGTGTAACTGACGGCTGGCGTGATACAAAAAGCTCAGCACCTGATTCTTTTGCTGCAAATCGGCGGTTTTTTCTGCCACCCGCTGCTCCAGCCCGTTGTACATGGTGGCCAGTTCGTCGGACATGGTGTTTAACGCGCCGCCGAGTGAAGCCATTTCATCCTGATGGCCACGCTGGGCAAAACGGCGGCTGAAATCGCCGCGACCCGCTGACTGCGCCATCGCCACCAATTGACGCCATGGATGCAGCAGACGACGGCGCAGGTAACAGATAGTCCCGACCAGCAGCAACAGCGTCAGCGCGATAAACACCGCCTGCACCAGCATCACCGTCAGCAGCCGACGTTCGGTATGGTGGTCGATATCCGAGACCAGCGTATCGAGCAGGGAAACAAAATGTATCACCTGCGGGGTTGCCTCCGCCGGTTGTCGGGCCGCCCGCAGCCTTGGCAGCAGGGTTTCTTGCCAGTAATTATCCAACGCCTGAAACTGTTCGGTCAGTTGCTCTTGCGTCACTGAACGCTGAAGATCGGGGCTGTTGGCATCCTGATCCAGCTCGCGGATCAGCGCTTCGCTGTGTGCATTCAACGGCACCTGAGCCAGCAGGCGATAACTTTGCATTCGCAGCGAACCGGCTTTGTTGATGGCATGTGCATTGCCCTGAATGCTTTGCGACATCCAGGCTGAAATGCTCATACCGGCCACGCCCAGTATCCCCAGCAGCAACATCAGGACGGCCACCTGGTTCACGATGGAAAGCGGTGCTAACAGGCGTTTCATAGGTTTTGGATCTCCGACGGCAGAGCAAGATATGGCTGGTAACCAGGGAACAAACGCAGGTGGTAATCAGCGGGTGTGGTAACGATCCAGCGTTATTTTTCATCATACCCGGCGATAACCCCATACCTCTAACGAATTACTCACTAGTTTCCTGTCTGCCTTGTCAGCCGCTGCCAGTGGCGCTGTGTAATCGCCAATGTATTGATTTTCAAGATTTTAAATCTATGCGGAGAGTTACTCATAAAGGGATGGTGGGGCTTTTCTGGCGGTAGGCTACCTGCATCCGGGTTGATTTACATCAACTTTGCCGTAGGGGGGGCCGCCTAGGGTGGGCGAAGTTATCATCCTGTGTCCGAGGTTTTTATGTCGCAATCTGCAACGTCATTATCAAAACAAACAGGCGCGGTTATTCAGGACTGGCAACCTGAGGATACCGCATTCTGGCAACAACGCGGCCAACGCATTGCCAACCGCAACCTGTGGATCTCCATTCCCTGCCTGCTATTGGCTTTCTGCGTCTGGATGCTGTTTAGCGCAGTCGCGGTCAATTTGAATAAGGTTGGCTTTAATTTCACCACCGATCAGCTGTTTATGCTCACCGCATTACCTTCCGTTTCCGGCGCTATCCTGCGCGTGCCTTATTCCTTTGTGATCCCGATGTTCGGCGGCCGTCGCTGGACGGCGATCAGCACCGGCCTGCTGCTGGTACCCTGCCTGTGGCTGGGGTTTGCGGTGCAGGACGCTACCACGCCCTATAGCGTGTTTGTGATTATCTCTTTACTGTGTGGTTTTGCCGGGGCCAACTTTGCTTCCAGCATGGCCAATATCAGCTTCTTCTTTCCAAAGGCCAGGCAGGGCGGCGCGCTGGGCCTGAATGGCGGCCTGGGCAACCTGGGCGTTAGTGTGATGCAGTTGGTGGCCCCACTGGCCATCTCTGTTGCCATCTTTGGCGCCTTTGGGGGGACCGGCCAGGTACAGGCTGATGGCAGCTCATTATGGCTGGAGAACGCCGCCTGGATTTGGGTGCCTTTCCTGCTGGTCGGTACGCTGGCAGCCTGGTTCGGTATGAACGATCTGGCGGCCTCTAAAGCGTCGCTGCGTCAGCAACTGCCGGTACTCAAACGCGGTCACCTATGGGTGTTGAGCCTGCTGTATCTCGCCACCTTTGGTTCCTTTATCGGTTTTTCCGCCGGCTTTGCCATGTTGTCCAAAACCCAGTTCCCGGACGTGGTGATTTTGCATTATGCCTTCTTCGGTCCGTTCCTTGGCGCTTTGGCACGGCCGGTGGGCGGGGCGCTGTCCGATCGCTTCGGTGGTATTCGCGTCACGCTGATTAACTTTGTGTTGATGGCCGTGTTTGCTGCCTTGCTGTTCCTGACTTTACCGGGGCCAGGGCATACGGGGTCGTTTATCGCATTTTATAGCGTCTTTATGCTGCTGTTCCTCACTGCTGGATTGGGCAGTGGTTCCACCTTCCAGATGATAGCCGTGATCTTCCGTAAAATTACCGTAGATCGGGTTAAGGCCAGCGGCGGCAGTGACGAAAGCGCTCAACGCGAAGCGGTTACCGATTCCGCGGCAGCCCTGGGTTTCATCTCGGCGATCGGGGCCGCAGGCGGCTTCTTTATCCCAAAAGCCTTTGGCACCTCCCTGGCGTTGACCGGCTCACCGGTGGAGGCGATGAAAATCTTCCTGGCGTTCTACGTAGTCTGTGTGCTGGTCACCTGGGTCGTCTACGGCCGTAAAAAATAGTTCACATATCCCCAGTTCCTCCCCGGCAGGGGAGGAACTATTTCCTGCCTTTGCCAGGTGAAGTTTTACTCCCTCAGTGAAATCCCTCTCGCTTTAGGTAATATTCTTATTATCGCACGCCATTTTTCCCTTTGTTTATATACCCGTCATCTTTCAAGTTGCAGCGTTCAAATCTGTTCCTGACAGATTTGCCGCTCACCCCAGGGACTTACTTGAGTAAGCGCCTGGGGATGAGCGAGTTGGCCGCCTAACTGCAACTTGGAAACTATAGGGTATAGGCCTCTCTCTCAACTGTGCTTTTCACTTTAGGTAGACGGATTTTTTTCTGTTGGTTATTTTTCATTTTTCAGTCGAATTCATTACGAAAATAAAACACTGTGTATGACCTATGGCGTGGTAATGAATTTTGGTTTTTTCGTTATTCAAAAATCATCCCATAAAGTTAACAATGATCCTTTGTATTTTGGTTCTATATTTTAACCTGGTGTCCCGTGAAGGATTAAATCAGACAACTCTCATTCTGTTTTGGCAGGCTTTTTGTAGGCTGTCTGGCAATCGGATTAGGTGGAAAAACAGGTGATATCCTTCGCTGACAAGATGAGATTTTACAATTTCACTTAAATAACAAATTTATAACATGGCTGTATTTTTATTTAAAAACAGCGAGTTGGCTGTATTTTATTGCCGGTAAACATGATAAGAAACCATGTTGCCAACAGGGAAATAATGTCATTCAAAGAATCATAACCTCCATTTGAGGAGGGATGTAAAAAATGAAATCAGCAAATTTTTATAAAAATAAATATCTGATGAATGCAACCTGTTGAGTTTACATTTAATTTCTTGAACATTTTTTCATATTTCTATACAAAGTGTGCAGGACAGGCACGCAAAGGAAATTAAAAGTGAATCTTGATAAAAGAATAAAGATTAGGAATCTAGATGTTCTGACACCGTCCAGGGAAAAGTTTCGCCTACGTTGGAAGGAGTATCAGATACTTTCACTTCTTGTCGCCAGGTCCCCAGAACTGGTTAGCCGTACAGAAATTATAGAAAACATATGGAAAGGAACTTATTGCTCAGATTCAACGATAAATCAAACAATTAAATCCATTCGCCAAAAAATAGGTGATGCTGAGCATACACTTATCAGAACCATTCCTCGTCTGGGTTATAAGGTGGAAAACAAGGCGGTTTTTCACTTTATTTCTGAAGAGGATGAATATGTCGCCGATGAAATATGGAATATCGAAAGTGATAACAATAAAGATATTCAAGCGGAACTTTCTGAAAGTGACAATAAAGATGATGGAGTTCTTACTGAAGAAATAGAACGGCCGGAGGAAGTTGCTGCTCCGGTTTCTTCGTCTGTCACGCCCGCAATGCTTAAAAATACGGCAATAAAAAACAAAGCTCCGGCTTCAGCGGGTTTTTTCTCATTTTCTGCCATTCGCGTGGTGAAATACCTGTCGGTATTCGTGTCATTGCTGGTTATTTCACATTTTTCATATGTGCTGGGTAACCAAACTCGCCCGCCAATTATCAATGATATTCAAAACAATACCCGCGTGGTACTCACTTTGACGCTGAACAATCCTTTGACCAAGGAGCCGCAAAGTTTGCTTTGTCTGTATCAGGGTGAAAATCTGGAGCAGGCGACCATTGAGTGTGTTGATCCCAAGCAGGGGAAGTTTAAACAGCCAGTGAAATACGATACTTCAGACGTAAAAGGCGTGGGTAAGATTAATCTTATATTGCCGGGAAAAACCATGGAGTATCAAGTTGCTTACGATGTTAAAAATTAGCTCCAGATGATATTTCACCTTTATCGATAATTTTACATTCGGCTAATATTTTTATTTCATTATTTGTTATTTGAAAGCTCGTTCTGTTTTGTCCAGTCTGGATTCCATGTTCTAACGCCAATTAGCGTCCTGCCTCATGGTGCGGTAGGGAATAATGGGAAACCGGATTGAGTGACAAATTATGGATAAGCGTAAAGTAGCTATCATCGGGGGTTCCGGCTTTATTGGGACGCGTTTGGTTAAGCGTCTGAGTGCGCGTAACGACCTGGTGCTGACCATCGTAGATAAAAAGCCGAGTGAGCATTTTCCTGAACTCTCTCAGTTTGGCGATGTAACCCAGCCCGAAACTCTGCGGCAGGCGCTGGTAGGTTGTGACGCCGTGATTAACCTTGCGGCCGAGCATCAGGATAACGTCGATCCTGTCTCACTGTATTATCAGGTTAACGTTGATGGTGCGCGCAATGTTTGCATGACGGCTTCGGCGCTGAATATCAAACAAATCATCTTTACCTCCTCGGTGGCGGTTTACGGCTTCGTGACTCAGGAAACCGGCGAGGAAGGGCTTTTCGAACCCTTTAACCATTACGGCAAATCAAAGCTGGAGGCCGAGTATGTTTACGAAGCCTGGCGCAAAGCCGATGGCAGCAACAAATTAACCATCATCCGCCCAACGGTGGTGTTTGGTGAAAATAATCGTGGCAACGTCTATAACCTGTTCCGGCAAATCGCCAGCGGCCGTTTTGTGATGATCGGCAGCGGTAATAATATGAAGTCTATGGCTTACGTAGAAAATATTGCCGCCAGACTGGAGCATGCGTTGGATCAGCAGGCAATCTATCAGGTCAGCAATTATGTTGATAAGCCCGACTTCACCATGAATCAACTGGTCGACGTTATTTCTTCTTCATTAGGAAAAAGTAATAAGACTATTCGCATTCCCTATTTATTTGGTCTCTGTGGCGCAACGGCCTTGGATGTGGTGAGCAAAATAAGTCGCCGTAAATTTCCAATTAGCCGAGTGCGGGTGCAAAAATTCTGCGCCAGAACGCAATTTAAAAGCAATGTGCAAAATGATTTCGTGGCGCCGGTCGATCTTGATTTGGCGATCGAAAAAACGATTAAGCACGAGTTTTCCTAGAGATACCTTTATTCAACGCTAAGGTTTTTATTCTTTCTGCTGGCAAGCGGATAAATCTGTATTTAACAGGATTAACTCATGCTGACTTATATCCTGACAATATAAATATTGTTTTTGTTAATAGCGCATTGGGAGCTGTAACTCAAGGGCGGTAGCGTGCTTATTCGCTGGAGGAACCATGTTATATCAACTGAGTGTGATATTTATTTTGGCGCTGATGCTGGTAGTTATTGCCCGCCGCGCTGCACTGGCGGTGGGGTTAGTGGATAAACCCAATGCCCGTAAGCGCCATCAGGGGCATGTACCGCTGGTCGGTGGCATTGCTATCTACCTTATCATGGCTCTGGTGACTTTCTGGCAACCGGACTGGTTGCCGCACAGCACCACCTATCTGTTGTGCGTCACCGCATTAGTGATGCTGGGGGTGCTTGATGACCGTTTTGATCTGCCGGTGGCGCCGCGCGTCATTGTGCAGGGAGGGATCGCGCTGGCGATGATGCTGGCGGCAGGGATGCAACTCTCTTCATTGGGGTTCCTGTGGGGCCACCAGGAGTTGCTGCTGGGCTATGCGGCGTTGCTAATCACGCCGTTGGCGGTCTGGGGGGCGATCAACGCCTATAACATGGTTGACGGTATCGACGGTCAGCTTGGCGCGCTGTCCTGTGTCACCTTTATGGCGTTGGCCATTTTGTTCGGGCTGGCCGGGCATGAGGCTCAGGCCTGGTGGTGTCTGAGCCTGATAGCGGCCCTGGCGGCCTACCTGCTGTTCAACCTCAGCGCATTCGGTGCGCGTAACAAGATTTTCATGGGTGATGCCGGCAGCATGGTGATTGGTTTCAGCGTGCTGTGGTTGTTGATTGTCGCCACCCAGGGTGAGGACGCGGTAATACGACCAGTGACCGCACTGTGGTTAATCGCCATCCCGCTGATGGACATGGTGACCGTGATGGTGCGCCGTTTGATGCGTCGCCAGAGCCCGTTCAAGGCCGGACGCGATCATCTGCATCATATTCTGATGCGCCGTGGCCTCAATGCGCGTCAGGCACTGGGGATGAGCTGCATGTTGGCGGTCACTCTGGCCTGTGTCGGCATCTGTAGTGAAGTGCTGCAGACACCGGATCACCTGATGCTGCTGGCCTTTGTATTTTGTTTCTTCGGTTATTTTGCCCTGTTGCACGAACCGCGCCAGGCAAGAATCTTTACTGATAATCCTACCGCCGATCGTTAATCCCCAACGGGCTGCAAAGGCGGCCCGTTTTCTCACGGTACCGTTATGAACCTTCATTTGCCTCATTGGATGCCACTGGTGCTGTCCAGCGTTTTGCTCAGCGGTTGCACTGCCTTTCCGGGTTCTCACCTGCCGACCCATGGCAAAGACGTCGTGACTCAGCAGGACGAAGACTTCGATTTGAACAAGCAGGTCCAGGTGTATCGCGTTACGCCGCTGCTATTGCAAAAAATGCGCCGGGTAGAGCCGGTGGCGCGGCCAAATCTGGCGCTGGACCAGCGTCTGCAAAGCTATCAATACCGTATTGGTATCGGTGATGTGCTTAACGTTACCGTCTGGGACCACCCGGAACTGACCACCCCGGCAGGGCAGTACCGCAGCGCCAGCGACACCGGCAACTGGGTACATGCCGATGGCTCGATCTTCTACCCCTACATCGGCCGGGTGAAGGTAGCAGGTAAAACCGTTAGCGAAGTGCGTAACCAGATCGCCGGACGATTGGCGACCTATGTGGAAAGCCCACAGGTCGACGTCAGCATTGCCGCATTCCGCTCGCAGAAAGTCTATGTGACCGGCGAAGTGAAAGCCTCCGGGCAGCAGGCGGTGACCAACGTGCCGCTGACCATTCTTGACGCAATCAACGCTGCCGGCGGGCTGACCGATAATGCCGACTGGCGCAACGTGGTGCTGACGCATCAGGGCAAAGAGCAGCCGATTTCCCTGCAGGCGCTGATGCAGCGCGGCGATATCAGCCAGAACCATCTGCTGGAGCCGGGCGACATCCTGTATGTGCCGCGTAACGACGAACTGAAAGTATTTGTGATGGGAGAGGTTGGCAAGCAGTCGACGCTGAAAATGGACCGCAGCGGTATGACGCTGACCGAGGCACTGGGCAGTTCCGAAGGGATCAGTCAAACGGTGGCCGACGCCACCGGCGTGTTCGTGATCCGCCCGAATGGCGGCAAACAGCCGCAGCGGCTGGCGTCGCTGTACCAGTTTGACCTGTCTGATGCCTCCGCGCTGGCAATGGGCACCGAATTCCAGTTGGAACCTTACGACGTGGTGTACGTCACTGCGGCGCCGATCGCGCGCTGGAACCGTTTGATCAGCCAGTTGGCACCCACCATTTCCAGCTTTAACGACCTCAGCGAGGCCACGTTGCGGGTCCGTAATTGGTAATCCCGTAACGGTGACTTAAGGAATACTGATGATGAAGAACAACGCATTGCCGATTGTGATGGCTGAACAGGACGACAAACTGGAATGGGAGCGCCTGATTGGCCCACTGTGGGATAACCGCTGGCGCATTCTGCTGGTTACCGGCGTGGCCGGTATTCTGGGCTGCGCTTATGCGCTGATGGCGACGCCAATCTATCAGGCCACGGCTCTGGTGCAGGTGGAAAAGCAGCTCTCGGGTGATTCACTGCTGCGTGAAACGCTGGACAGCTCTATTGGAGGCTCCATCGGGCAGAACTCGGCGACTCAGGACGAAGTTTCGCTGGCGAAATCGCGCTACGTGATTGGCAAAACCGTCGACGATCTTGGTCTGACTGTGCGTATCAGCCCGCACTACTTCCCGCTGTTTGGCAAGGGTATCGCCCGTCTGAGCGGTGAAACGCCGCCGGTGCTGAACATCTCCGGCATGAAGGTGCCGGCTGTCATGCAGGGCCAGGAACTGACCCTGACCGCAGAGGATCAACAGCGCTACAGCCTGAGCCATGACGGCAAAAAATTGTTCAGCGGCAGCGTTGGGCAAGCCCTGCAGCAGGGCGGTTGGGCACTAAATGTGACCGCGCTGGAAGCCCTGCCTGGCACAACCTTCACCCTAGTTAACGTTCCGCGCCAGAAAGCGGTGGATGAGCTGCGCAACATGCTCGACGTCGCCCCCGGTGGCAAGGAAAGCGGCATCATGACCTTTAGCCTGGCGGGGGAGGATCCGCAGCGTGCGGAGGCGGTGCTAAAAAGCATCACCGACAACTACCTGCAACAGAACGTGGATCGCAAAACCGAGGAAGCCCAGCGCATGCTGGCCTTCCTGCACGAGCAGTTGCCGCGTACTCAAAGCTCGCTGAACAAGGCCGAAAATCAACTTAATCAGTTCCGTCAGCAAAACGACTCGGTGGATTTGTCGCTTGAGGCCAAATCGGTACTGGATACCCAGGTTCAGCTTGAAGGCCAGTTAAATGAGCTGACCTTCAAAGAGGCGGAAATCTCCAAGCTGTATACCCGCGTGCATCCAGCCTATCGGGCGCTGTTGGAAAAACGCGCCACGCTGAACGCGGAAAAGAGCCGCCTGGGCAAGCAGGTACAAAACTTGCCGAAAACCCAACAGGAAATTCTGCGCTTAACCCGCGACGTGCAGGTGGATCAGCAGGTCTATATGCAACTGATGAACAAACAGCAGGAATTAAGCATCAGCAAGGCCGGCACGGTGGGCAACATCCGTATTATTGATGAGGCGGAAACCGGTCTGCGTCCGGTGCAACCGCAAAAAATGATGATCGTTTTATTCGCTCTGTTGATGGGGGGCGTGCTGTCAGCCTCTTGGGTGGTGTTGCGTGCCGCGCTTCACCGTGGCATCAGTGACACCGATACGCTGGAAAAGCGCGGCATCAGCGTGTATGCCACGGTGCCGCTGTCGCCATGGCAGCAAAAGCGTAATCGCACCCAGCAGCAGTTGTTGACCAAAAGCAGCAGCGGCAAGCTGCCAATCCTGGCGCAAGAGCAACCGGAGGATTTATCCGTCGAGGCTATCCGCAGCCTGCGGACCAGTTTGCACTTCGCCATGATGGAGGCCAAAAACAATATTCTGATGGTTTCCGGTGCCAGCCCCGCCAGTGGCAAAAGCTTTACCAGCACCAACCTGGCGGTGGTGATCGCCCAGGCAGGGCAGCGGGTGTTGTTGATCGACGCCGACATGCGCAAAGGCTTTTTGCACCGCTGGCTGAACAACAACGCCAAAGACGGGCTGTCAGACATGCTGTCCGGGCTGATCGCACCTGCTCAGGCGGTGAAGAAAACCGATATCGCCAATCTGAACTTTGTGCCGCGCGGTCAGGTGCCACCGAATCCGTCTGAACTGCTGATGCATCAGCGCTTTGCCGACTTCCTGCGCTGGGCAGGGCAAAACTACGATCTGGTACTGATCGATACGCCGCCGGTACTGGCGGTGACCGACGCCGCCATTGTGGGTCATCATGCCGGTACGGCGCTGATGGTGGTGCGTTTTGAGGCCAACACCGTCAGACAGATTGAGACCAGTATCCGTCGTTTCGAACAGAACGGCGTGACGATTAAAGGGGTGATCCTCAACGGCATAGTGAAGAAAACCGCCACCGATGCCGATTACTATGCCTTTGCTTACCCCAGCTACCAGGAAAAGGTTCAGTAACCGCATGAAAGCGATGCTGATGAACTCCCTGTGGTTGATGTTGGAACGGGTATCGCTGAGCCTGTCAGGCATTTTTGTTTCGGTGTACGTGGCGCGCTACCTGGGGCCGGCGCAATACGGGCTGATTAACTACCTGCTGTCGGTGATCGCCATTGCCGTACCGCTGGTACAGCTGGGGGCCGACGCGGTGTTGTTTAACCGTGTCGCCCGGCGACGGCACAGCGGTATCCGGCTGATGCTGGCCTCAATGCGCCTACGTCGACAGTTGTTTGCGCTGATCGCCGTGCCGCTGATGGCCTGGGCGCTGCTGACGCAGGATCGTACCAGCCAGATCATGATGGCGTTAATGCTGCTCAGCGCTTATTTCTCGGTGCAGGACGTTTATAAAATCTATTACGACGCCCTGCTTAAATCGAAGTTGAACACGATGATCAACAACCTGGCGCTGTTGCTGTCGATCGTGGTTCGGCTGGCGCTGGTGCATGTCAAATTGCCGCTGGAGTGGTTTGCCGTGCCTTATGTGTTGAGCAGCCTGATCCCTTACGCGGTGCGCTGGGTGCTGTTTCGCCGAGAGCGCAGTGGGCTGCGGCCTATCGGCAGGCGTCATCAACGGCGTTACGGATGCTACCTGTTAAAAGTGGGGTTGCCGCTGGCGGTTTCGGGCTTGTCGATAGTTATCTACACCCGTATCGATCAGATCATGATCGGTAATTATCTGGGCGAGCATAGCGTCGGGTTGTACAGCGCCGCCATCACCCTAAGTCAGGGCTGGATCTTCGTGCCGATTGCGCTGATCACCTCGATGATGCCGGGAGTGGCGAATGCCCGCACCCAGGTCGAAAAGGAAGCTCGCATCCGGCTGTTGTATCTGGTGGTGCTGCTGCTTTCGATGCCGGTGATTTTGCTGCTTTCGCTGCTTCCCGGGCCAATAGTGGCGCTGATGTTTGGTGACAGCTACCGTGAAACCGCCACTATCCTGGCGTTGTGTTCGGTGACTTCGTTGTTCTCGGTCATGGGCACCGTGTCCTATCGGGCGATTGTGCTGTTTGGCGGTTACCGATTTATCGCGATAAAAATGCCGCTGGCCGCCTTGGCCAATGTGTTGATGAATCTGGTGTTGATCCCGCGTTACGGCATTGCGGGCGCGGCGGTTGCAACGCTGATCACCGAGTTTATTTCATTTTTTGTACTTAATGGTTTTTTCAGAAGAGGACAAATTACCCGGCTGCAGGTCACCTGCTACCGTTGTTTACCTCAACTAATAGGGAAGGTGCGAGAACTTTATGCTAAATAATCTGGTGGAGGGTTTTTACCGTAATATACCCGATGCACTATATCATCAGTTAAAGTACGCATTATTTTTTCGCAAGATGCCGCATTTGGCCAGGCCGGTGGGGTATAGCGAAAAACTGATGCGTAGAAAAGTCTATCCCCTGGCAATGTACACGCAATTGTCCGATAAGTATCAGGTGCGGGATTATATTAAAAAACTGTGGGGGGAAGAGTACCTGATTGAACTTTACGCACAGGGAAAAGAATTGACTGAGGAGATGTATGAGGCATTGCCTGATGCATTCGTTATTAAGGCCAACCACGGCAGTGGTTATAATAAACTGGTGTTTGATAAAAGCCAGACCAGCTTTAATGAATTAAGAGTTCTTACCAACAGTTGGTTGCGACAGAATTTTTATCAGGTTTACCGCGAGCGCCACTATAAAGATATCCCCCCCCGTGTGATGGTGGAAAAAATGTTGCTGGAAGACGGCAAGACGCCGAATGACATCAAGATCCACTGCTTTAACCGCGGCGGCGAAGTGCGCTTTTTCATCCAGATTGATTACCAGCGTTTTATCGATCACCGGCGTGATTTTTTTGACGCCGACTGGAACCGCACCGAAATCCGCCTGGGCGTGCCCAACAGCGAGGTGCCGATGGATAAACCCTGCCGGCTGGAACAGATGCTGGCACTGGCACACAAGGTTGCCGAGCAATTCTCTTATGTACGTGTCGATTTTTATCAGGTGCAGCAACGTATCTATTTTGGCGAGCTGACATTCACCCCAGGGGCCGGTCTGCAAAGGCTGACGCCAGAAACCATTGAACAGGAGTGGGGAGGTTATTTCCAGGAGTAGTTGAATAACCGGTAGGCTGCGCGGATTTTACCCGCGTCAGAACGGGGGGGAATAACCGGACAAGGATATTCTGGGATAACAAACTATTCCGTTGGCAATAATGCTGTTTTGCCAAATGATAATATATTGTTGAGGTAATAAATGGACTTATCGATTGTCATGCCCGTTTTTAATAACTCAGCCAGCTTGGCCGCTACATTAGTCAGGATGACTAATGCCTGCCTGGGGTTCGATTATGAAATTATCGTGGTTGATAATGCTTCCGACCAACCAGAGCTGGATAATATGCGCGGCTTATTGGCCGCCAACAGCCGAGCACGATTACATGAAAATAAAGTTCGCAGTAATACGGCTTTTTCCTGTAATACCGGTTTTCGTCTGGCGCGTGCGGAAGTGGTTTTCTTTCTGGAGCCGGAGGGCTCTTTTAGTACCAACTATATTATCCGTCGCCTGGAACGCCATCAGGACACCCGGCTGGACATTATTTTTGGTAATTACGCCACGGTGAGTGACAAAAATATTCGCAGCTATCGATTTGATTACAAGGAGGGGGTGGCGGGGGCAGATTTTTTATTTCTCGACATGGGTGATATTCGTACCTCCACCATCAGCCTGCGTAAAAAAGCGGACCGACGGTTTTTATTCCCGGAGTTCCTCTACAAGTACCAGGACTGGGGGTTTTTGGTCAACGCCACCAATCTGGGGGCCAAAGTGGCCTTTGACGAAGGGCTTGGGGTGTTCATCCGCTGCGGGGATGTCGATACGGATCGTTGCCGGATGAACCTCGACGACAGCGAACAGTTTATTGATGCCTATCTGAACGCCAGTGGCCGTTACATCAGCGGGTTTGCCTGCAAACACCTGCTGGCCTCGCTGTACAGCGAAAACCTGCAGGCTTTCAACTATTACTCATCGCGTACGGAACGCCAGGCTCTGAGCAGCAAGTTCAGGGCGATCAAACTGTACGGCGACTGCCTGGCCAGATTGGGGCTGTTTCCGTTGGGGGGGCGTCTGTTGCGCAGCGCCCGCGAGGGATTTCGGAGATGACATGCAGCAAAGAAAAGTAGCGATTGTGATTGAGAACATCGCCGAAAAAGGCGGTACCGAGCGGGTCGCCAGCAGCCTGGCCAATGCGCTGGCTACGCGTCTGGGGCATCAGGTGGATCTGGTGTCGATCAGCGGTGACCGGGCGTTTTACCCGCTGGACTCTGCGGTGAAGCTGCGCTTTATGCCCGGCAGAACGCTGCTGTGGCCCTGGCGGTTGGCGTGGTTTCTGCGGCGTGGCCGTTATGACGTGATAGTCACCGTTTCGATGGGGAAACTCTCGGCGCTGATGGTGCCCTACCTGCGTTTACTCTGTCCGCATAGCCGTCTGCTGCTGAGTGAACACGTCAGCTTCCATCAATATGCCTGGCCGATGAAGTGGCTGAAGGTGCTGGTTTATCGGTTAGGCGACCGCACGGTACTGCTGACGAAAAAAGATCTGGCCACCATCAGCCGCTGGGTGCCGGAACGCAAATGTCAGGTGATCGAAAACGTTTCACCTTTCCCGGTGCAATCGCCGCAGCCAAAGTTGCAACAGCCGGTGGCGCTGGCGGTCGGTCGGCTGTGCCATCAGAAAGGTTTTGATCGCCTGATTGCCGCCTGGCAACGGGTGGCACGGCAAACGGCGGGGTGGCAACTGCATATTGTCGGTGATGGCCCGGATCGCGTCGCGCTACAGCAGCAGATTGACGCCGCCGGATTGACTGAACAGGTGAAGTTGCTACCGGCGACCGCGGATATTGCCAGCCACTATCGTCAGGCGGCAATGCTGTTGATGACTTCGCGTTACGAAGGGCTACCGATGGTGTTGATTGAAGCCATGAGCTTCGGTCTGCCGCTGGTGGCGTTTGACTGCCTGACCGGGCCAGCCGAGCTGATCGTTGACGCGAGGAATGGCTATCTGGTGGCAGAAGGCGATATCGAGGCTTTCAGCCAACGCACGCTGGCGCTGATCGACGATGGTGAATTACGGCAGCGCTTTTCTATGCACTCGCTGGAGCGGGCGCAGCAGTTCATCCCTGAGCGGATTTATCCCCAATGGCAACAGCTTATCGCTGGAGGTTAAGATGGAAAAAGTTTCAGTTATCATGCCGGCCTACAACGCCGCAGGCTTTATCAAACAGTCGATCCTCGGGGTACTGAACCAGACCTATCAGGATTATCACCTGTATGTGATCGACGATGCCTCCACCGATCAGACCGCTGAGGTGGTGAAACCCTTTATTCACGATCGTCTGACCTACATTCGCAATAACACCAACCAGGGCGTGGCCGAAACCCGCAATATCGCGATTGAAGCGGCGCGCGGCGATTATATTGCCTTTTGCGACAGCGATGATGTCTGGCACCCCAACAAGCTGGCGCGTCAGGTCGGCATCCTGAAAACCGACCGTTATGACGTGGTGTGCTCACACTATTACACCTTTGAAGATGACCCAACGCGGGTGAAAAATTACCGAGGTTCCGGGGAGATCATCGCCTACCGGGACATGCTGAAAAGCAACTGGATCGGTAACCTGACCGGGATGTACAACCAGCGCCAGGTTGGCAAGGTGTACCAAAGCAAGGTCGGGCACGAGGACTATGTGATGTGGCTGTCGGTGCTGGAAAAAGCGCGCAACCATTTGGCGTATTGCATACCCGAGCCGCTGGCCTTTTACCGTCTCTCTGCGCAGTCACTATCCGGCAATAAAATTCAGGCGGCCGACTGGCAATGGCAGATTTATCGCCGTCATCTGGGGCTTTCCTACCAGAAGTCCTGTTACCTGTTCTTCTCTTATCTGTACAACGCGGTGATGAAAAGACAATGAAACTCAGCAAGTTAACCACCGCCTGCCTGCTGCTCGGTTCCGGTCTGGTCAATGCTGCCCCCTGCAGCAACAACCTGGTACAGGATCCTGGGTTCGAGCAGGGAGGCTCTGGCTGGTCACTGGCCTCGTCACAGGTGGTGGCGGGCGGTCACGGCGGCCAGAGCAGCCTGTTCTATCAAAATCACAACCCCGCCAGTTACCACAACATGCTGCAGACGCTGTCGGTTAAACCGGGCCAGCAGCTGGCTTTTGGCACCTGGGTGCGCGGTGAGAACCTGAAGGGCAAGGGGGAGGATCAGGGAGCCGGGGTATTTATCGAAAGTTATGACAGTCAGGGGCGTTTTTTGGCTGGCAGCTATCCGCAGGGCCTGCTGGGCACCAGCGGCTGGCAACCGGTCACGGGCGGTTTTCGGGTACCGCCGCGCGCGGTAAAGGTGGTGCTGGGCGTCTATCTACGCCGAGGGACCACCGGCAGCGCCTGGTTTGATGATGTCTATGCCTGTCAGCAGCCGGTCGCGCCGGAGCTATACCAGATGCGCAGCGGCCAGGGGACGGCATCGAGCCTGATTGAAGTGGTTGAGCCGCAGCAGGTGCAGGTGGACAGCACGCTGGTCGACGACAAAAACACCGCCGTGAAGTACGACAGCCGCCGTTATCGCATTAGCGGGCAACAGCAGGTGGAGTTCCCGCTGCCTACCGGTCTTGCCGCCGGGGAGTATCGCCTGCAGCAGCAGGTGACGGACGTGGCTTCCCAGCAGAGCCAGCGCAGTGAAATGCCGATCAGTGTCGGTCGCGAACAGCCCAAAGTGGCATTGGACGCGCAGGGTTATACCCTGAAACAGGGCGAGCGTTTCTTCCCGCTCGGTATTTATATGTACGGCGAGATGGTGACGGATGAGCATCTGGCGCGCATCCGCGATGCCGGTTTCAACACCTTGCTCAATTACAACTACGGTACCGGTCGCGATCCCGATAACTATTTCCGCAAAACCCGGCAGTACGGCTTGCAGGTGATTTTCTCGCTCAAGGACATGTATGTCGGTACCCGGTTCGCGCCGGAAACCAAATTGAGCTATCCGCAACTGACGGCGAACTATGTGGAAAGGTTCAAACACCAGCCGAACCTGCTGGCCTGGTATATCAATGATGAACTGGGGCCGGAATACGTGCCGCAGATCGAGCAAAAGCATCTGCAGGTAAAACGCCTGGATCCGGATCACCTGACGTTCCAGGTGCTGGACAAGACCGGCACGCTCAACGCCTATTTCAACAGTTCGGATGTGCTGGCCAGCGATCCTTACCCGGTCGGCAGAGACGCCGATCTGACGCGGACGCTGGAGTACAGCCGCATTACCAGCCAGGTCGCGCGGCAGGTCAAAGGGGCCTGGCTGGTGATGCAGATTATGGATCACGCCGCTTATGCGCCGGGGCGTAAACCGCGCCAACCGACGGAGGCGGAGATGCGCAATCAGGCCTGGTTGGGGCTGATTGGCGGCGCGAAGGGCATCCTGTTTTATTCCTACACCGACTTGTTCTACAAGCGTCAGCGTGGCGGTTTTAGCCAGCAGGAGTTTGATGCTATCTGGCACGGTGTGGCCAGCGTGGCGCAGCAGATTGTCAGCTTTAACCCTTACCTGCTTTCCGGCGAAAGCACCCTGTTGCAGGGCAACAATACTGCCATTCCGGCCAGGCTGTTTATCAACGGCGAGCAGGGTCTGGTGCTGATCGCCAACCCTTACTATCGGCCAATGTCGGCGCGCTTTGACCTGCCGACCGGCTGGAAGGTGCAGGGGCAACGGCAGATTGAGGCCCAATTGCCGTCGATGGGCAGTCGGGCGGTGTGGGTACAACGTCAAAAAGAAAACCGAGGATAACCGATGATGAATACCACTCTGAGCCTGATTATTCCGGTGTATAAGGTTGAGGCTTATATTGAGGCCTGCCTGTGCTCAGTGCTGCAACAGCTGCCGGACTGGGCGGAAGTGATCATCGTGGATGACGGCAGCCCGGATGACGCTATCACCATTGCCGAAGATGTGCTGTGCCGCTATCCGCAGCACAAACTGCAGGTCAGTATTCTGCGTCAGCAAAATCAGGGGCTGAGCGAGGCGCGTAACAGAGGCATTGCCCATGCGCAGGGCAGCTATGTTGGCTTTCTTGACTCCGACGATGTGCTGCTGGAAGGGTATTTCAGCATTTTGGGGCGCTTGCTGGCCGATAACCCGCGGGCAGACATCGTGGCCTTCAACGCCCAGCGTTTCTCGACGGTCAACAACGGCAAAATCCAGTCGGACGGCACTATGGCTATCGTGCCCGGCAATGCCGCCCCGCAGCAGCGTGATGCTCACATGGCGCTGCTGGCGGACAGCTTCAACCGCAGTATGTGGTTTGCCTGGGCGCGTATTTACCGCAAGACGCTGTTCGATCAGGCGCGTTTCCCGGCGGGACGCAATTTCGAAGATATTCAGTTGGTCCCGCAACTGTACCTGAAGGCGGAACGTATTGTGGTCTGCGACACGCCGCTGGTGGGTTACCGGGCCAACCCCAATGGCATCACGCGTGCGCCCAAACGACGCGATCTGGATGACCTGGATTACGCACTCGACGGTGCCGACACGGCACGCCGGGAGGGGATGGGGCACGGGCTGTACTCGGTACTCTTCGTAACCACGCTGAAGGCGCGTTTGCTGGTCGGGCTGGACTTTTTCGGGCTGCGTGATGCGCTGCGCGAAACCCGCGAGCTGAAACGTCGCTACTCCGGCCTGCGAGCGGAGGAGCGCAAAATGCTGAGCCGCAAGAACCGGCTGTTCTACCGCAGCCCGCTGGCTTACTACCTGATGGCGCGGCTGTATAACCTGCGCGGATAGCGGCGCATCTATGTCAATTGGGGCAAATCTATACCCAAGATAATTGGAGTGGCATCGCGGCGGCAACCAAACGCATCCCCGGGAGCGTACAAGTAGTACGTGACCGGGGTAAGTGCGGGCGGCCAACAAAGATGCAGCTTCAAGTATGCAGGGTGTATTCGCCCCCTACAGGCAGAATCAAATTATGAGTACTACCGTTAGCGTCATCATACCCACCTATGGCCGCAGTGAACTGTTGGTACGCGCCATCGAGAGCGTGCTGGCGCAAACCCATCGTCCGCTGGAAATTATCGTGGTGGATGACAATGCGCAGGGCGATGCGCATCGCCTGGCGACCCGTGAACGCCTGGCTGCTTATATCGAGCAGGGGCAGATCATTTACTCCCCACGTCGCCACAACGGCGGCGGCGCGCAGGCGCGTAACAGCGGGATCCTGCGCTCTAGTGGCGAATACATTACCTTTCTGGATGATGACGACTACTACCATCCGCAGAAAATCGCCCGGCAATTGGCGTTTATGCAGCAGGGCAGTTACGACGTCAGCCTGTGCGACATGGATATTCTCAAGGACGGGCAGATCAGCACCGAGCATTATTACCGGGCGCGTTGCGCAGGGCTGGAAGACTTTATGCTGGCCGGCGTGGCCTACACGCCGATGATCATGCTGCGGCGTAGCATGGCCATTGCGGTGCGCGGATTCTTTAATACCCCGCGCTATCAGGACCATATCTTCCTGTACCGGCTGTTGGCAGCCGGGGCGAACATCGGCACGTTGCATGAACGCCTGGCAGTGCACAACGATCATGACGGCGAACGCATCACCTCCAGCCCGAAAGGCATCCTGGGTTACCGCAATAAAATGCAGTTTGAAAAGCGATTGATGCCGCAGATTTCGCCCCGGGCGCGCAACATCATGCGTCTGCGCCACACCTGCATTAACTCGCGCATCATTGCCGACGGCAGGAGCCGTCTGGCCGGGGTGTTATACGGGCTGAAGGGGATTGTCTACGTTAATAGCGGGCTGATGGCAGGGGTGTATATGAAAAATATCATCCGCAATGTGTTTTTCCGTGGCGTGCCATTCTGAATTACGAAATTAGTCAGGTAAACATCTCCCTCTCTCCGGCCCTCTCCCACATGAGAGGGGATTATTTAGCCAGAGGATGATTATGCGCTTTGAACGTTCTACGCTGATTGGCGGCGTGCTGCTGCTGACGGTACCGTTGTTTGCCTTGCTGCACAGCATTGGTACGCTGCGGGCGGGAAAGAAAAATACGGTGGCTTATCTGCTGATTGCGCTGTGTTTTTTCTTCTTCTTTATTAAAATCCCACCATTGGCCGATCTCTACCGTCACTTTGCCAACTATGATGCGATTAACTCGGCCACCAGCCTGGGTGATGTTATTCAGGGCAAGGTGGACGTGGTACTGTACGCCAACTTTTATATTTTCAAAAAGCTGACTATCCCTTTTTACGTCATTCCGGGGCTGTACGTTGGCCTGTCGGTTTACTGCTATCTCGCTGCGCTCAATATTGTCATGCTGCACGCCGGCAAGGCGTTTTCACCTCGGCAGTTTGTCTTGCTGCATCTGGCGGTGCTGTTTCTGATCAACCCGTTTATCATCGGTATGGGGCTGCGTTTTGGCTTCTCGATGGCGGTGATGACGTTGGCTATGGTGCTGTTTTGCCATAAACAGAATCGGCCGCTGGCCGCCGGCCTGATGTTATTCGCCATGCTGACCCACTTTTCCAGCATGCTGTTGGTCGGGGTGTTTTTGTGCAGCCGGGTAATGCGGCTAAACCGTTTGCTGACGGTAGTGTTTAGCGCCATTGCGTTGCTGACCGCCAAGTTCGCACTGCCGTTTATCCTTTCTCATATTACGATTTCTGGCATTAACAGTTACTCCGACGTCTATACATCCGGTATGTATGCCAGCGATTACCTGACCTCCGGCAATGCCAATGGGATGATTAACTTCCTGATCGTGCTGTTCCCAGCGCTGTTTCTCGGGGTCTTCATGTTGGCGAACCCGATGCGTAACCAGGTGGGGGACATCAAAAACACCGCAGCCTGGCTGGTGGTATTTGTGTTCCTGTGTTCCAGTTCGTTGCAGGCGGCCAGCCGCTATGCCAGCGTGGCGTCGGTATTCCTGCTGTTTTACTACGTGGCTCATCAGGGCTCGTTCATTCGCGGCAGGTTTAACTACTTCTTCTTGTGCTTTATGCTGATGGCCACTGGCTATAACCTGATCGAAAACATCTATGTCCCACGTCGGCCGATCATGCTGGGCCAAATGTGGCAGTCATTCTATAAAACCCCGTTGTTGAACCTGTTCTACGGCGAACAGGAGTATGAGCAATATCTGCGGTTTATTAATCGCGACAGCGGCGAGTGGATCGGTCATGAAATGGATGCAGGCTAACGCACTTCTGCCTCCACTAACATCAACATAGCAGCCAGGGATGCGGGCGCGATCCGCATCCTACCCCCAAATACCCCGGCTGACTTCGCAGTACATCCCGCCGAATATCTAAGTCATAATTTCTATCCTATTTTCAATTAATTAACGCCATTTTTTGCTCTGACACTTTAGGGGTAGGTGCGTCGCTGTCGCCGTTATTCTCTCTTCGTTCTCTTGATCGCAATCAATTTGCCCCAGTTCTGGCCTCAGTAGGCTGGCGGCAGATTGAGCAATGTCACTTCATATAACAATGAAAGTCTTCAGGAGAATTCCGGATGAGCAAGTTTCTAGACCGATTCCGCTATTTTAAGCAGTTGGCGGAACCCTTTTCTGGCGAACATGGCCAGACGCTGAACACCAACCGCGACTGGGAAGACGGCTACCGCAGCCGCTGGCAGCACGACAAGATTGTGCGATCCACCCATGGGGTGAACTGCACCGGCTCCTGTAGCTGGAAGATATATGTGAAAAACGGCCTGGTGACCTGGGAAACCCAGCAAACCGATTATCCGCGTACCCGCCCGGACTTACCCAACCATGAACCTCGCGGTTGCCCACGTGGCGCCAGCTACTCCTGGTATCTGTACAGCGCCAACCGACTGAAATACCCATTGATGCGCAAACGCCTGATCAAGCTGTGGCGTGAGGCCAAGGCGTTGCACAGTGACCCGGTCGATGCCTGGGGCTCGATCGTCAACGATGCCGAAAAATCCAAAAGCTACAAGGTCGCGCGCGGACGCGGCGGCTTTGTTCGCTCCAGCTGGCAGGAGGTAAACGAACTAATAGCCGCTTCCAACGTCTACACCGCCAAAACCTTCGGCCCGGATCGCATTATCGGCTTCTCACCGATCCCGGCGATGTCGATGGTGTCCTACGCCGCCGGTGCCCGCTATCTGTCGCTGATTGGCGGCACCTGCCTGAGCTTCTACGACTGGTACTGCGATTTGCCGCCGGCCTCGCCAATGACCTGGGGCGAGCAGACCGACGTGCCGGAGTCCGCCGACTGGTACAACTCCTCCTATATCATCGCCTGGGGCTCTAACGTGCCGCAGACGCGTACCCCGGACGCCCACTTCTTCACCGAAGTGCGCTACAAAGGCACCAAAACCGTGGCGGTGACGCCGGACTATGCCGAAGTCGCCAAACTGTGCGACCAGTGGCTTAATCCGAAGCAGGGCACCGACAGCGCCATGGCGCTGGCAATGGGCCACGTGATGCTTAAAGAGTTCCATCTGGATCGTGAGGTGGGCTACTTCCGTGACTACGTGCGTCGCTACACTGACATGCCGATGCTGGTGATGCTCGAACCGCGCGAAGCAGGCTATTACGCCGCCGGGCGTCTGCTGCGTGCCGCCGATCTGGTGGATGGCCTGGGGCAGGAAAACAACCCTGAGTGGAAAACCGTCGCCATCGATCAGCGCAACGGTGAGCTGGTGGCGCCGCAGGGGTCGATTGGCTTCCGCTGGGGCGAGCAGGGCAAATGGAACCTGGAACAGCGCGCCGGTGAAGACGGGCAGGAAGTCGAGTTGCAACTCAGCCTGCTGGGCGCACATGACGAAGTGGCCGAAGTCGGCTTCCCTTACTTTGGCAGTACCGAGAGCGAGCATTTCAACAGCGTGGCACTGGACGAGATCCTGCTGCACAAGCTGCCGGTCAAACGCCTGCGTCTGGCGGACGGCAGCGAAGCGTTAGTGACCAGCGTTTACGATTTGACCCTGGCCAACTACGGCCTCGATCGTGGTCTGAACGATGCCAACTGCGCCACCGACTATGACGACGTCAAAGCCTATACTCCGGCCTGGGCCGAGCAGATCACCGGCGTCTCACGCCACAACATTATCCGGATCGCCCGTGAGTTTGCCGACAACGCCGAGAAAACTCATGGCCGTTCGATGATTATCGTCGGTGCTGGTGTCAACCACTGGTACCACATGGACATGACCTATCGTGGCCTGATCAATATGCTGATCTTCTGCGGCTGCGTTGGTCAGAGCGGCGGCGGCTGGGCGCACTACGTCGGCCAGGAAAAACTGCGGCCGCAAACCGGTTGGCTACCGCTGGCGTTTGGCCTCGACTGGCAACGTCCGCCGCGCCATATGAACGGCACCTCGTTCTTCTATAACCACTCCAGCCAGTGGCGTTATGAAACCGTGGGCACCGAAGAGCTGCTGTCGCCGTTGGCGGACAAGACCCGCTTTAGCGGTAGCCTGATTGACCTCAACGTGCGCGCCGAGCGCATGGGCTGGCTGCCGTCGGCACCCCAATTGGGCACCAACCCGCTGCATTTGGCGGCGCAGGCGAAAGCCGCCGGACAGTCGCCACTGGACTTCACCGTCGAAGGGCTGAAAAAAGGCAGCCTGAACTTTGCTGCCGAGCAGCCGGACAACCCGCAGAACTTCCCGCGTAATCTGTTCGTCTGGCGTTCCAACCTGCTGGGCTCATCCGGCAAGGGCCACGAGTACATGCTCAAGTACCTGCTGGGCACCGAAAACGGCATTCAGGGCAAAGATCTGGGCCAGCAGGGCGGCACCAAACCCGAGGAAGTGGAATGGCTGGATAACGGCGGCGAGGGCAAGCTGGATCTGGTGGTGACGCTCGATTTCCGCATGTCCAGCACCTGCCTTTATTCCGACATCGTGCTGCCGACTGCCACTTGGTACGAAAAGGACGACATGAATACCTCGGACATGCATCCGTTTATTCACCCGCTGTCGGCGGCGGTCGATCCAGCCTGGGATTCGAAAAGCGACTGGGAGATTTATAAGGGCATCGCCAAAGCCTTCTCCGAGGTGTGTGTCGGGCATTTGGGGCAGGAAACCGACGTGGTGACGTTGCCTATTCAGCATGACTCGGCCGCCGAGCTGGCGCAGCCTTACGGCGTCAAAGACTGGAAAAAAGGCGAGTGCGATCTGATCCCCGGTATTACCGCGCCGCATATCTTAGTGGTAGAGCGTGATTATCCGGCCACCTACGAGCGTTTCACTTCGCTGGGGCCGTTGCTGGATAAGCTGGGCAACGGCGGCAAGGGCATTAGCTGGAACACCCAGACCGAAGTCGACTTCCTGAAAAAACTTAACTACGTGAAGGCTGATGGTCCGGCTGCGGGGCGGCCGAAGATTGAAACCGCCATCGATGCCGCTGAGGTGATCCTGACGCTGGCACCGGAAACCAACGGACAGGTAGCGGTCAAGGCGTGGGACGCGCTGGGCAAGATGACCGGCCGCGATCACCGCCATTTGGCGCTGAACAAGGAAGACGAAAAAATCCGCTTCCGCGATATTCAGGCCCAGCCGCGCAAAATCATTTCCAGTCCGACCTGGTCAGGCCTGGAAGATGAACATGTGTCGTATAACGCCTGTTATACCAACGTGCATGAGCTGATCCCATGGCGCACCCTCAGCGGCCGCCAGCAGCTGTATCAGGATCATGAATGGATGCGTGCCTTTGGCGAAAGCCTGCTGGTGTACCGCCCGCCGATCGACACCCGTGCCGCACAGCCGTTGCTGAACCAGAAGCCGAACGGCAACAAAGAGAAGGCGCTGAACTTCCTGACGCCGCACCAAAAATGGGGCATTCACTCCACTTACAGCGACAACCTGCTGATGCTGACCCTGTCGCGCGGTGGGCCGATCGTCTGGATGAGTGAAGAAGATGCCAAAGACTTGGGGATTGAGGACAACGACTGGATCGAAGCCTTTAACGCCAACGGTGCGTTGACGGCGCGGGCGGTGGTTAGCCAGCGCGTTCCGGCCGGTATGACCATGATGTACCACGCGCAGGAACGCATCGTGAATATTCCCGGTTCGGAAATCACCAGCCAGCGCGGCGGCATCCATAACTCGGTGACCCGCGTCTGCCCGAAACCGACCCATATGATCGGCGGATACGCGCAGTTGGCCTACGGCTTTAACTATTACGGCACCGTCGGCTCCAACCGCGATGAGTTTGTGGTGGTACGCAAGATGAACCGCATCGACTGGTTAGACGGTGAAGGCAACGACGACTCGCAGGGTAGCCAGCAGGAGAAAGCAAAATGAAAATTCGTTCACAAGTTGGCATGGTGCTGAACCTGGACAAATGCATCGGTTGCCACACCTGTTCGGTGACCTGTAAAAATGTCTGGACCAGCCGTGAGGGCATGGAATATGCCTGGTTCAATAACGTGGAAAGCAAGCCAGGCGTGGGTTATCCGCACGCCTGGGAAGATCAGGAAAAATGGAAGGGCGGTTGGATCCGTAAAATCAACGGCAAGCTGGAACCGCGCATGGGCGGCCGCGTCGGTCTGCTGTCGAAGATTTTTGCCAACCCGGACGTTCCGGCGCTGGACGACTATTACGAGCCGTTCGACTACGACTACCAGAACTTGCATACCGCGCCGCAGGGCAAGCAACAGCCGATCGCCCGACCGCGTTCGCTGATCACCGGCCAGCGCATGAAGAAGATTGAAAATGGCCCGAACTGGGAAGAGATCCTCGGTGGTGAATTCTCCAAGCGCTCGAAGGACAAAAACTTCGACAATATGCAAAAGGAGATGTACGGCCAGTTCGAAAACACCTTCATGATGTACCTGCCGCGCCTGTGCGAACACTGCCTTAACCCGGCCTGTGTCGCGACCTGTCCGAGTGGCGCTATCTACAAGCGTGGCGAAGACGGCATTGTGCTGATCGATCAGGATAAATGCCGCGGCTGGCGCATGTGCCTGACTGGCTGCCCGTACAAAAAGATCTATTTCAACTGGAAAAGCGGCAAGTCCGAGAAGTGCATCTTCTGCTATCCACGCATTGAATCCGGCCAGCCGACGGTGTGTTCGGAAACCTGCGTGGGGCGTATCCGTTATCTGGGAGTGCTGCTGTATGACGCGGACCGCATCGAGCAGGCGGCAGCGGTCGAAAATGACAAGGATCTGTACCAGAGCCAACTGGATATCTTCCTCGACCCGCATGATCCGGCGGTGATTGCCCAGGCGTTGGCCGACGGCATTCCACAAGGGGTGATCGAGTCCGCCCAGCAGTCGCCGGTATACAAAATGGCGATGGACTGGAGGCTGGCGCTGCCTCTGCATCCGGAATATCGCACGTTACCGATGGTGTGGTACGTGCCGCCATTGTCACCGATTCAATCCGCCGCCGATGCCGGTGAGCTGGCGCACAGCGGCGTACTGCCGGACGTGGAAAGTCTGCGGATCCCGGTGCAGTACCTGGCCAACCTGCTGACCGCCGGTGATACCGCGCCGGTGCTGTTGGCGCTCAAGCGAATGCTGGCGATGCGCCATTACAAACGGGCAGAAACCGTTGACGGCGTGCTGGACACCAGTGCACTGGAACAGGTGGGGCTGACCGAAGCGCAGGCGCAGGAGATGTATCGCTATCTGGCGATCGCCAACTACGAAGATCGCTTTGTGATCCCGTCCAGCCACCGTGAACTGGCGCGTGAAGCCTTTCCGGAAAGCAAAGGCTGTGGCTTTAGCTTTGGCGACGGCTGCCACGGCAGCGACGGTAAATTCAACCTGTTCAACAGCCGCCGCATTGACGCTATTGATGTGAGCCAAAAAACGCCGCGTCAGGAGGATGCCTCATGATCAGTCTGAAAGTGATTGCCCGCCTGCTGGATTACCCGGAGCAGGCGCTGTTTGACCATCAGCAGGCATTGGTCGAAGCACTGGAGCCGGCCAGCGAGCTGGATTTGCACCACAGTGCGCAACTGATCCTGTTTATTCGCCGTTTTTGCGCTCGCCCGTTGCTGGATGTGCAGGCCGAATACTGCGAGCTGTTCGATCGGGGGCGCGCCAGCTCACTGTTGTTGTTTGAGCATGTGCACGGCGAGTCGCGCGATCGCGGCCAGGCGATGGTCGATTTGATGGCGCAATACCGCGAAGCCGGGCTGGAGATCGACAGCCGCGAACTGCCGGATTTCCTGCCGCTGTATCTGGAGTATCTCGCCAGCCGCAGCAAGGATCAGGCCGTCGAGGGGCTGCAGGACATCGCGCCGATCCTGGCGCTGTTGGGTGCAAGATTACAACAGCGGGAAAGCCCGTATGCGGTGCTGTTTGATCTGCTGCTGGCGCTATCTGGCAGTGGGGTTAAAAGCGGGAGCCTGGAGAGTCAGGTTGCAGGTGAGGCCAGAGACGATACTCCACAGGCGCTGGATGCGGTATGGGAAGAGGAACAGGTGCGATTTATTTCACAGGGCAGTCTGGGTGAGCAGGGCTGTGCCTCGGCGCAGCAGACGGCGCACCAACGCCGCTTTGCCGGCGCGGTGGCCCCACAATACCTTGACCTGACGGATGCGCTAACTGGAACCAAAGGAAGCTAATCATGCAATTTTTAAATCAGTTCTTTTTCGATATTTACCCTTATCTGGCGGGGGCGATATTCCTGATCGGCAGTTGGTTGCGTTACGATTACGGCCAATACAGCTGGCGTGCCGGATCCAGCCAGATGCTGGATAAAAAGGGCATGCGGCTGGCCTCCAACCTGTTCCACATCGGCATTCTGGGGATCTTCGGCGGGCATTTCCTCGGCCTGCTGACGCCGCACTGGATGTATGAACCCTTCTTGTCGATTGAAGTGAAGCAGAAGCTGGCGATGATCGTCGGTGGTGTCTGCGGCGTGATGACACTGATCGGTGGGGCGATGTTGCTAAAACGCCGTCTGACCAACCCACGGGTACGGGCGACCAGCAGCTTTGCCGATATCATGATCCTGACGCTGTTGGTGGTGCAGGTGTGTCTGGGTCTGCTGACCATTCCGTTCTCCGCCCAGCATATGGACGGCAGCGAGATGATGAAGTTGGTGGGCTGGGCACAGGCGGTGGTGACCTTCCACGCTGGTGCATCAGAACATCTGGTGGGGGTTGCACCTATCTTTAAACTACATATGGTGCTGGGCATGACGCTGTTCGTGCTGTTCCCGTTCTGCCGCCTGGTGCATATCTGGAGCGTACCGGTGGAATACCTGACCCGTCGCTACCAACTGGTGCGTAACCGCCGCTGATTGACAGGCCGCCACTTTGCGGGTGGCGGCCCGATTAAAGGTTAAATGTCATTATTTTTTATCTATTGCATTTTGACGTCCTCTTCAAAAATAATTAAAACGTAAATAATTTTAATTAAAATCATATCAATTTGTTGTTTTATTGCATTTCTTCCATTTTATGCATAATTAACTCTTATGTTTAATTGTGGGGTTTCATTAATGAACTGCATCTTTTTTACCCGGCAGATAGAAATAACACCGAATTTACGCGTTAGCGATTTGCAAAGGCACGCCAACCAATATCTGCGTTACAACAATATTAATGATATGGCGCATTCTGGTCCTGCAACCATCGAGTGGTTCTTGAATCGGGCAAATGCGTTGTTCAAACGAAACTGTGCTGACGGGGGGGAGGACAGAAAGTTGCGGGTGTTTTATTACTCGCTGCTCTGCAAAACGACAGGGGAATCGGATGAGCAGGCGTTGCCGGTTTATGATTTTCTCAATGTTGAAGTACAGCCCGGCGGGCAACAGTGCTATGGCGTGATGTTCTCCTCGCAGATGCGTGAGTATTATCGCGATCGTTTGGAGAATGGTCTGGATACGTCGAAAATTCCGGTCGATCAGGCGTTCTTCAAGTCTATTTTCCGTAAAGATTCGCCGACGACCGGCATTCTCGACAGCTATCCGGTAATAATGATCCCACGCAGTCAGGATGAGAGTAAGCCCTCTCTGACTCACATTTATCTCAGCAGTCTGGGATTGAACTCGCAGCATGTTCAGCCGGCCGGCAGTGATTACCCATTCCGTTTTTATTATAAAGATCAATTAGCAACATTGGATCCCGTCGCCTTGGCGGCAATCGCTGCGTGTGGGCAGGCGATGTTTGAAATTATACGTCCAACGTTGTATCCATTGGCGCAGGCAGATAAACCGCAATTTGATATGAAACATTTAATCGATGTTAAGTGGGAACAACATAAAACGGCGCGTAAATGGGTTGCGGAACATCAATCGATGGTCAACGAGTTGATGGCGTTGCACGGTATCAAATCAGTGCCTGAATAGAACGTGTCTGGCATTTGGGATGATCCTGCTCAGACGCTTGAGTGACTGAAAAACGGCATATTGCCGCTTGACGATGCCGCCGGCAAATAACGCCGGCGGCATACTATGGCTTGGCAGCTCAATGCGACTTCATGCCTGCCGCGGTCATCAGCAGGCGGAACAGCGAGGCGACCAGGAACAACCCCAGCACGCTGGCGCTCCAGATGATCACCAGCCAGACGACGCGTTTCCACCAGGGAGTGGATGCGATTGCGGTTTTATCGTGCATGTTCTCCTCCCTCATCAGTGATAGCCATGCTCATGGCTGACCTTGCCGCGGAACACGTAGTAACTCCAGAAGGTGTAAACCAAAATAATCGGGATGATAAACAGCGCGCCCACCAGCATAAAGCCAAGGCTTTGCGGCGGAGCGGCGGCGTCCCACAGGCTGATGGATGGCGGGATCAACAGTGGCCAGATGCTGATGCCCAATCCGCTCAGGCCGAGGAACACCAGCAGCAGGGTCAGCATAAACGGCGAATAGTGTGCACCGCGTGTTACCCCGCGCTGGATGCCCCAGGCGCTGAGCAGCACCAGTACCGGCACCGGCAGCAGTACGAACAGATTTGGCAGCGTAAACCAGCGGCCGGCGATCTCCGGGTGAGCGAACGGCGTCCAGATACTGACTGCCGCCAACACCAGCAGCAGCGTCGCTAGCAACGGCGTCACCAGCCAGTACATGCGCGCCTGCAGGTCACCGGCGGTTTTCATCACCAGCCAGGTGCAGCCGAGCAACGCATAGGTCACCACCAGCCCCAACCCGCAAAACAGCGCGAACGGGGTCAACCAGTCGAGAGCGCCACCGGCATAGCTGCGGCCATTGACCGGGAAACCGTTGATGATGGCACCCACCACCACCCCCTGGCTAAAGGTGGCGAAAATGGAGCCCCAGATAAACGCCTTGTCCCAAATGTGGCGTTTTTCTGCCGTGGCCTTAAAGCGAAATTCAAAGGCCACGCCGCGGAAAATCAGGCCAAACAACATCAGGGTAAGTGGAATGGCCAGCGCGTCGAGGATCACCGCGTAAGCCAATGGGAAGGCGCCAAATAGCGCCGCTCCCCCCAGTACCAGCCAGGTTTCATTGCCGTCCCACACCGGGGCGACAGTGTTCATCATCACATCACGGTCACCGCTGCCCTTAACCCAGGGGAACAGGATGCCGATCCCCAAATCAAAGCCGTCCATTACCACGTACATCATGGTGCTGAATACGATGATCACAAACCAAATCAGCGGAAGATCAATGCCCATGTTCAGCTCCTGTCATCCAGAGTTTCTTTCACCGCAGACAGCGGACGTGCCGGTCGGCCTTCGGTGTCATCTTCATGTATTTCATGCTGCTGCGGTCCTTTGCGGATCAGCCGCATCATGTAGGAGTAACCCACGCCGAACACCGAACAGTAGACGATGATAAACGCCAGCAGGCTGATGCTCATGTGCAGGTCTCCGTGTGCGGAGACCGCATCCCTGGTGCGCAGCAGGCCATAGACTACCCATGGCTGACGCCCAATCTCGGTAGTGAACCAACCCGCCAGCAGTGCCAGCAGCCCGGAAGGGCCCATCCACAAAATAAAGTAGAGGAATGGCCGGGACTGATACAGGCCACCACGCCAGCGCAGCCACAGGCTCCAGACCCCGGCGAGGATCATCAGCATGCCCAGCGCCACCATAATGCGGAACGACCAGAACACCACGGTGGAGTTCGGCCGATCCTCCGGTGGGAAGGATTTCAGCGCCGGTACCTGCTCGGTCAGGCTGTGGGTCAGGATCAGGCTGCCCAGGTAAGGTACCCCCAGCTTGAAGCGGGTTTCCTCACGTTCCATATCCGGCCAGCCAAACAGGATCAGCGGAGTGGCTTCACCCGGCGGGTTTTCCCAGTGTCCTTCTATGGCGGCGATTTTCGCCGGCTGATATTTCAGCGTATTCAGGCCGTGCGCATCGCCGATCATCGCCTGTATCGGCGCGACAATCAGCGCCATCCACATTGCCATCGACAGCATTTTGCGCATCGCCGGAGTGTCGCGCCCGCGCAGCAAATGCCAAGCGGCGGAGGCACTGACAAAGAACGCAGAAGACAGGAAGGCGGCGGTGGACATATGCAACAGCCGGTACGGGAATGACGGGTTGAAAATCACTTTCAGCCAGTCGACCGGCACCACCTGGCCGTTGATGATTTCGTGGCCCTGTGGGGTCTGCATCCAGCTGTTGGAGGCCAGGATCCAGAAGGTGGAAATCAGCGTCCCCAGCGCCACCATGCAGGTAGCGAAGAAGTGCAGGCCAGGGCCGACACGGTTCCAGCCGAACAGCATCACCCCGAGGAAACCGGCCTCCAGGAAGAAGGCGGTCAGTACTTCGTAGGTCAGTAACGGGCCGGTAATGCTGCCGGCAAACTCGGAGAAGAAGCTCCAGTTGGTGCCGAACTGATAGGCCATCACCAGGCCGGACACCACGCCCATGCCGAAGTTGACGGCGAAAATTTTTGACCAGAAGTGATAGAGATCGCGGTAGGTTTCATTCCGCGTTTTCAGCCACAACCCTTCCAGCACCGCCAGGTAACTGGCCAGGCCAATGGTAATTGCAGGGAAAATGATATGGAAAGAAACGGTGAAGGCGAACTGTATTCTGGCAAGTTCCAGTGCATCAAGACCCAGCATGGCGCCTCCTTGGATTGTACATAAAATGGCCTCTTCAGTATGGCGGTAATTTTTGTATTGAAAGCTTGGCGTCAAGTTAAGCACGGAGTACATTAACTATAATAGTGACAGTTATTTCACTTTTTCATATAACAGTTAAGGCTTATGACCAGATACGAGCAGCTTGCACAACAGATTCGTGAACAGATCCAGAACCGGGTATGGCGGGCGGGGGACAAGCTGCCGTCGCTACGCGAGAGCGGCAAACGTGCCGGACTGAGCCTGATGACGGTGGTGCAGTCTTATCAATTGCTGGAGAGTCAGGGGTGGATCGTCGCACGGCCGCAATCCGGTTATTACGTGGCGGCGCGTCCGCAGCCATTGCCGCAGCCGGCACACGGCGCAAAGCTGTTGCTGAGTGAGCAGGTCGATATCAACACCTTTATTTTCGATGTGTTGCAGGCGTGCCAGGATCCGGAGATTGTGCCCTTTGGTTCGGCGTTTCCCGACGCCACCTTATTTGCTCAACCCAAGCTGGCGCGGGCGCTGAGCAGTGTGGCACGCAAGTTTACGCCGCACAGCTCACTGGCCAATCTGCCGCCCGGCAATGAAGCACTGCGCCGCCACATCGCCCAGCGTTATGCGCTGAGCGGTATGCAGGTGGCACCGGACGAAATCGTGATTACCGCCGGGGCGATGGAATCATTGAGCCTCAGCCTGCAGGCGGTGACCCAGCCGGGGGACTACGTGGCGATTGAATCACCGGCGTTTTATGGTGCGTTGCAGGCGCTGGAGCGGCTGCGTTTGAAGGCGGTGGCGATTGCCACTCACCCACAGGACGGCATAGATCTGGATGCGCTCGAGCAGGCGCTGGAGCAGTACCCGATCAAGGCCTGCTGGCTGATGACCCACTTCCAGAACCCGCTGGGGGCCAGCCTGTCGGACGACAACAAGCAGCGGCTGGTGAGTTTGCTGCGTGAGAGGCAGATTTCCCTGATTGAGGACGACGTTTACGGCGAGCTGTATTTCAGTGCCGAGCGGCCGCAGCCGGCTAAGGCATGGGACAGCGGTGGGCAAGTCCTGCATTGTTCGTCGTTCTCCAAATGTCTGGCACCGGGGTTCCGCGTCGGTTGGGTGGCGGCGGGGCGCTACGCACAGCAGATCCAACGGCTGCAGTTGATGAGCACCGTCTCGACCAGCGTGCCGACCCAGTTGGCGATTGCCGACTATCTGCTGCACGGTGGCTATGATACTCACCTGCGGCGTCTGCGCCGCTTGCTGGCGCAGCGCCAAAGCATGATGCGCCAGGCGATCGCCCACCATTTCCCGCCTACCGTCAAAGTCAGCCAGCCGGACGGCGGCTACTTCCTGTGGCTGGAGCTGGATCCGGCTCTGTCGTCGATGGAACTCTACCAGCGAGCGCTGGCATTGGGAGTGAGTATCGCGCCGGGCCGCATGTTCACCACCGGCAACCATTTCAACCACTGCTTCCGTTTGAACGCCTCTTTTGACTGGAGCGACAAACACGAGGCGGCAATCAAAACCTTGGCCAAACTTATCCGTCAGCTCGAACCCGCAGGCTGAACACCCGGATCGGTTGGTATCGCAATAGAAAAACTCATATTGCTTTTTCCGGCAAAGGAATGCCGGTTTCGTTGTTAGACAGCCCTCCGGCTGCCCATTACTCTGCGATAAATTTTGTCACATTTTATCAACGGGTAGACAAGGGGCAGTGGGTGAGCAAAAAAAATAATATAAACAAACTGTTGCAAAAACGGCTGGTGCCTTTGGCGCTGGCTAGTGCGATAGGCATTTCATTGGGTGCGCAGGCGGAAGCGTTGACGGAAGGGATCACACCGGCCACCGATGCCAGCCTGGTACCGAACGCCGCCAAGATGCGTAAAGACACCGTAGTGGCCGGTATACTTGAACCACAGGGCAACTTTAACCCTTATCTGTTCACCAACGGCTGGGATGAGAACGTCACCGATGTGATTTTTACCCGGCTCATTGGCTTGGACAGTGCAGGTAAACCGGTGGCGCGATTGGCTGAATCCTGGCAGGTCAGCCCGGATAATCGCGTATATACCATCAAGCTACGCCCGAACCTGCTCTACAGCGACGGTTCGCCCATCAAAGCCGAAGACATCGCTTTTACGCTGACGCTTCTGCATGACCCGGCCTATGACGGTGAAACCGACATTACCCCGGCGCACATTCAGGGCGGTGCGGAATACAAAAACGGCACCGCACCCAGCGTCAGCGGGCTGAAGGTGATTGACGAGCGCACAATTGAGATCACCACCACCCAGCCGGGTGCGACCACGCTGCAACTGATCGGCGGGCCGGTGTTGTCGAAAGCCTATTACGGCAAGGATTATCAACGCGGCAAGTTGGAAAGCGTGCGCGCGTTGAATGGTAAGCCGTTGGGCAACGGCCCCTATATTTACGACAAATACATTCCGGGGCAGGAGATCCGCTTCCACGCCAACCCGAACTTCTATCTCGGCCAGCCTGCGGTGGCGCGCTTTATTTACCGCGTGACCAACCCGGCCACCAACTTCCAGCTGTTCCAAACCGGTGAAACCGACTACGACGCTTTTACCGCCAAGCCCGATGATATTGAGCAGTTGAAGCTGCTCGGCTTTGCCAATATCAACCTGTACAGCTCAAGCGACTACAGTCGTATCGATTTCAACTTTAAGCGGCCGGTGTTGCAGGATGCGCGTGTCCGTCAGGCCCTGATCTACGGCCTGGACCGCCAAAAGCTGATTACTGTGGTGTATCAGGGATACGGCACGGTGGCTAACCAGCCGATCTCACCCGTTTCTTGGGCTTATGATGCGAATGGTATCAATCCATACGCCTATGACGTCAATAAAGCGAAACAATTGCTCGAGCAGGCCGGGTGGAAACCGGGTGCAGACGGTATTCGCCAGAAAGACGGCAAGAAACTGGAACTGACGCTGCTGGTGACCAAAAAACTGCTTAACGATGCGCTGGTGCCGATCGCCAAAGACAACTATCGGCAGATAGGCGTGCTACTGAAGCCGCAGGTATTGGATTTCAATGCGTTGCTGGCACAGCGCAAGGCCGGGAATTATGACCTGGCGTCGCTCAGTACCAGTGGGTTGAATGACCCGCATGACGGGGTGCGCGATTTCATCAGTCAGGTGAGTGAAACCGGCTATCACAACCCGCAGGCAGACCAGCTGATCACTCAGGCTAACGCCACGCTGGATATCGGGCAGCGCAAACCGCTGTATCACCGGCTGTATCAGGTGCTGGCGGAAGACCCACCGGTGATCCTGCTGGGTAACCGGAAGATCCTCAGTGCCAGTAGCGCCCGCGTCACCGGCTTTAAACCGGATGTCTACAATGGCCTGACCGGCAGCCTGCCGGACGTCAAACTGGCTCAGTAACGGCAAGGTACCGCCGCGCTCCTCCGCGCGGCGGTAATGGAAAACACCATGAAAAATTTTATCCTGCGCCGCCTGCTACAAACCCTGCCGATGTTGCTGCTGGCATCACTGCTGATTTTCTTTATATTCGCGCTGACGCCCGGCGATTTTATTGACGGCAACATTAACCTGACGCCGCAGCGCGCCGCCGAATTACGCGGGCTGTACGGGCTGGACCAACCGCTGCTGATCCGCTATTGGCACTGGCTCGGCCAGTTACTGCAAGGCAACCTCGGCTATTCGCTGCAATACCAAATCCCGGTCAGTACCTTGTTGAACCAGTACATCTGGAACTCATTCCTGCTGGCTTCGGTCGCCCTGGTGTTGTACTGGGGGATTGCGCTGGCGGTGGGCGTGGCGTCGGCGATGAAACCCTATTCGCTGTTCGATCATCTGGTCACCGTGGCGGTGTTCGGCGCCATGTCATTTCCGACCTTTTTCCTCTGCCTGCTGTTGATTAAATGGTTCGCCGTTGATCTGCATTGGTTGCCGGCGGGCGGCATGCTGCGCACCGGCAGTGAGGCCACTGGACTGGCGTGGGTATTGGAAGTGGCGGCGCACCTGCTATTGCCGGTACTGGCGCTGGTGATGTTGCAGGCCGGCACCCTGACGCGCTATTTCCGCGCCAGCATGCTGGATGTGATCCGCATGGACTACATCCGCACCGCTCGCGCCAAAGGCCTGAAGGAGAAAACGGTGATCGTCAAACACGCGTTGCGTAATGCCTTGCTGCCGATCATCACACTGCTGGGATTTGAATTACCGGCGCTGTTTTCCGGCGCGCTGATCACCGAAAAAATCTTCAATTGGCCTGGCGCGGGGCACATCCACATCGACTCGCTGGCCGCCCGTGACTATCCGGTATTGATGGGTTTTACGCTGTTTCTGGCGGTGCTGACCATTTTGGGCAATCTGCTGGCGGACATTTTGTACGCCTATGCCGACCCACGAATTCGTTTGAGGTGAAGATGTTGGCAACGCTGTTTTTTGGACGCCGTCGCCGCTGGCGGCAGGCGCAACTTCCGGCGCTGGCGCAACTGTCGCCACCCCCGACCGCTCAGGCCTGGCAACGTCTGCGGCGTCACCGGCTGGCGATGGCCTCGATGCTGTTGCTGCTGATACTGGCGGTGCTGTGCATTTTCGGGCCGATGCTGTCGCCCTGGCTGGACGATGCCGGTGATGCGCTGAATATCAACCAGGCGCCTAATGCGGCACACTGGCTCGGCACCGATTTTCTCGGTCGCGATATTTATACTCGCCTGCTGCTTGCGGGGCGTATCTCTCTGACCATCGGCCTGGTGTCGATGCTGTTGTCCGTCACGCTTGGATACCTGCTGGGGGCGCTGTCCGGCTATCTGGGCGGTATGGTGGACAAGCTGATTATGCGCTTTGCCGATCTGTTGATGACCATCCCCAGCCTGCCGCTGCTGATCATTATGGGCGTGATGCTGTCTGAGCTGGACGTCTCGCCGGATTACCGTATCTACATGGTAATGATCATGCTCAGCCTGCTGGGCTGGCCTTCACTGGCGCGGCTGGTGCGCGGCCAGATCCTGTCGCTGCGCGAACGCGATTTTATGCTGGCGACCGAAGTGCTCGGGCTGTCCACCCGGCGGCGCTTGTTTGGCCATCTGTTGCCGAACACCATTCCCATCCTGGTGGTAGTGGCGACCATGGGCGTTGCCAACGCTATTCTCAGTGAGTCGGCGCTCAGCTACCTGGGGCTGGGTGTGGTACCGCCGACGCCGTCGTGGGGCAACATGATGGATGCCGCCAACAGTCTGATCGATTTTCAGCGTCGCCCCTGGCTGTGGATGCCGCCGGGCCTGGCGATTTTTATCACTGTAATGGCGATAAATATTCTGGGTGACGGCCTGCGGGACGCGCTCGATCCGAAAATGAACGGAGCAAGACCATGAGCAGACCCCTGCTGGCTTTTAATCAACTGTCGGTGACTTTCAATGGCGAACAGGGCCGGGTGCAGGCGGTGCAGCAACTGAGTTTTGAACTGCATGCCGGACAGACGCTGGGGGTGGTCGGCGAATCCGGCTGTGGTAAAAGCGTCACCGCCATGGCGCTGATGGGGCTGTTGCCGCAGCCGCTGGCGCAAATTGACGGCGGCGAAATCCATTTCGATGGGCAAGATTTATTGGAGCTGCGGCCGCAGCAGATGGCCGATCTGCGCGGTAATCGGTTGGCGATGATTTTCCAGGAGCCGATGAGCGCCCTGAACCCGGTGCTGACCATCGGCGAACAGCTGGTGGAACCGCTGACTCGTCATCGCGGCGCTTCGCCGAAGGCGGCCTGGCGCGAGGCGACGGCGCTGATTACCGAGGTCGGGCTGGCGCGTGCGGAGCAGTTGATGACCAGCTACCCGCACCAGCTTTCCGGCGGCATGCTGCAGCGCATTATGATCGCCATGGCCATCAGCTGCCGTCCGGCACTGTTGATTGCCGATGAGCCGACCACCGCGCTGGATGTCACCGTACAGGCGCAGATCCTGGCACTGCTGCGTGAACAGACCCGCAAAAATAATATGGCGATGATGCTGATCACCCACGACCTTGGCGTGATTGCCCAGATGGCCGACCGACTGGTGGTGATGTACGCCGGACGGATAGTGGAGCAGGGGGCAGCGCGAGAAGTGCTGGCTAACCCGCTGCATCCCTATACTCAGGGGCTGATGGCTTCGCGGCCGGTGGCCGGGGAGCGGCTGCGCAGGCTGTATTCGATCCCCGGCCAGGTTCCTGATTTGGCCAAACTGCCTGAGTATTGCGCCTTCGCCGATCGTTGCGCTCAGGCCAGTGCGCGCTGCCGCGACGGCATTCCACCCTTGTATGGCCCATTGCGGCGCCAGTCGGCCTGTTTTCTGAATGCGGGAGGGCGTGTTGATGTCGGCTGAGTGGTTAGTGGAAGTCAAAGGCTTGAAGAAGCATTTTCCGCTGCGGGAAGGCCTGTTCGGCCGCACTACCGGGCAGCTGCGGGCGGTGGATGACGTCAGTTTCGGCATTCGAAAAGGCACGATTTTCGGCCTGGTGGGCGAATCCGGCAGTGGGAAAACCACCGTGGGGCGCACGCTGCTTGGGCTGCATGACAAAACCGCCGGCGAGGTGCTGTTCAAGGGGCAGGCGCTGGATGCGCTCAGCCCACGACGGCTGCGTGAGATGCGTCCGAAGATGCAGTTGGTGTTTCAGGATCCCTACAGTTCGCTGAACCCGAGGATGCGCATTGGCGATGCGATTGGCGAAGCTCTGTTGCAACATGGGCTGGCGCAGAAAAACGAGCTGCGCGATCGGGTGATCGACACCATGGAGATCTGTGGGCTGTCGGCGCAGCACTATGGCCGTTTTCCGCATGAGTTTTCTGGTGGTCAGCGGCAGCGCATCGGTATTGCGCGCGCGCTGATCTTGCAGCCGGAGTTTATCGTCGCCGACGAGCCTATTTCGGCGCTCGACGTCTCAATCCAGGCGCAGATCATCAACCTGTTTTCCGATCTTCAGGAGCAGCAGGGGGTGACCTTTCTGTTTATTTCGCACGATCTCGGGGTAGTGGAGCACCTGTGTCAGGACGTGGCGGTGATGTACCTCGGCCAGATTGTCGAGAGCGCAGACCGCGACAGCCTGTTTGGTCAACCGCGCCATCCCTATACCCAGGCGTTGTTGGCGGCGGTGCCAAGTCTGGATCCGCAGCGCCAGCCGCAGGCGATGGCGCGGGGCGAATTGCCTAACCCGGCGCAACCGCCTCAGGGTTGTCGCTTTCACACCCGCTGTCCGCAGGCCAACGAACAGTGCCGGGAACAGGCCCCGGTATTACGTACGGTGGCCGCGGGGCATCGGGTGGCCTGCCATTACGTCGAGTGATCTAGGCCAGATAATGCTTGAGCGCTCGTCCGGCCTGATGGATGGCGGAATGCACCGCTGGCACATGGGCGATGGGGTTTAGCAGACCGTAATCGTGGATCAATCCATTGTAGCGAGTGGAAGTGACCTCTACCCCGGCGGCATTGAGCAGCCGGGCATAGGCTTCGCCCTCGTCACGCAGCACGTCCAGTTCAGCGGTCTGCACCAGTGCCGGCGGCAGGCCTTTTAGCTGCTCCAGCGTGGCATTGAGTGGTGAGGCGTAAATCTCCTTACGCTGCGCTTTATCGGTGGTGTAGTTGTCCCAGAACCACTTCATCATGTTGCGGGTCAGGAAGTGGCCTTCGGCAAACTGGTGATAAGAGCCGGTATCAAAGCTGGCGTGCGTTACCGGCCACAGCAGGATCTGCGTGCGCAGCGCCGGGGTGCCTTTTTCTTTGGCCATCAGGCTGACCACCGCCGCCATATTACCGCCGACGCTGTTGCCGACCACCGCCAGCCGTGAGCCGTCAACGTTGATTTTGTCGCCGTACTCGGCCACCCATTCGGTGGCGGCATAGGCCTGATTGATGGCGGTCGGGTAATGGGCCTCCGGTGACGGGGTATAGTTGACGAACACCGCTGCCGCCCCTGAACTGTAAACCAAATCACGCACCAGCCGCTCATGGGTAGGGAAGTCGCCCAGCACCCAGCCGCCGCCGTGGAAGAACATAAACACCGGCAGTGCTTCCTTGACCTTGGCCGGCCGCACAATGTGCAGCAGGATATCCTGCCCTTCGACATGAAGGGTTTTCTCGCTGATTTCGACCTCGCGCAGCGGCACTTCGACGCTACGCTGCGCGCCCTCCAGCACCTTGCGCGCCTCCTTCGGTTTCATTTGTTCCATCGGCTTGCCACCACCGGCATTCAACGCATCCAGAAAGGTGCGAATATCATGCTGTGCGGCCGGTTGGGTGGGATCTACAGTTTTCTTGGACATCATGGCTCCTCAAGCGTTTTTCGGTCGAGATCACAGTGTAGTTGAATGACTGCCGTTTGCTGGTTGTACAGCACGTTGAGAAAAGGCGTGCCACGCCACGCTTTCGGCCGTCTGAGTTTGACTTTTCTACGGGGCGAAGATACTTTTTAAGCACCAATGGAACACGTGTTCCATTGGTGCCGATCACCGGATAACCCGGTGCTTCTTTTGGGCGCTTAACGCCGTGCGGGAAACAGAACCCTATGATTGTGATTGCAAACTCTGAAGGACATCCGGGCATCGGTCTGTCGGCCAAACGGCTGCAGCAGGGGCACAATGGCCTGCGCGCCATCGTTGATGGCATCAAGCTGGTGGAGTTGGATCCGAGCGTGCGCACCGTGGGCTATGGCGGCTGGCCCAATGTGTTGGGTGAGATGGAACTGGATGCTTCGGTGATGGACGGCGACAGCTTGCGCACTGGTGCAGTAGGGGCATTGCAAGGCTATTTGCATCCGGTGGAGGTGGCGTACCGGGTGATGGAAGATCTTAACCACGAGATCCTGGTCGGAGCCGGGGCAGCGCGTTTTGCTGCCGAAATTGGCGCACTGGCCGGTGACAATCTGATTGCCGACTCCAAACGCGTCTGGTGGGAAAAGCTGGAGCAGGCGATGAGTGCCGAACAGCGTCGTGACTGGCCAAATATTCCGCTGGCCGGGCTGTCGAACAACGCCACCGATCCGGAGCGAGTGCGTGATACCACGGTGTTTTTAGCGCAGGATGGCGGGAGGAGCCTCAGTGCCGCTACTTCTACCTCGGGCTGGGCGTGGAAATACCCGGGAAGGTTGGGAGACAGCCCGATCATTGGCAGCGGCTCCTATGCCGACAGCCGCTATGGCGCCTGTGCCTGCACTCACACTGGGGAAATGACCATCCGCTGCGGTACCAGCCGCGCCGTGGTGTTATACATGAAGATGGGCATGACGCTGGATCAGGCGGTGTATGAAGCGATAGAGGATTTGAACTACCTGAAGGACGGTTATACCGAAGGGGTGACGATCCATGCCGTCGATAAGCAGGGCAACCACAAGGTGGTCAGCCTCAATTGCCCCGGCCCGATCCAATACTGGCTGTGGCAAACCGGCATGGCAGCACCGGAATTACGCGATGCCGAGATGATGACTACCCGCTGAAAGGTGGGGTTAGCAGGAGGCGCGCACCACCAGTTCGGTGGGAATGGTCACCTGTTGCGGCGCAGCCTTCGGGCTGCTGCTGCGTAGTTCGATCAGTTGCACAATGGCGGCGATCATCGCACTGATATCCCGCCGTACCGAGGTCAGTTGGTAGCTCGGCCAAGCGGCCATCGGGATATCGTCGAAGCCGTAGACCGCGACGTCCTGCGGGATGCGCAGCGAGGTATGCAAACGAATATAATCCATCACCCCCATCGCCATGGAATCTGCGGTGCAGAAGATCGCCTGTGGAGCCGGCTGTGCCGCCAGCAGCTGTGGCGCCAGTTTGAAACCGCTCAGATAGCTGTAATCCCCGCTGAGCTGGGCCACGATCTGCAATTGCTGCTGCGCCGCCTGGGCTAAAAAGGTCTGTTGGCGCAGTTGTTCTCCTTTGGCGCTGCTACGCCCGCCAAGCACTGCCACCCGTTGTTGACCCTTTTGCGCCATCAGTGCCGCCAATTGTTGCAGGCTGGGGGCCTCATCGGCGTTGAGCGCATCGCACAGGGCATCGGCCGCCAGGCCGTTGAGCATAATCGGCGTGGCGACGCGAAACAGATCCTTGGCGGCGCGTGCGCTGATATGGTCGGCGAACACCACGGCAGAATCCACGTGATAGGAAATGGTTTGCTTCAGGTAACCGGCCGGATCTTCGATGCCTTCCAGCCGAATCATCACCGCCTGCCGGTTGCTGTTTTGCAACTGCTCCACTAAACGGTCGAAAAACTCCAGGTCGGACAGGTCATGAAAGTGGTTTACCACCACCGCGACAAAGCCGGTTTTGCCGGTGTGCAGGCTCTGGGCGATGGCATCCGGGGCATAGCCCAATTGGCTGGCGACACGCATTACCAGTTCGCGGTTTTTCTGCGATACCCGGCCCTGATTGGAAAAGGCGCGGGAAACCACGGTGCGTGAAACGCCAGCCACGCGGGCGACATCGTGAGAGGTGACTTTTTTAATCGGCATGGTGCGCATACTCAAGGGTAAACAGGGCGCTGCGGTAGGGTCGCGCAGCGGACATAGGGTCTCACAGAATACCGCTCGGTAATACAGTTTCCCCCTGCGTAGCCAGCCGTTCGCCGGTTTGTGAGTCAAAAAAGTGCAGCGCGCTGGTATCCAGCGTCACCGCCAGCGGTTGCCCTTGAGATTGCTGCAACGGGGAATGCTGTTTCACGATGTATTGCGCGCCGTTGTCGCCCTGCACGAACAGATTGCTTTCTGCCCCCAGATTTTCACTGTATACCAGCGTCCCGGTCAGATGCGGTTCTGCCAGAGGTTCGCTGATACGACAGGCTTCCGGACGACAGCCCAGCGTCAGCCAGGCTCCCTGTTGCTGAGTCAACGCTGGGAAATCGGCGGCGGCCAGCGGCAGCACCAGGCCCGAATCGCCTTGCAGCATAATCCTTCTCCCCTGAACCTGTACCTGCACTTCAAACAGATTCATCTGCGGTGAGCCGATAAACTCGGCGACAAAACGATTAACCGGACGGTGGTAGAGATCCAGCGGCGTGCCGATTTGCTGGACTTTGCCCTGGTTCATGATCACCACTTTGTCCGCCATGGTCATTGCCTCCACCTGATCGTGGGTGACGTAGATAATGGTGGCACCAATAGCCTTGTGCAGCGCCGACAGTTCCTGACGCATGCGGTTGCGCAGTTTGGCATCGAGGTTGGACAGCGGTTCATCAAACAGGAATACCTTCGGCCGTCGGACTATCGCCCGGCCGAGCGCCACCCGTTGGCGTTGGCCACCGGAAAGCTGACCGGGTTTGACCTGCAGAAATTCGCTCAGGTGCAGCATTTCGGCGACGGCGGCAATCTGGCCGGCGATCTCCGTTTTGCTCATGCCTTTGATTTTCAGCGACAGCGCCATATTGTCGTACACCGTCATGTGCGGATACAGCGCATAACTCTGGAACACCATGGCGATATCACGGTATTTCGGCAGCACTTCGTTCATGCGTTCGCCGTCGATGCGCAATTCGCCGGAGGACAGGGTTTCCAGCCCGGCGATCATCCGCAGGGTGGTGGACTTGCCGCAGCCCGATGGGCCGAGCAGCACCACAAATTCGCCTTTTTCCACCTGCAGATTCACGTTGCTGGCGGCCTGATAGCCGTTGTCATAACGTTTGTTGATATCAAGCAATTCTACGTAAGCCATCAGTGCTCCGTTTCGGCAAGCAGGGAACTCAGCCGCGCCAGCAGCAGCACGCCGAATGAGGACGCGCCGTTGGCATACAGCTTGCGGTGCGGCATATCGGTCGACATGGCGGCGATGTCCAGATGCGCCCAGCGTTGGCCCGGTTGTACGAACTCGCTGATAAAGGTCGCCGCCACGCACGGGCTGCCGTGCGGATCTTCACCGCCGTGGCGGTAGTCGGCAAATTCAGACTTCAGCACGCCGCGATACCAGCCGCCGTGCGGCATCGGCCACACCGGTTCTGCGCTGATCTGGCCCGCCTGGGTGACCTGCGCCAGAAATGCCGGGTCGTTGCCCATCATGGCGGCATATTCCTTGCCCAGTGCCACGCCGGCGCCGCCGGTCAGGGTGGCGATATCCAGCAGATAATCCGGCTGGAAGCGTTGCTGGGCATAGCTGATCACGTCCGCCAGCACCATGCGGCCCTCGGCGTCGGTGGAAATGATCTCCACCGATTTGCCGTTGTGCATAGTGACAACGTCACCAGGGCGCTGGGCGCGGGAGGAGGGCATGTTTTCCACCAGCCCGCATAGGCCAATGACGCGGATCGGCAGTTGCAGCGCGTCGATAATGCGCATTGCGCCCACCACCGCGGCGGCACCGCCCATATCGAACTTCATGGTGCTCATGCGTGCCGCGCCTTTGATGCTGATGCCGCCGCTGTCGAAGGTGACGCCTTTGCCGACCAGCGCCAGCGTGTGGCGGGCGTTGGCCGGATGGTGATCGAGGATCAGCAACTGCGACGCACGGGCGCTGCCCTGGCCAACCCCGAGCAGGCCGCCAAAGCCCAACGCCGCCATTTGTTCATCCCCCAATACCTCTTGGCGCAGATGGCGGAAGGGTAACTGTGCTACCGCTTCAACAAAGCTTTCCGGGTAGAGAATGTTGGCCGGTTTATTCATCAGTTCGCGACCGGCGATCACGCCCTCGGCGTGCAGGTTAGCCCAGTCACACAGAGCCTGGGTGGCCGCGTCTCGGCTGTTCAGTGGCAGCGTGGGATCGGCAAGCCGGGCGTTGGTGTGATGTTGATAATGATAGGCGCCCAGGCGCAGGCCGAACAGTAACCAGCGCCAGTTCTCGGCATCCGTCGGCAACTCTGGGGCCAACGTCAGGCGCAGTTGTTGCAGCCCGTAGTCTTTTTGCCCGGCTGCGATCGTCGCCCCGGCATCCTGCAGTGCGGCAGGGGTCAGCGGCGTGCCGATGTTGAGCGCAAAACGGCCGTCACCCAGTGGATAAAGCGTGCTTACCCCTGCCCGTTGCAGACCGGCATTTTGCAAGGTGGCAGGCAGTTGGTCTTCTGCGGCAGCAAACAGGATCACTTGTTGACGCTCGCTCGCGCCGTTAACGCGGTAAATATCGATTGATTGCATAAGTTACCCTTTGACCGCCCCACGGGTGAGGCTCTCCATCATTTGTTTGGACGAGAAGATAAAGGCGATCAGCAGCGGTACGATCGCCAGGAAGCTGCCGGTCATCACCAGGTTCCACGGCGTGGCAGTGGCACCGCTCAGGCTGCGCAACACCAACTGAAGAATTTGTTTGTCCGGCGACTGCAACGCCACCAGCGGCAGCATAAAGTTGTTCCAGGTATCGACCACCACTACGATCGCCACCGTCAGCAGCGCCGGGCGCATCAGCGGCAGGCCGATACGCAGGAATATTTGCAGTTCGTTCAGGCCATCCATACGCGCACTGTCGAGAATTTCACTGGGCAGCGAGGAACTGACGTACTGACGTACCAGGAAAATGCCGAAGATGTTGACCCCGGCGGGCAGCCAGACGGCGGCGAACTGATCCAGCAGGCCGACGCTTTTGATCACGAAGAAATAGGGCACCAGGTTGACCACGCTGGGCACCATCATGGTCAGCATCAGGGTGGTGAACAGCACCTTTTTGCCCTTGAACTGATAAACGCTGAAGGCGTAGCCCGCAGCGGCGGACACCAGCACGCTGGTCAGCGTCGCCATGGCGGTGACATACAGGGTATTGAGCAGCGCGCGGGTGAAAGGTACCTGCTGTTCCAGCCCTTGGTAGTTTTCCAGCAGATGGCTGCCAAAGCGCAGCGACATGCCCATGATGCTGCGGGTATCCTGCGTCGCCAGCAAGGCCGACCAATAGAACGGGAATAATGACAGCGAAGCAAACAGTGAGACCAGCAGGTAAATCACCAGCTTGCCGGTGTCAAAACGGCGGCCGTTAGCGGTCATCGTTCAATCCTCCACGCTTGCCAAAGCCCCAGAACACCAGGGCGCTGACCACGGCAATCAACAGGAACAGGATCCAGGAGATCGCCGAAGCGGTACCCATGTCCAGATAGGACCAACCGGTTTTGTACACGTACATCGATACCGTCAGGCCGCTGTTGTCGACCCCGCCGGTGCCTTGCGTCAGGATCATCGGTTCATTGAACAATTGCATATTGCCAATCAGCGTCATCAAGGTGGCGAAGAAGATAAAGGGTGCCAACAGCGGCAGGGCGATATAGCGAAATTTTTGCCAGCGGCCGGCGCCGTCCAGCTCTATCGCTTCGTACAGGTCCGGTGAGATCGACGCCAGGCCGGTCATGTAGATCACCGTATTGATGCCGGTAAACTTCCAGGTCACCTGATTGGCGATGGTGAAGCGGATCCAGTCACTGTCAAAGAAGTTGATCGGCAAGGCAGCCGCCATCGCACCGAGGTGCAGTCGGGTGGCTAACCCGCTGAGCAGTTCGTTAACCATGCCGACCGGGGAGAACAGGTTGAACACAATCAGGCTGACGGCGACGGAAGAGGTAATGTAGGGCAGGAAGATCGCCGCCTTCAAAAAGCGTCTGCCGCGCATGATGATGTGCAGCAATGAGTAGGCCAGGGTGATGGCGAACAGGTGCTGGCAGAGGCCGGACACCAGCGTAATTTTGATGGTGTTGACCAGCGATACCCAGAAGGCATCGTCGGTGAAGGCATAGTAAAAGTTGTCCAGCCCGACAAACTTCATCGAGCTGAGGCCTTTGACCGGGTTCCACGACTGAAATGACAGAAACGCCGAGAAAAAGATCGGGAAGGCGTTGAACACCGCGAACAGCAGCATAAATGGCAGCAGCAGCAGGTAGGCAGTGCGGTGATCGTGCAGTAGCCCTTTGAAAAATCGCTTACGCATAGACTCCCCGAACCGACGGAAAACATAAAGTCGGCGGCCGACTGACCGCCGTATCTGATGATTACAAAGCGCGCATCCGCCGCTCGAGCAGCTTGTTGGCATCGCGCAGGGTGCTGTCGATGTCCTGATGCTGCACCAGAATTTTCTTCGCCGCTTCGTTAAGAATTTCGTTGGCGATATTGTCTTCCGGTGATGAGGCGACCGGTTTCAAATCCGGCACCAGGCTGGCGTAGTAGCGCATCGAATGCTGACCGCCGAGAATGCTGCTCGGTGTGTCAAAGTAGGGCGCGTTATACACGTCGAGGCGGGCAGGTAAGGTGCCGGCGGTTTTCGCCGCGTCTATCACTACGTCACGCTGCATAAAGTATTGAATGAACTGCCAGGCCGCCTGGGCGTTTTTGCTCTGTTTCGGGATCACCAGCGTGGTGCCGCCGGCATTGACCTTGATATTGCCCGGCACGCCGGTTACGCGCCACAGCCCGGCTTTGGCACCGTCCGGATCCAGTTCCTGCTCGATGCGGCCTTCGTCCCAGGGGCCGTCGATATCGGCGAACAGTTTCCCCTGGCGGTACAGTTTGATGTATTCCTGCGAGTTGGTTGAACCGTCGAGCGAGGCCGCCAGCCCTTTGTCATACAGCGTTTTAATCACCGTCATCAGCTGTTTGATTTGCGGCGAATCAAGATTGGGTTTGCCGTCTTTGGTGTAGACCGGCTTGCCCGGTTCACTGTTCATGCCGACCACCAGCGGGTTGATCAGGCTGGTAGCGGCTGGGAGCAGGTAGGCGCCTTGCTCTTTTTTCAATTTTTCACCGAAGGCGATAAAGCTGTCCCAGCTTTTGGTGATGTCTTCAATCTTCACGCCGGCTTTGTGCACCATGTCGTTACGGTAGATCATGATCACCGGGCCGGTGTCGTAGGGCACACCATAGATGTTGCCATCGTTGCCCTTTGCCAGGCTGATCATCGAAGGATCAAACTGCCAACCCTGACTATCGATGCTGAATGGCGGGGCGCTCAGGTTGTTCAGGCCACCGGAGTTGGCAAAACTGCCCAGCTTGATGGTACTGACGCTGAAAATATCGGCGGCGCCCTGGCCGACGGCCAGCGCGGTCGTCAGCTTTTGATGGCAGTCGGCGAAGCCGCATTTGATCGACTGCACCTGGATATCCGGATGTGCCGTCTCAAAGTCTTTAATCACCTTGTTGATGTAATCATTCGGCAAATAGTTGGCGAAGGTAATGCTGGTGTTGGCGCTGGCGGAAATGGGCTGGGCCAGCAGCACGGCCAGTGCGGCCCCGGTGATCCTATGGTTAGTACGCAAGCAGAAATGAGCCATGATAACTCCGATGCTGTGCAGTCGATGTGGTGTGTGTTTTTTCATCATGGAACACGTGTTCCATTGAAATTAACCTATTATCGCGTTCCCAGACTGTCAACAATTTGTTCGGTAAGTTAACAAATATGAGATCTGGCGCGGAAGTTGCCCATAGATACGCCCGATGATGGTTCACACCCCGCCACGCAGAGCCTGATCTGACGCGGGTTTGCCCGTGTTTGGTGCGTTTTTTGCACCGAAGTGGCGCGAAAGTGTGATCGGGCGCAGATCGGGCCAAATTATTTTTGCGAGCGCGATCAGAATTATTGAAGTTTTTTGTAATTGAATAGGATTTCGCGGCCAATGATGATTTTTGGCCTTATTTTTCCAATTATTCATTACCAATGCATATTTATTGAATAAGTATGCATTGTAACCCGTTGTTTTAGCGTAAAAAAACGAAAAATCCACCAAAAATCCCAGTTTGGCACGATAGCTGCTCTACACTCTTTATCAAACGGCATGTATTTTAACTGCTCGTTAACATTTATTCCCCGTTCCAGGAGCCGATACCCGGCATAAATAGCGAAAAACGCGTTTGATGTAACAGATTTGTTTCTGAATAGGCGGTGAAAGGCAGAGTTATCACCGGTCGAAAAGTCGAACTTGTGGCGCAGTTTTTGTTGTTTTGTTGCGGAACATCCGGGCTGGAGCGGCCCTTACAGTCAAAATTCAGTCTTTGCTGAGGTTATGAGGTCATTATGGAACAGCCAATCGCAGTTACCCGCCAGTCTTTCGACGACTGGATGGTTCCGGTTTACGCCCCCGCTGATTTTATTCTGGTACGGGGAGAAGGTTCGCAGGTCTGGGATCAACAGGGTAAGTCTTACATCGATTTTGCCGGCGGCATCGCGGTCAACGCGTTGGGCCATGCTCACCCGGTGGTGACGGCAGCATTGGTGGAGCAGGCGGGCAAACTGTGGCATTTGGGCAACGGCTACACCAACGAGCCAGTGCTGCGTTTGGCCAAACAGTTGATTGACGCCACCTTTGCCGACAAGGTGTTTTTCTGTAACTCCGGGGCGGAAGCCAACGAAGCGGCACTGAAGCTGGCACGTAAACGTGCGCTGGACCAGGGCAACAGCAGCAAGAATCAGATTGTGGCATTTAACAACGCCTTCCACGGCCGCACGCTGTTTACCGTCTCTGCCGGTGGCCAGCCGAAATATTCCAAAGACTTTGCTCCATTGCCGGGCGGCATCACCCACACGCCGTTTAACGATCTGGCGGCCGCCGCTGAAGTGATAGGCGATCACACCTGCGCGGTGATCGTCGAGCCGATTCAGGGTGAAGGCGGTGTGTTGCCGGCCGATCCAGCCTTCCTGCAGGGGCTGCGCGAGCTGTGCGACCGTCACGACGCGGTGCTGATTTTCGATGAAGTGCAAACCGGCATGGGCCGTACCGGCGAGCTGTACGCCTATACTCAATACGGCGTGGTGCCGGACGTGCTGACTACGGCGAAGGCGCTGGGTTGCGGCTTCCCTATCGGCGCGATGCTGACCACGGACGAACTGGCTAAAACTCTGGGCGTCGGTACCCATGGCACCACCTACGGCGGCAACCCGCTGGCGACGGCGGTAGCGGGGGCGGTGTTCTCAATCATCAACACGCCGGAGGTGCTGGATGGGGTTAAGCAACGCCACCAGTGGTTCCTTGATGGCCTGAACAAGATTAACCAGCAATACCCGATTTTCTCTGAAATACGCGGTGGCGGCCTGTTGATTGGCTGCCAGTTGACCCAGGATTATGCCGGCAAAGCGAAACAGATCACCCAACTGGCCAACGAAGAGGGTGTGATTGCCCTGATCGCCGGCCCGGATGTGGTGCGTTTCACTCCTTCGCTGATCATTCCTGAGCAGGATGTGAAAGAGGGGCTGGCGCGATTCGCGCGAGCCGTGGCACGGATTTGCAGCTAACACACGGGCTGCGCCAACACCTGCGCAGCCTGATTAAGAAGAGGTTCGCATTATGATGATTATTCGCCCTATAGAGCGTCGCGATTTGGCTGATTTACTGACGCTCGCCGGTAAGTCCGGCATCGGTCTCACTTCACTGCCGCAAGACGAAGATACCTTGCTGGCACGCATTGAGCGGGCGTTAAAAACCTGGCAAGGCGAACTTCCGCGTGGTGAGCAGTGTTATCTGTTTGTGCTGGAAGACACGGAGCGTCAACAGGCGGTCGGGGTCTGCGCCATTGAAGTGGCGGTTGGCCTGACCGAACCCTGGTATAGCTTCCGCGTTGGCACTCAGGTGCATGCCTCCAAGCAGTTGAATGTGTATAAATCGGTTCCGACGCTGTTCCTCAGCAACGATCACACCGGCCATTCCGAACTGTGCACGCTGTTCCTCGATCCGGACTACCGTCACGGCGAAAACGGCAAGCTGCTGTCAAAGGTGCGTTTTCTGTTTATTGCCGCTTTCCGTGAACGTTTCTCTGAGCGCCTGATTGCCGAAATGCGTGGCTTCTCCGATGAAGAGGGCCGTTCCCCATTCTGGGAGAGCGTTGGCAATCATTTCTTTTCCATCGAGTTCGCCAAGGCGGACTACCTGAGCGGCACCGGTCAGAAGGCGTTTATTGCCGAACTGATGCCAAAGCACCCGCTGTATGTCGATTTCCTGGCCGAAGACGCGCAAAAAGTGATTGGTGAAGTGCACCCGCAAACGGTACCGGCACGCCGGGTACTGGAGTCGGAAGGCCTGCGTTATCAGGGCTATGTCGATATCTTCGACGGTGGCCCGACGCTGGAAGCGGAAATCGACCATATCCGCGCGGTCAAGCAAAGCCGCCTGGTGAAAGTGGTGCTGGATGAAACGCCGATGCGCGCCGATGTGCCGGTTCATCTGGTGGCTAACGATCATTATCAAAATTACCGCGCACTGTTGGTCAATGCCGAATTGTATGACGACCGTCTGCACCTCAATGCGGCCACCGCTGCGGCGCTGGGCGTTGAGCAAGGCAGCCCGGTGCGGGTTATCCCCCTTATTGCACAGGAGAAAGCGTAATGTCACATCCTGCACTGTTTATTAATGGCGCCTGGCAGCAGGGCCGTGGCGCTGAGTTCAGCAAAACCGATCCGGTCGACAATCAGCCGCTGTGGCAGGCTAAGGCCGCCGACGGCAGCGATGTAGCCGCCGCTTGCGAAGCGGCTCGTGCGGCGTTCCCTGCCTGGGCGCGCACTCCGTTTGAACAACGCGAACAACGGGTGAAACGTTTTGCCGCGCTGTTGGAAGAGCACAAGTCGCATTTGGCGGCCACCATCAGCCGTGAAACCAGCAAACCGCGCTGGGAAACGCTGACCGAAGTCCAGGCGATGATCGGCAAAGTGGCGATTTCCCTGCAGGCTTATCAGGCGCGTACCGGCGTTAGCCAGACCGCGATGGCGGACGGTGCTTCGGTGCTGCGCCACCGGCCACACGGCGTGCTGGCGGTGTTTGGGCCTTATAACTTCCCCGGCCATCTACCCAATGGGCACATTGTGCCGGCCTTGTTGGCGGGCAACACGGTGGTATTCAAGCCGAGTGAACTGACCCCCCAGACCGCCGAGGAAACCCTGAAGCTGTGGCAGCAGGCCGGTTTGCCTGCCGGGGTGCTCAATATGGTGCAGGGCGGACGTGAAACCGGCGAAGCACTGGCCGCCAGCAGCGATATCGACGGTCTGCTGTTTACCGGCAGCGCCGGCACTGGTTATCACCTGCATCGTCAGTTGGCGGGGCAGCCTGAAAAAATCCTGGCATTGGAAATGGGTGGCAACAACGCGCTGATTGTTGACCAGATTGAAGACTGCGATGCGGCGGTCAACCTGGCGATCCAGTCGGCGTTTATTTCCGCCGGTCAGCGCTGCACCTGTTCACGCCGCATTCTGGTGAAACGCGGTAATGAGGGCGATGCCTTTATCGAGCGTTTGGTGCAGGTGGCGAGTGCGTTGCGTATTGGGCGTTGGGACGCTGAACCTCAGCCGTTTATGGGCGGGGTGATCTCTTCAGCGGCGGCAGAAAAAATGCTGGCGGCACAACATCACCTGCTGTCACTGGGCGGCAAAGCCTTGCTGACCATGCAGCGCCTGGAAAGCGGCAGCGCATTGCTCAGCCCCGGCATTATTGACGTGACCGGCGTGCGTGACGTGCCGGACGAAGAGTACTTTGGCCCACTGACAACCATCATTCGCTATAACGACTTTGATGAAGCCGTGCGTATCGCCAACCAGACGCGTTATGGACTGTCGGTCGGTCTGGTATCGCCGCAGCGTGAGCGCTTTGATCACCTACTGCTGGAAGCGCGCGCCGGTATCGTCAACTGGAACAAACCGTTAACCGGTGCTTCCAGTGCGGCACCGTTCGGCGGCGTGGGGGCTTCCGGCAACCATCGACCAAGCGCCTACTACGCAGCGGATTATTGCGCTTGGCCAATGGCGTCGCTGGAAAGCGAAAGTTTGACGTTGCCGACCAGCCTGTCGCCGGGGCTGTCATTTAATTAAGTTTTACCCGCCGCTTTTCAAGGCACAGCGTTGTTTCTGCAGGGGCGCAGCATGCAGCGCCCCTGCAATATCAGGAGAACAGCATGTCAGGATATGAAGTCAATTTTGATGGTCTGGTGGGCCTGACGCATCACTACGCCGGATTGTCGTTTGGTAATGAGGCTTCGACCCAGCACCAAAATAGCGTGTCGAACCCGAAGCTGGCGGCCAAGCAAGGCTTGCTGAAGATGAAGGCGTTGGCCGATCTCGGTTTCCAGCAGGGGGTTTTACCGCCGCAGGAACGCCCGCATGTGCCAATGTTACGTAAACTGGGCTTTGGCGGCAGCGATGAAAGCGTGTTGGCGCAGGCGATGCAGCAATCCCCACGCCTGCTGTCCGCGCTCAGTTCCGCTTCCTGCATGTGGACCGCCAATGCGGCCACGGTATCGCCTTCCGCGGACAGTGCTGATGGCAAGGTGCATTTCACAGCCGCCAATCTGAACAATAAATTCCATCGCGCGATAGAGGCTGAAACCACCTCTGGCGTACTGCGAGCGATGTTTAACGACCCCCGCCATTTCGCCCACCATGAGGCTTTGCCGCAGGTGGCGCTGTTTGGTGACGAAGGGGCGGCTAACCACAACCGGTTGGGTGGCGACTACGCTAAACGCAGCGTGCAGATGTTTGTTTACGGCCGTCAGGAGTTTGGTGGCGAAATTGCACCAACGCGTTATCCGGCGCGTCAGACGCGTGAAGCCGGGGAGGCGATTGCCCGTCTGCACCAGTTGGACGAGCAGCATACGGTGTTTGTGCAGCAGAATCCGGAGGTGATCGATCAGGGCGTGTTCCATAACGACGTGATTGCCGTTAGCAACCAGAACGTGCTGTTCCATCATCAGCAGGCTTTTTATCGGCAGCAACAGGCGCTGGATGAAGTGCGCCGCAAGATGGCGACGCTGGACAGCGAACTGGTAGCGATTGAGGTGCCGACGACGCGGGTTTCCGTGGCGGATGCGGTGGCAACCTACCTGTTTAACAGCCAGATCCTGACCAAGCCCAACGGCAAGATGATGATCGTGGTACCTGAAGAGTCGCGCCAGCACAGCGGCGTCTGGAGTTACCTGAGCGAGATGGCGGCCAGCGGCGGGCCTATTGATGAAATCAAGGTATTCGATCTGCGTGAGAGCATGCGCAACGGCGGTGGGCCTGCCTGTTTGCGGCTGCGTGTGGCGCTCAATGAGCAGGAGCTGCGGGCGGTTAATCCGCGCGTAATGATGAACGATAGTCTGTTCGTCACGCTCAATGAATGGGTCGATCGCTATTACCGCGATCGCCTGACGCAAAATGACCTTGCCGATCCGCAACTGCTGCGTGAAGGGCGTGAAGCGCTGGATTCCCTGACCACCATCCTCGGGCTGGGTTCGGTTTATCCTTTCCAACAATAGACGGAGCCACCATGTTTGATTTGTTGGCCCTGACGCTGGCGGGGCAGGTTCCCGCTGAGCAACAGGGCGAAAATGCGCATTTGCACTGGCGTTGGCTAACGGAAGGCCTGCTGGAAATCACTCCTAAGCAGGGTTACCGCCAGGCGGTAGTGCTTTCTGCAGGTATCCACGGTAATGAAACCGCCCCGATTGAGTTGTTGAATCAGTTGGTCAAAGACCTGCTCAACGGCGATCGCTCCCTGGCGGTTCGCCTGCTGGTGGTGCTGGGTAACCCGGCGGCGATGCGCGCCGGAAAGCGTTATCTGCACAGTGATATGAACCGGATGTTTGGCGGCCGCTATCGCGATTTTGACCATAGCGGTGAAACCGCGCGGGCACAGCAGCTGGAGCAGGTTATCACGGCGTTTTTCGCCGATGAGAGCGCTGCACGTTTCCATTATGATTTGCATACGGCCATCCGTGATTCGCGCCTGCCGCGCTTTGGCATTCTGCCGTTCCAGACGCGGCCTTATAGTGTAGAGATGCTGGCCTTGCTGGACGCCGCCGATCTGGATGCATTGGTGCTCCACAGTGCACCGGGTGGTACCTTCAGCCATTTCACCAGCGAACATGCCAGCGCCGCCAGCTGCACGCTGGAGCTGGGCAAGGCGCGGCCGTTCGGCGTGAACGATCTGCAGCAGTTTGCCGCCATTAACCGTGCTTTGCAGACGGCGGTGAGTGATGAGCCTTTGCCGCAACGAGCGGGGGATGCTTTGCGGCTATTCCGCGTAGAGCGTTCGCTGATCAAGCGTAGTGAAGACTTCAGGCTGCATCTCAGTGATGATACTGCCAACTTTACCGAGCTGAAGCGGGGAACGCTGCTGTGTGAGCAACCGGGCGAAGAGTACCGGGTTCAGCATGCCAGCGAGTGGATATTGTTTCCTAACCCTGGGGTTGCGCTTGGGTTGCGTGCCGGTATGGTGCTGGTTGAGGCACCGCGCAGCACGCTGTATTGAACGAACGTTTTGTCAGGCGGGTTTATTCTTTTAATGTTTTAGGTTGTAGCGATGTTGGCTGCAACCTTAAATAACCTCGGTATATAATGCTGCTCATTCCTCTTATTTTCCCTCTGATTTATATTCTGCGATTTCTTTTTTGCTTTTTATCTTTTTCCTTCTCATGTGGGCATTTTTGGTGATTTGAATCGAATTAATTATTCGAATCGGTAAAAGCTCGTCTTAAAATCGGGGGGCGGCCCTAAATCAGCTCAATGACTTTACTCAGATAAAAATGTGAAATAAGTAACGTTATTCATAACCATGCTAACTTTCATGGTATTTATGAATCGCATGGAAAGTATGCAAAAAGAAACCAAATTGCACCAAACTAGTGCAACTCAACAAGTTGGTTATAATTTATGTGGTAAATTTCAATGGTAATCAATGGGTTAATTTATATTTAATTGTAATATTTATTTACAAATAAACATGCTTTATCCACGGTGTTTTATGAACTTTTTTATTTGAAGTTGGGATTCATGATGCTAATGTCACATGGCTCCTTTATTAGGGGCGCTCATAAAACGCTAAATGATAAAGTTCACAGCCCAAATCATAAATTGGGCGTGATGGGCAGAAATTAAAATTATAATATCTAGGAAAATAAATGATGAAACGCAGTGTATTAGCCTTAGCTATTGCCCTCGGGGCAATCACCTCCTTTGCCAACGCGGCTGAAATTTATAATAAAGATGGCAATAAACTCGACCTCTATGGTCGTGTATCGGCCAAGCATGTTTTCAGCGATGATAAATCCGAAGACGGCGACAAGACTTATGTCCGTTTGGGTTTTAAAGGCGAAACGCAAATCAATGATCAACTGACCGGTTACGGTCAGTGGGAATACAACGTTCAGGCCAACCACGACGAAGCGCAGGGTACTTCGGGCACCAAAACCCGTCTGGGTTTTGCCGGTCTGAAGTTTGCTGACTACGGTTCATTCGATTACGGCCGCAACTACGGCGTAGTGTACGACGCAGAAGCTTACACCGACATGCTGCCGGAATTCGGCGGGGATACTTACAGCTACACCGATAACTTTATGACCGCACGTTCCAATGGTCTGGCAACCTACCGTAACCGTGATTTCTTCGGTCTGGTAGAAGGCTTGAACCTGGCGTTGCAGTACCAGGGTAAAAACGACGGTGACGGCCGTGACGTGATCAAACAGAACGGCGACGGTTACGGCATGTCCCTGGATTATCAGGACATCGGCGGTTCTGGCATTGGCGTGGCGGCAGCGTTCTCTGACTCCAACCGCACCAGTGCGCAAAAAGAACTGGCTTACGGCAAAGGTGACAGCGCTACAGCCTGGACCACGGCCGTTAAATATGATGCCAACCAGGTTTATCTGGCTGCCATGTATGCTGAAACACGCAACATGACGCCAATCAGCGGCAACGGCGTGTCTGGCTTCGCCAACAAAACGCAGAACTTCGAAATGGTGGCTCAGTACCAATTTGAGAACGGTCTGCGTCCTTCTCTGGCCTACGTGCAATCCAAAGGCAAGGATATCGAAGGGATTGGTGATGTCGATCTGGTGAAATACGTGGAAGTGGGTGCGACTTACTACTTCAACAAAAACATGTACACCTACGTTGACTACAAAATCAACCAGTTGAACGACGATAACAAGCTGAAACTGAGCACTGACGATATCGTGGCAGTGAACCTGACCTATCGCTTCTAAGTTTCAAGACTATTACCTTCTTCCTGTGTCGGGAATCAAAAGGTAAACAGGCAGAGCGTGAGCTCTGCCTTTAAGTTGCTGACAAAGCAGGAAAAAGCGTGGTTTTTCCTGCTTTGTGGTGAGCAGCCGAAAATCAATGAATTGATTTTCCTGATTTTTATTTATCGGCTTCTACTCGCTCTGGGCAGGAATGAGGTTTGTCATCAGTCTGAGGCAGAGCGTGAGCTCTGCCTTTTCTATTATTGAGCGATTATCCTTTGGGTGCTTGTCCCATCACTTCAATTGCCGAGCGTAATGTGGCAAAGCGCTCTTGATTGGTCTCATGCTCAATCTCGTTAACCAAATGGGCCAAAATAGTATTGCCGGAAATTTTTTTATTGAGATTGATCAGCTGGATCACCGCACCGCCCAAGACCAGGCTGACGTCGCGTAACAGGGCTTCATAATGTTCGTTTGAGGGGGTAGATCCGGGCATGACGCCGTCTCCATATCGTTCGGGTGAAGCAATTTAGCAAACTGGCGCTATAAAGCATCGCCGGTATGGCACTTTTCCGGTGAATTCAGAAATTCCTCAAAGGAAAATAGCGGAAAAGTTGTCCGAGATCTTACATCGGGGCATATTCGTTGGCAGGCAGCCAAAAACCATCGATAAAATCTTCAAACGGAAAACAACCGGCATGGCGCAGGTTCTGTTCTTTCATGCTGATCAGGCACTGGCGTTCATCGCGCAGTACGTCAACCACGATATCGGCGCAGCCGCCATCCAGATAACAGACAAACATCACCAAGGCGTACATCGCGTCTCAAGTCCTTCACCGATCCTTCCATAACCCTATTGTAGGTAAAGTCGGTGATTGTTTCATCCTGGGTTCGCTGCAACCGGACAGATCGGCAACCAAAGAGGACACTTTCGGATTACTCTAACCGCTTAATACCTCAGGGCCCATGGAATATCCTTCTTGCAGTGCTAAGCTTAACTAGCCTTAAGTCAATGCAACATTGTAACCATCGAAAGGAGTGAATATGGGTTTGTTTAACTTCGTCAAAGAAGCGGGCGAAAAACTGTGGGACACAGTGACCGGCAATGCCACTGCCGAAGATCAAAGCGCCAAGCTGAAGGATCACCTCAATAAAACCGGCTTGCCGGGTATCGACAAGGTTGATGTGCAGGTGGTTGACGGTAAAGCGGTGGTGACTGGGGACGCAGTCAGCCAGGAGCTTAAAGAGAAGATCTTGGTGGCCGTAGGTAATGTGGCCGGTATCAGCGGTGTGGAAGACAAGGTGTCGGTTGAACAGGCTGCGGCAGAAAGCCGCTTCTATACCGTGAAAAAGGGCGACACCCTGAGCGCAGTTTCGAAAGAAGTGTATGGCAACGCCAATCTGTACAACAAGATTTTCGAAGCGAACAAGCCAATGTTGTCCAGCCCGGACAAAATCTATCCAGGGCAGGTTCTGCGTATTCCGCAGTAACGCCGGAGAATGATTACCAGCCCGATCTTTGGTCGGGCTTTTTTATTTCATTTGGTATAAGTTAGGTTAATTATTTTATTCTGGTAATAAGAATTTCGAATGTTATAGGTTCTACGCTATCTCAGTTCTGGGCCAATGTTGACCCTCGGCAGGAAAATTGATAGCGTCTTGCCACTCTTGAGGTCTGAGCGGTATTGGCGCGGAATCTGAAAAACCCGCAATAGCGGGCGTTTATCAATCACCCCTCACAAAAACGTTAACGCGTGATGAGTTAAGATAGATTCTGTGAAACAACAACGTAATCCCTCACAAGATAAAAACTACCGTGAAACTTTGGGAGATGCGCAATTTGCTGTCATTGTGCTGGCGATAGCGTCCTGCTCCCTGATCATCTTTACGTTGTCAGTCACGCTGTGGCTGACATGACGTCTTTCAATACAGGGGATAAAATGGAGCACAATCTCCACGATGAAACCAAGCTGTTGGCCGTTATCGGCCTGCTGGTTTCCGTGTTGTTAGTAGTATCAATACTCTTTGGTGTGACTTACTTCTCCGATTTGAAGCATGCTCGCGATGAAGTCGATATCAAGGGCTGCTATATCAAGTCGTCCTAGCGCCGGGGCCTCACAGATTGCGTTCTGGATGCCGGCTCATGCTAAGCTGGCTTCTAGCTGTTCACTCACCTGTGTGACGTTCTGGAGCGTTTTATCATGAGCAATTCCCGCCCAACTCATTCTTCATCTTCCCGCGATTGTCCCGTGGTTGACGGCGTCCGTCAGATCCAGCGTATTGCCGTACGCAACGCCGAAGTCGGCGGCATAGGGATTAATCGTGCCTTGCCTACCCGTGAACGGCGCACCGTGGGAGCCTGGTGCTTTCTCGACCATGCCGGTCCCTCGGTTTTCAGCGGCTCTTCGCAGGGGATGGATGTTGGCCCGCACCCGCATATTGGTCTGCAGACCTTTACCTGGATGATTGAAGGGGAAGTGCTGCACCGTGACAGCTTGGGCAGCGAGCAGATTATACGGCCCGGGCAGGTCAATCTGATGACCGCAGGGCAGGGTATCACGCATACCGAGCAATCAACGGGAGAACCGCGGCGTTTGCATGCCGCGCAGTTATGGATCGCCTTGCCTGCCGAACATGCCGATATGGCACCGCGTTTTGATCATTATCCTGATTTGCCATGTTGGGTAGGTGATGGGGTCAAACAGACTTTGTTGGTGGGGGAGTTTGAACAATATCACTCCCCGGTGATTGCTTTTTCACCATTAATAGCCATTGACCTGGAATGGCAGGCCGATAGTTATTTGCAGTTGCCCCTGCGGGAAGATTTTGAAATAGGCTTTTTGCCCCTTATTGGTGCATTTGAGCTTAATGATGAAAATTTTTCACCCAATGAGTTTGCCTATTTAGGTAAGAATCTTAACCGTATCGGGTTACATGCCAAGAAAGGAAGTCGGGGATTATTAATCGGCGGAGTTCCATTAAGCGAAGAGATTCTCATTTGGTGGAATTTTGTTGGGCACAACAAGCAGGAGATTGCCCGTGCGCAGCATGACTGGGAGCAGGGGAATAGGCGTTTTCCCGATGTTGTTGGCTATTGTGGTCCGCGTATGGCCGCGCCCCGCCTGCCCTGGAGCGATGTTTGATATCGTCAGGCTATAACAAACTAATGGCTTTATTCATTTCGCTCTATTAACGTTAAATTAATGTGATCGAAATTGCATGTTTGGGTGTAAATATAGTTTATCTGGTAAATAGTGATCTGGCGCAAATAAAAGGTCGGAGCAGTGGATTAAGATAAATCTCAAGAAGTGATGTTGTCCACCGCTAGTCAGAAGCCTGTGAGGTCATTATGAGCCAAGTACTCTATCGTGCAAGATTATCCCATGTTGTTATTGCAACGGCGGCTTTTTGGATCTCGATCGCAGCGATGCTGGTTGTTGTTCTTAACTAACTCTGAATGATTATGCAATAAACCCGCCCAGGCGGGTTTTTTTATGTCTGTATATTCGAAATATTCAGAGTGTGGTTATACTTGTTAAACCTGATACCTGATTAACCCTGTAAAATAAAATGATAATTATTTCTAATATAATAGTGCTGCTAATCGCCGCGATTCATCTGTATATCCTGATCCTGGAAATGTTCCTTTGGCAGAAGCCCACCGGCAGACGAGTGTTCGCCACTACCGCCGAGTTTGCCGCGGCAACGCGGGTGTTGGCGGCCAATCAGGGGCTGTATAACGGCTTTCTGGCGGCAGGACTGGCATGGGGCGTCTGGCGAGACGAACCTGCAATACAGCTATTTTTCCTCGGCTGCGTGCTGGTAGCGGGCATATTTGGCGGGCTGACGGCCAGTCGTAAAATTCTAAGGGTACAGGCATTACCCGCTTTGATTGGCCTGGTGGCAGTACTGTGGACGCATTAACCCGCCGTTAGCGGCGGCGGGAAAGTCGGTCAGGCAGTTTTTTGATGAATGACGTGCAGCGGTGGGGTGATATGCAGATCCACGCTTAAATCCTGACGAAAATCATAAGGCGTAATATCGAAGCGCTTTCTGAACATATAAGTGAAGTGTGACTGTGAGCCGAAACCGAAATCGAGGGCGATGTCGAAAATAGAGGCGTCACTGCTTCGCAACTGGTATACCGCGCCGGCCAGCCTGCGTTCACGGATGTACTTGCCCAGCGAAATCCCGGTCGCTTCTTTGAACAACTTCTGCATGTGCCACAGAGAGTAGCCGGAATACTTGGCCAGCTCTTCGAGATGGATCACTCTTCCAAGGTGAGTTTCGACCCATTTACTGAGGGCGCAGACTAATGAGAGGTGGTGTTCTTGTATCATCAGTGCGTCTGTGTGAGATCTACATAGCGCTGAAGTATACACAACTTGCCGCCCTGGACAAAAAAGCCGCTGACATCAGGGGGAAATTATTCGGAAAAACCATCGTCAGGTGGCTTGTCATTCGAAACGAAAAACGGCTAATCTGGGATTGCCCACTGCCACTGCTACCGAAGTGGGTCAGGTCGAAAAAAATAACAGCCTAAACAGAATCAGCCGTGACAATTCAGCGTTGATGGGGTGATCGCATGTTAATGACAGTGATTATTACTCTGGTTGTAATTGTAGGTGTAGCCGCTTTTATGGTGACACCGGTGATGAGAATGAATAATGCGGAAGGTATGGGAGGTGAAGAGCCGTGAAGTCAGAGCAGAATATGGCCCCAAAAGGGGTTTGACAGACTACCGAAAAAGCCTGGGCAATCAATGACCCGGGCTTTTTATTGGTGAGCGTTTGCCGATCAGACGTTTTTCCGCTCCACGGTTTCTTCGCCCCAGTACAACTGGTCGGCGCTGGTTTTGGCAAACGCCATTTGCAACGCTTCGTCGCTACCTTCTTCCCAGATTTTTTGTGCCAAAACCTCGTCATTTTTTGCCAGTTCAAAAATAGCCTCGGCGATCTCAACCGAGGTCTCACGCACGGTAGCCCAGGATTTCACATTGTGGTTTGCCATAACTTTCTCCTGTTGGGGTGTGGCTGAGGGATACGCCTAAATGCGCGCCGCTCAAGCCCCAAGTATAGGTCAATTCAACCGGGTGTTTTGACGGCCAATGCGTAATAACGTTGAAAATTCAGCGGCAAACGGCCAGGGGGCAGCAAAGCGCCAGTCGGCATGCTATTGTGTGCGGCGTCTGAATCAAGAAGGAAAGGTATTATGTCCGACATGCTGAGCAACGATCAGGAATTGGCTTCCGATCTGGTAGCCTGCCAATTGGTGATCAAACAGATCCTGGATGTTATCGATGTAATTGCACCCACCGAGGTGCGGGACAAGATGGCCAGCCAGTTGAAAAGCATCGATTTTACCACTCACCCAGCCGGTGCCGATCCCGTGACCCGGCGGGCGATTGAAAAAGCGATCGCGCTGATTGAAATGAAGTTTACCCGCAACTGATGGGGAACCGCCGCTGAGCGACGGTTTGAGCGGTGGTGATTAATCCACCACCGTTTCGATTTTCTTGAACAGCGGACAGTCGGCAACGCCAATCAGGCCGTTGTCACCATGCAGATACTGAGCTATCACCATGTTACGTGCCGTCATGTACTTACACTGCAATCCCAACCCCCCGACGTTTTTATTGCTGCCGACCAATACGCCATATCCCGAGAACAAAAACGCGCCATAAACTACCGCCAGCAGAACCGCCCATTTAATCAGCTTACCCATTGTGACTCCTTGTTATTTATCTTCATTGCGATATAGCCACGCGGCAGAACGGGCCGCAATGGTAACAATCTGAAAAGTGGTTCTGGCGCTGGCTTCTAAACGACAGGTTAAAGTTCGTTTAGGTTGGCTGTGATACATTCGGAACAAATTATCAAGATAACAGTGAGATTGCTAAATTTGTTGCGGAAAAAAATCCTCGTGATAATTGCCTTCCTTGCTGCCTGCCTGTTCTTTTATCTGTTGGCGCTGGATAGTTATTGCGATGCGGGGGGGACATTTGCGTTGGGAGTTTGCTCCGTCACCCGTTTCGTTCCCTGGTGAGTTGCGTAGCGGTGCGTGACAATTTTCTATCGGGATGTTCGAGCTGGCGTCCGGAGTGCTAAGATGTCCGCCTGTTTTTAGCAGTAGATAGGGTTGTCCATGTACGATTTAGGTTTTGGTCCGAATAGCCTGGTGTCGCTGGTTGTCGCCGTGTTGGCAGTGCTGGTGGGATTATGGATCTGGTTCCTGGTGAATCGCGCCAGTGTGCGAGCCAATGAGCAGATCCGCCTGCTGCAGGAAATTGCCGAGCAGCAGCGTCAACAAACCGCATTATTGAAAAGCCTGGCGCAAAGCGCGCGCGGTGATAGTGTGACGGACGATGACGATCTCAGCCCGGCGCTGGATTTCAAAGGTTTTATCCCCGAGCGTTAAGCAAACTTCCTACCGGGTGGCCTTGCCACCCGCGTTGTGCTGAAAACATTAGTATAGATAATATGAAAAGCCATCCCATTGTCATAAATCTGTCGTCTTGACGTCGTAATGTAGCGCCAACTCTACGAAAGATGGATAAAGCCGATGATTAAATGGTATGAAGAAAGCGACGCCGAAGTGAACCGCAGCATTGCGCTGATCACCGGAGAAAATCCGGACAAGTGGTATCCTTACGGCGGCGTGAAAGGTAAAGATTATTGTAAGAACCCCTCCGATGCCTGGCCGATTATCTGTGCCAATAAAATCAGTCTGAATGCCGATACCCAAAGCGATAGCTCGCAGTGGCAGGCACGCATGAGCACCCAGTGTGGCGAGTGGCAGGCGGACTGCAGCAGCCCACTGCGCGCGGCAATGATCTGTTTCCTGTTGAGCCAGCAAACTAACGAAATGGTACGTTGAAACACCAGAATTACTGATGACTTTCCCTTTTTATGACAACAGAACTTGTCTCTGGCGGAGCCTGTTTATGAAGCGCATTATTAAAGGTGATAAAAACTTGTCACATCTGGTGGTTGCCCATGCGGCAATCGATCGTCATGCCGAAAGCTTTGGTCAGCGCCGACAGGGCTGGCCGTCAACCTATCTGATAAAATATCAAAACGATCGCGTGGCGGTCGAAGTGGTCACGCGCCGTCAATCCTACGTCGCAACGCTGATGATTGGCGCGCGCAATCTGACCAAGTTGTGCGGCCTGTCCGGCTAAAAACCTCCTCTCTATAGGGTTATTTCCAGTCTAAAATATCGCCCTGGCCATCTTTGCCGGGGCGCTACTCCTTGATGCTCACGGGGTTAAGTGTTAAAAAGCCGCCCGCAGATACATTTATTGATTGGCGAAATCTTGTGCAAAAGCGGCAGGATCCCACGCCATATGAGGATAATATGGGCGGTCAGCAGCAGGATACCCCGCTAAAACGCGGTTTAAAAAACAGACATATACAACTTATCGCCCTGGGTGGCGCCATTGGCACCGGCCTGTTTCTCGGCATTGCACAGACCATAAAAATGGCTGGCCCTTCGGTGCTGCTGGGCTATGCCATCGGCGGCTTTATCGCTTTTCTGATCATGCGGCAATTGGGTGAGATGGTGGTTGAAGAGCCGGTTGCTGGTTCGTTCAGCCACTTTGCCTATAAATACTGGGGTGATTTTGCCGGTTTTCTTTCCGGCTGGAACTACTGGGCGATGTTCATTTTGGTCGGCATGGCCGAACTGACCGCAGTTGGCATCTATATTCAATATTGGTGGCCGGACATCCCTACCTGGGTTTCCGCCGCAGTATTCTTTGTCCTGATAAATCTGATCAACCTGGTTAATGTGCGGCTGTACGGCGAAACCGAGTTTTGGTTTGCCATTATCAAAGTGGTAGCCATTGTCGGCATGATTGTTTTCGGTGCCTGGCTATTGGCCAGCGGCAACGGCGGTCCGCAAGCCAGTATCAGCAACCTGTGGGAGCAGGGCGGTTTTATGCCGCACGGCATCGAAGGGTTGGTGATGGCGATGGCGGTGATCATGTTTTCCTTCGGTGGGCTGGAGATGGTGGGTATTACCGCCGCCGAAGCGGCCGATCCGCGTCGCAGTATTCCTAAAGCCACCAACCAGGTGGTATACCGTATCCTGATTTTTTATATCGGTTCGTTGACGGTGCTGCTTTCACTCTATCCTTGGCACAAAGTGGTGGAAGGCGGCAGCCCGTTCGTGATGATATTCCATGCGCTGAACAGCAACCTGGTGGCGACCCTGCTTAACGTGGTGGTGCTGACTGCAGCGCTGTCGGTGTACAATAGCGGGGTCTATGCCAATAGCCGGATGCTGTTCGGCCTGGCGACACAGGGGAATGCTCCCAAGGCATTGACCCGGGTGAATAAGCGTGGCGTTCCGGTATTGTCGATCGCGCTGTCGGCGCTGGTGACTTCGGTCGGTGTACTGATCAACTATGTCATGCCCGGTAAGGCGTTTGAGTTGCTGATGGCGTTGGTGGTGTCCACCCTGGTGATTAACTGGGTTATGATTTGTCTGGCACACCTGCGATTCCGCGCGGCGAAGAACCGCCAGGGCGTGATCCCGGTCTTCAAGGCCTTGTGGTATCCCTTCGGCAACTATTTGTGCCTGGTGTTCCTGAGCCTGATTCTGGTGATTATGTATTTCAGCGAGGGGATCCGTATATCGGTATTACTGATGCCGGTGTGGATCTTGCTGTTGTGGGTTGGTTTTCTGCTGACGCGCCGCAAAGGCGCTAAAGTACGGCGGTAATTTTTAACGGAGGCGCTATCTGGCGCCTCCGTTCCATTCATTAGCTGCGTGGCATAAAGGCATTGCCTGGGGTGGCGCGACCCAATCCCAACAGCTTCCTGCACAGCAGGAACAGGGTGGTGATGACATCGATAGCCACCACGCTTAGCATCAGTACGCCCAGCATGAAGAAACTCACCAGCGCACCAAACAATAGCACCAGCGGTACCGGTACGCGTACCCGGCGCAGTTTCATTGCGGCATACATTTTCCAATACTGCATCTGTGCCAGCATCGCGCTGCGGATACGGCCCAGTCGAACACCTGACTTGCGTGATGTAGAACGGCTCATAACTTCTCCTTTTCTGAATGTCCTATAAGTAAATCACAAGGATCTTAAGAGATGCTTAACAGGCTCTAGTCGGCCCTGGCATTCTCACAAGGACTGTGACAACACAATAGCCGAAAAGGTCACTCAAGGCTGTGTCCCTTAATTGGATGTGGTGCCGTCGCAGACCCAAAAGTCTGTAATCAAGACCGGGCCTACGTTCAAGCCCGACAACGCGGAGTACGGGTTTTTGGGGCGCGCTCAAATGACCGCCAGCGGTACTCACGTACAATTAAGGGAAACAGCCTAAGGTGAGCACGGTTCACAAAGCACGCTGCTCGAGTATCTTGTTATGTTATCCACCTGCCCGTGTTGGGTGTCCGCAGTGGTCGGGAGAGCAATTTGAAGATAACCAATCGTTACTATGATGCCGGCAAAACGCACCATACCCCGCAGGGGTTTCGTAACCCGGAGCCTTCGCAGCGTCAGGATGGGGATTTGAAACGCTGGCAGAACGAGCGTAAAAAGCAGGGGTTGCCCAAACCTCCGCAAATGGGCTATCAGCAGTTTACCCAGCGCTGGTGGCAGCGTGCCGACCTTGGCGGCGGTGAAAACAGCATTTGGTGGCTGGGGCACGCCTCAATGCTGCTGCGCCTGGATGGCCGATATATCCTGATCGACCCGGTATTGTCTGAACGTGCATCGCCGCTGAGTTTTTATGGCCCGAAGCGCAAAACACCGCCGCCGTTGACGGTGCAACAGTTGCCGGCAGTGGACGTGGTTTTAATCTCCCACAATCACTATGACCATCTCGATCGGCGCACCGTGCGGCAGTTGGCTCGGCGTTTTCCGCACGCGACCTTTATTGTGCCCCTGGGGCTGAAAAACTGGTTCCGACGTTACCGGCTGCAGCGGGTAGAAGAGTTGGACTGGTGGGATAGCTTGCAATTGGGCGATTTGACTTTCCATTGCACACCGGCTCGTCACTGGAGTATGCGCACCCTGTGGGACCGCAATCGTTCCCTCTGGTGCGGCTGGGTGATCCATCACCCAGCGCTGCGTTTCTATTTTTCCGGAGACAGCGGCTATTCGGATCGCCTGGCCGATATTGGAGCTCGTTTAGGGCCGTTTGACGTGGCGGCATTACCGATTGGCGCCTACGCACCACGTTGGTTCATGCAGGAACAGCATATGGATCCGCAGCAGTCGGTGACGCTGTATCAACAATTAAATGCGCCGCGGGTCATTCCGATCCATTGGGGCGTTTTTGAGTTGGCCGATGAGTCATTGGATGAACCGCCGCAGCAATTAAATCTGGCTCTGAGTGCAGCGGGAATAGAGCAGCACCGGTTCCGACCCATCAAAATTGGTGAGCACATTGCGCTTGAAGCTAACTCTTAAGCGTTATTTCTGGCCCTGTATGGCGGGGGCGGTTGTCGCCACCGTCTGCAGGCCAGTCCCGATGCGGGTTGTAGCCATTGGCTAGTGTAGGGCCTTGCTTATCTCGGGTCTGATCCAGCCTGTTGGCATGAATAGAGACAACGCGTAGAAAAAGATAAAATAAATACGTCCGCATGGCATTGTTATTGATGACGTAAATACCTGTACCGATTTTAAGATTTAATTCAGCTATAGATTCCCACTATGCTCAAGATTATTGCCGTTATTTAACCCCTGTAAACAGTGATGTATTTCTCGGCCACTGCACGGCAATAGTGCGTAAATTCTGATTTTGCATGCTTATGCACCCTAAAGTGGCACGTTATTTGATTTTTGTCGCGAGAACTCCGCTGCACAAATTGTGCGCACCCTCACTGAGGGCAATAATGTTCTTCAGTATTATTTCGTTGTCACAGGCGGGTGAGGTCACAGATGTGAGGCGGTTCCAGCGTTGGGCCGTCCGGATGGTGACTCAATGGTCGGATCATCCGATATCAAATGTACCCGTTCATCGATATTCAAAAGTTTTATAAGAAATTTCATAAAGATTCAAAATTTTTAACGTTCTAAGCGTTCGTCAGGGGTTATATGTTGCCACATACATTGTTCAATTGGATGAAAGAATTGTTAAAATTCAGTCTGGGTGCGGAGTGTAGCGGGGTGACACTGTTAAGCAGAAAATAGCTAAGGCTTCAACATCTTTTAGCCTATTTAAGCTTATGTTGCTCTCGACCGTTTCAAATATGTGCGACAGCTCCACCAGTGATTAAAAATGGCTTGCCATCGAATACAGAGTATGTGATAACGCATCTGGGTAAAACGAGGTACAGTTCTGTATATGTGTGGCATTTTCAGTAAAGAAGTTCTGAGTAAAAACGTTAGCGTTGAATACCGCTTCTCTGCCGATCCTTATCTTAGTGCCTCAAGCAGTAACGACTCTAGTTTGTCTATGTAACGCCTCCGGGCGGTTTAAACAATCCAAAGGAAATACTCAAGATGGCAAAGATCAAAGGTCAAGTTAAGTGGTTCAACGAATCTAAAGGTTTCGGTTTCATCACTCCAGCTGACGGCAGCAAAGACGTGTTCGTACACTTCTCTGCAATCCAGGGTAACGGCTTCAAAACCCTGGCTGAAGGCCAGAACGTTGAGTTCGAAATCCAAGATGGCCAGAAAGGCCCATCTGCAGTAAACGTTACTGCAATCTAATCAGCGTCAGCTGTACAAAAAACCCGCCTTGGTGCGGGTTTTTTCGTTTTTGTTATCTGCCGGTAATGATAATCCCTGCGTACTGATTCCGACCGGTAATGCCTGGATGCGAGGGATCTTGCTCGCGTCGGTGACTGTTGCGACGATAGCTGGTGTATTTAAAACGCTGTGGCTGCTGCGGGTTCGTATTGGGGGTGCAGATGGTGCAGCTTCCGGCATGGTCAACGGCGGCAAACCCCAGTTCACACAGTTTGGATTCGGCGATGGCGGCCAGGTCCAGGTGGCGATAGCGAGGGCTGATTAAGGCCGCGGGCAGTGGCAGCTGTTGCTTGAAGCGGGTGACCAGCTCTTCGTTGACCTCGTAACAGCAGGGGCCGGCGGCAGGGCCGATGGAAGCCACCCAGTTAGCCGTTGAGTCATCACGGCTGATACGTAATGCCAATTGCTCCAGTATGCCATCCAGCAGGCCACGCCAACCGGCATGGACGGCAGCAATCGCAGAGCCGTCGTTGCGGCTGAAAATCACCGGCAGGCAGTCTGCCGTTAACACACTCAGCAGAATGCCGGGCTCAGTGGTATAAAAGCCATCGGCTTCACCGCACTGTTGCGTCGCCTGCGTCACGTCAACAATACGTGCGCCATGCACCTGTTTTTTTTCCGGTAGGGTGGATTGGTAGGCCAACAGATGGCCAGGCAGCAGTGCACTTTTGTTGCCGAAACCGTGCTGAATGGCTGGGATGGCGTTGAGCAGTGGGGAAAAATCGGTCATATCACGTCTTTACCTGCGTCAGAAAAGTTAACGTCAGTGTAGCCAGTTTTTTTCCTCGCTGACTAGGGGCTTGCGGCATCTGCCTTGCATCGTACAGAAGGCTTCTTTAGACTAGCCGCGCCGTATCTCTCTGGAATCCAAGCCATGTCTTATCAGTGCCCTCTGTGTCATCAGCCGCTTCACTTTTCTCATCTGCAATGGCGTTGCGACGCTAACCATCAGTTTGACTGCGCCAAAGAAGGCTATGTCAACCTGATGCCGGTACAGCATAAGCGCTCAAAGCAGCCGGGAGACAGTGTGGAAATGATGCAGGCGCGACGTGCGTTCCTTGATGCGGGTTTCTATCAACCCTTGCAGCAGCGGGTGGCAGAGCTGTTGGATCAGGCGTTGGCGAGCGATGCACGGGCGTTACTGGATATCGGCTGTGGCGAAGGCTATTACACGGCGGAAGTGGCCGCCCGGATGACGCAGCAGCGTAATATCACCGTTTACGGCCTGGACGTCGCCAAGGTGGCGATCCGCTATGCTGCCAAGCGTTACCCGGCCGTCTCATTTTGCGTGGCGTCGAGCCATCGACTGCCGTTTGCGGATGCTGCTCTGGACGCCATACTGCGTATTTACGCTCCTTGCAAAGTTGAAGAACTGGCTCGGGTAGTAAAACCCGGTGGGGTGGTGGTAACGGTGTCGCCTGGCCCACGTCACCTGTATCAATTGAAAGAGCAGGTGTATCAGCAGGTGCAACTGCATGTCGAACAGGATGAGCAGTTTGCCGGTTTTGACTGCGAACGGGTTGAGTCATTGGCGTACCCGATGACGCTGCCGGGCGAGCAGGCGGCCAACCTGCTGCAGATGACACCTTTCGCCTGGCGCGCTTCGCCTGGGGTTCAGCAGTACCTGAGCGGTTGCGAAACTTTTGCCTGTGAAACCGATTTTGTCATAGCGCTGTATCGCCGCCAGCCTGATTAATACTGAGTGGCGGGTCACAAACAAAAAAACCTGCCATTGGCAGGTT